>DATMAZ010000001.1:0-4753 GCA_035559675.1 Candidatus Limnocylindria bacterium
GGGCCGCTGCCGAGCCGCAGCCGCACGTCGAGCACGCCCACGTCGGACTCCTTGCCGAAGCGCAGCCGCGCCGACAGCCGCGCGGGCCCGTCGGGCCGGTACCAGATGGGCGACGTCCAGGCCCGCTCGCGAACGATCGGCGACATGAACGGATCGTTGGCCTCACCGAGGCAACAGTCCGCGAACGCCGGGTCCGCGGCCGCGGCCTGCTCGGCGCAGTTGGCGGCGAACGGATCGACGCCGGCCGCCTTGCATACGAACGTGCTCCAGCGGCAGGTCGGCGCCTCCAGCACCCGCACGTAGTAAAACGCGCGCTGGCGGGGGTCGAAGTCGGGGTCCTCCCAGAGCGCGCACAGCTCGGCCGCGCCGCTGCCGGTGGGCGTGCAGGTCCTGCGATCGACGTCCGCGCCGGAGGCCGCGTCGGCCACCTCGAACACCCGCTCGTGCGTGACACCGTCCGCGTCGAGCCAGCCCTTCACGACCTGCACGCGCTCGAGGTCCCGCCCGGGCTGCTCGGTGGTGCCCGGGTCCTTCTGCACCCAGACGGCGAAGCGCGGGCTGCGGTTGCCGCGCACCGGGCCGATCTCGCCGCCCATCGGCGTACCCGTCGCGTACGCCTGGGCAACGAAGTCGTCGCGCCCGCAGCGCACCCCGGTGAGCGCGCCGGCAAAGAAGCGCACCACCGGACGCGTGCCGGTCGTGGCATACGTCTCCCGGCGTGCCAGGGCGGCGAACAGCGCGTCGCGCGAGTTCTCCTCCGCCCAGACGGCGGTGAGCCCGCCCGGGTTGGTCCGCATGTTGTCCCGGATCATCCGCTGCGGCGAGGAGTCCTCGTTGCCCTGGATGCCCGGCCACCCCTCCTCGGCCACGTCGCCTGCGTTCGCGTTGTGCGTATCGGTGGAGCCGGTAAAGCCCATGCGGAAGGGGTTCACGCCGAGCATCTGCTCGAAGGCGAGTCCGTCCTTCAACACGTTGCGGACCAGGTTGCGCGTCGGGAACTGGTCGATCGGCGGCACCGGCGTCCCGGGCAGCTGGTGGGGTCGCGGCTCGATCTCGAAGGTGCAGAGCTCGTCCGTCGTGCCCGCGCCGGCGCCGACGAGCTGGTCGAAGCGACACTCCGAGTTGCCTTTCACCTGGTGGATCTCCACCAGGCGCTCGAGCCGCTCGCGCCGAGCGGCGTCGTCCGCGTCGGCGGGGTCGAAGAACTGATCGCCCCCGCTCATGTTCGAGTTGTGCGGGATGACGACCGCCTCGCACCCGGTGCCGGCCTCGAGGCATTGCGCCTCCAGCTTTGCCCAGAGCCCCCGGCCGACCCCGCCCTCGAAGGTGTCGAGGTACGAGAGCGCGATCGCCGGCACCTTCTCGTTGCGAAAGATCACGTTGCGATGCAGGTGACGCCCCGACAGGCTCGCCGTGTACTCGTAGCCGATGAACGAGGTGAAGGTGCAGGCGGAGGTGCGGTCGTACGCCTCCTCGGCGGCGGCCTGGATGTCCTCCCACACCGATACCGCGGCGGCATCGCAGTCGACCCCGGCCGTCGCACAGAACGCGTGCTCAGTGACGGGCTCGGGGAAGCCCAGCGGAAAGAGCCACTGCGCGGTGGCAAGGAAGCGCTGGCTCAGATCGGGCTCGGGTTGGCGGAGCACCTGACAGAGCTGCTCGTCGTACACGAGCGATCCCGGCGTCGCGCACAGGTCGACCTCGCCGAAGAACTCGGCGTGGTCGGTGACCGCCATGAAGTCGAGCGCGCGGTCGATGCGGGCGGTGCGTGTCTGCTCCTCGTTGTCGTCGGACAGCGTGATCTCTTCGCCGCGCGCGAAGCCGTAGGCGTCGCGCGGCCCGGTGCGCGTGCCGTAGATGTAGGCGTCGGCCGAGAGACTCGTGTGCACGTGGAGATCGCCGAAGTACGGGCGTCTCAGCGGCGCCGGGTCCGCGCACGGCTCGCGCTCCTCGGTCCGGGCCCACGGGCCGGGCGAGGCGCCGCGCGCATCCACGGCGGCGACCAGCAGAACGAGGACGGCGCACCCGGCGCCACCCGCATGCTCGCGCTCGCTTCACGGCCGCCAGACGTACGAAAGCGGCCTCGATTTGTCGAGGGCCGGCACATCTGCGAGTGTCTCGCGGCGTGCTGCCGTTCCTGGCGCTCGCGATCGTGCTCGGCGCGGCCCCCGCGCGCGCGCATCCGCTGGCACCGGCGGTGCTGGAGCTGCACGCCGAGCCGGACGGGATCGTGGCGGTGCGCTGGCGCCAGAGCCTGCCGCGCCCGCGGGGGACGACGCTCCGGCCCGTCTTCCCGCCATCCTGCCGGAACCTCGAGCCGGCGCGCGAGGAGCGGGCGGCCGACGCGGTGACGGCGCGCTGGCGCGTCGACTGCGGCGCCGGCGGCCTCGTCGGCCGTGCGGTCGGCGTCGACGGCCTGGTCGCGCCGCTCGCGGCGATCGTGCGCGTGGAGCTGGCGAGCGGCCACGTCGCGGACGGCGTGCTCACGTCCGAGACGCCGCGCTTCGTCGTGCCCGCGGCGCCGAGCGCGATCGCCGTCGCCCGCGACTACGTCCGGCTCGGGCTCGAGCACATCGCGCGCGGTCCCGACCACCTGCTGTTCGTGATGGGCCTCGTGCTGCTGGCGGCCGGCTGGCGCCAGGTGCTCGCCATGGTGACCGCGTTCACGCTCGGCCACAGCATCACGCTGGCGCTGGCCACACTCGGTGCGGTGACCCTGCCGTCCGGACCGGTCGAGCTGGCGATCGCGCTGAGCGTGCTCGTGGTCGCGATCGAAGTCGCCGAGCACGAGCGCAAGCCGGCGGCCTCCTGGGCGCGGCGCCCCTGGCTCATGGCGTGCGCCTTCGGGCTGCTGCACGGCCTCGGCTTCGCGTCGGTGCTCGAGGAGGCGGGCCTGCCCTCCAGGGCGATTCCGCTCGCGCTCGTCGCGTTCAACGTGGGAATCGAGCTCGGCCAGATCGCCTTCGTGCTCCTCGTGCTGGCGGTCCGCGCCGCCGTCGCCCGCCTGGCCGGTCCGCTGCCGCCCTGGCTCCGCCGCGCGCCCGCCTACGTGATGGGCAGTGCCGCCGCCTACTGGTGCTTCCAGCGGGCGGCGGCGTGGCTCGCTACCTTCCCCGCGTAGACGCGCTACGGGACGACGTCCACCGCCGCGAGGCCGACGGCGCCCGGCTGGCTCACGCTGCGCGCCGCGACGTACGCGCGCCCGCCGCCCCCCGCCGGCGCGCGGTAGACACCCGCGGCGTCGATCGAGCCCGGACCGGTGAGCGACCAGGTAACGCCGCCGGGCGCGCCTTCCACCACGGCGGCGAAGCTCACCTGCCCGCCGGGCGTGGTCTCGGCCAGCGCCGGCTCGACCACCACGGCGGCGGTCGCGAGCGGCGGCACCGGCCCCGGCACGACGTCGACCCCGCGCGGCCGGCCGCGATACTTGTACGTGAGCGTGAGCTTCGTCGAGCGCGGCCCGCCGAAGTACCGGCCGCGGAGCGTGATCGCTCCGCGCAGCTGCTTGCCGTTGGTGCGGCCGGTCGCCGACAGCTCCTCGAACGCGGCCTGGGTGCCGAACAGGGACTCGGCAAACTCGGTGAGCACGTCCGGCATTGCCGGCTCGTGCTCGTATCGCCGCGCGCTCGCTCCCCGCTTGCCCACGCTCGGAGCCCAGCGCCCGGAGAGGAGCACGTCGAAGAGCGTCGAGCCGCTGCGCAGCGCCCATCCGCCGGTGGCCAGCAGATCGAGGCGGCCGGGTGGCGGCAGCAGCGAGGCCGGCACCTTCTGCCGATCGCCCGGGATGCGGGCGCGGCCCTTCCAGACGACGTGCCAGCTCGTGTCGCTCGCCCGTGCGGCGACCGTCCCGGCGGCGGCGTCGAGAAGCAGGTCGGCGCGGGCCACCTCGCCGGCGGCGAGCGCAATCGGGGCGGCGAGGTCGGGCGGATCGGCGGCCGGGTCGTGGCTCTCGCTCGCGGCGGCGTAGAACTCCGGCTGCTCGCCGCTCATGCCGCCCAGCACCTCCACCGTGTACTCGCCCGGCGGCAGCCCGCTCACCTGGAAGGCGCCGGGCGGCTCGCCGGCGAGGCCGAGGAAGGCCACCACGCGGCCGATCGCGACGGCGATCGGCGTCAGGCCCGACGCCGTGAAGACCGCGTTCGCGAGCGGATCGGCGGTGCTGCGCACCGCGAGGAACGTACCGGAGATCGGATGCGACGCCGGCGGCAGCAGCGTGAGTCCCGCGATGGTCGCCGTCGACTCCGCGAACCCGGCCGCCGGGTAGAGCGACGCCACCATCGTGGCGTCGTCGAGATGCAGCTGCGCCGCGCCCAGCGGATCGTCGTCGGAGAGCACGGGGAACATGATCGGCAGGTAGACGTCGTTCGGCGCGTTGCCGTCGTCCTGGAAATCGGCGTTCAGCACGCTGTGGGCGAGCCCGATCACGTGCCCCAGCTCGTGCGTGACGATGCGCAACGCGAGCGCGTTCCGCTCGGCGGAGGGCCCGGGCAACGTCGAGAAGTTCACCAGCATGGTGTGCTCCTCGACGAGACCGTCGCTCGGGTCGCAATCCGAGAGACCGACGCCCAACAGCCCGCCCGAAGCGCCCTCGCCGAAGAGATCGTCGATGATGCTGCCGTCGGGATCGGCGATCAGCGGTGAGAGGCCGTCGCCGCAGCGGGAGAGCAGCTCCGCGTAGTTCGAGACGCCGACGGGCTCGGCCACCGGGGCGCCTTCGGCGAAGGCGATGCGCGTGAGCGGCGCCGCCGCCCAC
>DATMAZ010000002.1:0-24717 GCA_035559675.1 Candidatus Limnocylindria bacterium
GGGCGGTGCGCAGGCCGTCGTGCGCGTCCTTCCCCAGCTCGGTCACGTTGACGTGCTGCTCGGCCTCGGCGCCCCGCATCAGGTCCACGAGCCCGTGCGCGCCTTCATCGTGGCGCAGCGTTAGGAGGTTCCCATGACGACGACACCGATGGCCGGGTGGCTCACAGTTCGCGCGCTCGTCGGCCGAGTGGGCCCAGATGTTCACGCAGTGCATGGGGGCGCGTGGGTATCTCGTGCAGTAGCGGCGGCCGCCATTGACACTCCGGGGGCCCGCCCCGATACTCCGTCACGATCATGCGGAAGCTGCGCGCCGCCGTCGTCGGAGCCACCGGCATCGCCGGACAGCAGGCGCTCGTCGCGCTCGACCGGCATCCCTGGTTCGAGGTGACGGCGCTGGTGGCATCGGCGCGGACCGCGGGGAAGCCGTATCGCCAGGCGATCCGCGACCGCAACGGCGCGCGCCTGTGGTGGTGCCGCGAGGAGCCGGCGGCCGACCTCCTCGACCTGGTCGTCCAGGACGCGGCCACGTTCGATGCGTCGTCCGTCGACGTCGTCTTCTCGCTGATCGAGAGCGATGCCGCACGCGAGCTGGAGCCGAAGTTCGCCCAGCACGTGCCCGTGCTGAGCAGCGCCTCCGCCTACCGCTACGAGGAGGACGTGCCGATCCTCGTGCCGGGCGTGAACATGGTGGCGCATCTCCCGCTGATCGAGCACCAGCGCCGGCGGCGCGGCTGGAAGGGCTTCGTGCTGCCGCAGTCGAACTGCACGACGGTCGGCATCGTGGTGGCGCTCAAGCCCATCCTCGACCGCTTCGGCCTCCGCCGCGTCCTCGTCACCACCATGCAGGGCATCTCGGGCGCCGGGCGCGCGGGCGGCGTGCTCGGCCTCGACCTGATCGACAACCTGATCCCCTACATCCCCAAGGAGGAGGAGAAGGTCGCGCGCGAGACCGGCAAGATCCTCGGCGCGCTCGGCGAGGGGGGCATCGTCCCGCATCCCGCGCCCGTCGGCGCCACCTGCACGCGCGCGGCGGTGCTCGACGGCCACACGGCCGCCGTCACGGTGGAGACCGAGAAACCGTGCACACCCGACGAGGTGATCGCCGCGCTGCGCGCGTTTGGCGGCGACTATGCCGGCATGCAGCTGCCGACCGCGCCGGAGCGTCCGATCGTGGTCCACGACGACCCCTTCCGCCCCCAGCCGCGGCTCGACCGCGATCTCGGCAACGGCATGGTGTGCAGCGTGGGCCGCGTGCGCGCCGAGCCGGCGCTCGACAACGGCATCAAGTTCGTGTCGCTCTCGCACAACACGCGGCTCGGCGCGGCGCACGGGCTCGTGCTGGTGGCCGAGTATCTGAAACAGGCCGGCCGGCTGTAACCCCGGCCCTAGCGCTGCTTTCTGGCCGCGCGCCGGCTCCGGTGGCGGCAGAGCGAGGCCACCGGGCAGCGCCCGCACTGGGGCGCCCGCGCGGTGCACACGGTGGCGCCGAGGTCCATGAGCGCCTGATTCCAGTCCGCGGCGCGACCGGGCGCGGCGAGCCGTGCAGCGAGCCGCCAGGTAGCCGCCCGCCGCGCGGCGGAGCCGCGGGCGCCAGGCAGCCGAAAGGCCCGCCCCAGCACGCGGGCGATGTTCGTGTCGACCGTGCCGAGCGGCGCATCGAAGGCGATGCTCGCCACGGCCGCCGCCGTGTAGCGGCCGATCCCCGGCAGCCGCGCCAGCACGGCCGGATCGGACGGCAGCCGGCCGGCATGCCGGCGCACCACCTGCTTGGCGGTCGCGTGCAGGTTGCGGGCCCGCGCGTAGTAGCCGAGGCCGGCCCAGGCGCCGAGCACGTCGCGCGCCGGCGCCGCGGCCAGGTCCTCGAGCGTCGGATAGCGATCGAGGAAGCGCGGCCAGTAGTCGGCGACTCGCGCCACCTGCGTCTGCTGGAGCATGATCTCCGAGACCAGGATGGCGTAGGGATCGCGCACGCGGCGCCACGGCAGGTCGCGCGCCGCGCGGCCGTACCAGGCGAGCAGCCGGCGCCGGAACGCCGCTGCCCGGGGCGCAAGTGCCGCAGCGGACGACACCTCCCGACTCACGCGCACGCTCCGTACAATGAAGAACGATGGGGTGGATCCGCCAGGCGCTGCTCGACACCGGCGCGCGGGTGCTCACCAAGCCGCGCCGGCAGTATCACCGCATCCAGCCGAACAACCTCGCGAAGCTCCGCCGTCTCATCCGCAAGGGCGACGTGCTGCTGGTCGACGGCGACCAGCGCATCAGCGAGGTCATCAAGTACCTCACGCAGAGCTCGTGGTCGCACGTGGCGCTGTACGCCGGCGACGAGCTGCTGCGGCGTCATCCGGGGAAGCGCGCCGAGCTCACGGCGCGCTTCGGCATCGACGCCGAGCACCTCCTGGTGGAGGCGCTGCTCGAGGGCGGCGTGGTCGTCTCCCCGCTCTCCAAGTACGAGCTGGTGAACGTGCGCCTCTGCCGGCCGCGCGGGCTCAGGCCCGAGCACCTGACGCGCATCCTCGACGAGGTGCTGGCGCAGATCGGCATGCGCTACGACGTGCGGACCGCGCTCGGGCTCGCGCGCTACTTCTTCCCGGTGAGCCTCATCCCGCGGCGCTGGCGGCGCACGGCGCTCGACTTTGGCAGCCCGCTCACCCGCGAGGTCATCTGCTCGAGCATGATCGCGCGCGCCTTCGACAACGTAGGCTTCCCGGTGATGCCGACGGTCGTGTCGCCCGGCAACGATCACGCGTCGCGGGGCCGCCTGGCGTTTCTCCGCCGCGGCGGCGGCGCCGCCGAGCCGCCCGTCTTCCGCCACCAGAGCCCGCACGTGATCACGCCGCGCGACTTCGATCTCTCGCCGTACTTCGACATCGTCAAGTTCAACGCCGTCGACGTCGACGAGGCGCATTTCGACTACCGACAAATCCGCTGGGAGAACGACGCGCCCGCTCAGCGGAAGGGCGTCTCGTAGCGGGCCGACGCGCCCAGCTCCTCGGCGATCCCGAGCAGGCGGTTGTACTTCGCCGTCCGCTCCGAGCGCGCCGGCGCGCCGGTCTTGATCTGCCCGGCCTCGGTGGCGACGGCCAGGTCCGCGATGAACGCGTCTTCGGTTTCGCCGGAGCGGTGCGACACGATGCAGCGATACTTGGCCGCCGCCGCGCAGCGCATGGCGGCGAGCGTCTCGCTCACCGTGCCGATCTGGTTCACCTTGATGAGGATCGCGTTGGCCACGCCCTCGGCGATGCCGCGGCGAAGGATGGCCTCGTTGGTGACGAAGACGTCGTCGCCGACGAGCTGGACGGTCTTGCCGAGCCGCGCGGTGAGCTTCTTCCAGCCCTCCCAGTCGTTCTCGCCGAGCCCGTCCTCGATCGACACGATCGGATAGCGCGCGCACCAACCGGCGAGCAGATCGATCATCTGGTCGGCCGTGAGCCGCCGTCCGCCCGCCTTGCGCATGACGTAGCCGCCCTGGTCGGCGAGCTCGCTCGCGGCGACGTCGAGCGCGATGGCGATGTCGGCGCCCGGTCGAAGCCCGGCGACCTCGATGGCCGCAACCAGCAGATCGAGCGCCTCCTCGTGCGAGGAAAGGGCCGGGGCGAAGCCGCCCTCGTCGCCGACCGCGGTGGTGAGCTTTCGCTGTCCGAGCTGTTTGCGCAGCGCGTGGTATACCTCGACGCCCTGGCGCAGCGCCTCCGGAAACGACGGCGCGCCGTGCGGCACGATCATGAACTCCTGGAAGTCGAGCGGATTGTCGGCGTGCCGCCCGCCGTTGATGACGTTCATCAGCGGCACCGGGAGCCGCGTCGCCCCGGCGCCCCCGAGCGAGCGGTAGAGCGGCTGCCGGGCGTCCGCCGCGATCGCTCGCGCGGTCGCCAGCGACACGGCGAGCAGCGCGTTGGCGCCGAGCTTGCCCTTGTTGGGCGAGCCGTCGAGCGCCACGAGCCGGGCGTCGACGGCGGTTTGCTCGGCCTCCATGCCGACGAGCGCCGCGGCGATCGGGCCGTTGACGTTGCCGACGGCGGTGCGCACCCCCTTGCCGCCGTAGCGCGCGGGGTCGCCGTCGCGCAGCTCCACCGCCTCACGCTCGCCGGTGGACGCGCCGGACGGCACCGCCGCCGTGCCGGAGGCGCCGCTCGACAGCACGACGGTCGCCTCCACCGTGGGGAAGGCGCGCGAGTCGAGGATCTCCCGTGCGCGGACGCGCTCGATCTTGCTCATGACGGGGTCTTCGCCTAACAGGGCCCCGGGCGCCGCGCAACGACGATGAACCACCGCCTGCATGCCGTCTTGCTGCTCGCCCTCTGCGGCGTCCTCTACCTGCCCGGCATGGCGACCTCGCCGCTCTACACGCGCGGCGAGGCGCGCGAAGCGCTCGCCGTCCGCGAGGTCGTCCACACCGGCCGCTGGGTCGTGCCCATGCGCCCCGACGGCAGGCTCACGCGCAAGCCGCCGCTCCTCTACTGGACCGGCATGGTGGCGTGGCGCGCCCTGCCCGGCATGCCCGAGGCGGCGGTGCGCCTGCCCTCGGTGCTCGCCGCCACGCTCGGCGTGCTCGCCGTGGCTTGCCTCGGCCGCACCGCGTTCGGGCTGGCGGCCGGCGGCGCGGCGCTGGTGCTGGCGACGAGCTTCGAGTGGATGCGCTCGGCGACGTCGGGACGCGTTGACATGCTGCTCTCGGCCGCGATGACGCTCGTGCTGCTCGGTTGGGTGGCCCGGCTCTCCGGACGCGGGAGGGGCTGGACGAGCGCGCTCGTCGTCGTGGGGACGGCCCTCGCGGTGCTCGCCAAGGGTCCGATCGGCGCCGCCTTTCCGGCGGCCGCGCTGGTGGCCACGGCGCTCACCACGCGCGACCGAACGCTGCTCACGCTCCTCGTTCCGCTCGCCGGCGGCGCTGCAGCGGCGGCGCTCTGGTACGCGATCGCCTACCTGGAGCACGGACGCGCGTTTCTCGACATCGTGCTCGCCGAGAACCTCGGCCGCTTCGTCGACACGACGAAGGCCGGCACGGGCCACGCGCACGGTCCGCTCTTCCCCGTGGGAATGGCGCTGGTCGGGCTCTTGCCCTGGACGCCGCTGCTGCCGCTCGCCGCGGCGCCCGTCCAGGTGCGGCCGGCGGTCCGGACGCTGCTGGTCGCGTGGATCGCCGTCATCGTCGCCGTCGTCACGCTGTCGGCGAGCAAGCGGTCGGTGTATCTGCTGCCGGCGTATCCGGCGGTGGCCTTGCTGCTGGCCGCGGGCGTCGCCGCGGAGCCGGGCGCCCGGCTCGCGCGGCTGCTGCGCGTCACCACGGCTGCCTATGCGCCGGTCGTGGCGCTCGTGGGCGCGATCGTGCTGGCCTTCGCCCTGGGCTTCGACGCCGCGACGCTGCTGAGCGGCGTGCTGGCACCGACCGACCAGGCGTCTCTGGCGGCCATGCAGCGCGTCGCCCGCCAGCAGTGGCTTGCCATGGTGCTCGTCGCGGCCGCGCTGGTGGCGCTGGCCGTGCTGCTGGCGCGACGGCGCCGCGAAGGAGACTGGGCGGGCATGCTGCCCCCCGTGGCCGCCGTCATGGCGGTCGCGGCCCTCACCTTCCAGATCGTGCTGCGCCCGGCGATTGCCCAGGCACGCGGCTTCGCCGGCTTCATGCCCGTGGTCGCGCGGCTGGTGCCTCCTGGAGAGCCGCTCTACGCCTACTTTCCGGTCGAGCCGAGCGTGCGCTTCTACGCGCCGCGCGCGGTCGCGGACTGGAGGACGCGGCCGGCCGACCGCGACGTCTACTTCCTCGCCTGGGAGCGCGAGGTCGCAGCACTGCCCGCCGCCGCCCGGCCGGCGCTCGAGCAGCTCGCTGCGAGCGAGGCGCGCTACGGACGCCGCGGGGCGCTCGTGCTGCTGCGCGTGCCGCGCGGGGTGCTGCCGCCGCGCCGTGCGGCCGCTCAGAAGGGGTAGTCGATGCCGGTGAAGACGGCGAGCCCTTCCGACCCGTAGCCCAGGTCGACGAAGGCCAGGATCTGCGGGCGTACGAGGCCGCGAAAGCCGTTGCCCACGACCCAGTGGAGGTCGCTCACCGGCGAGTCGCCGAGGTCGGCGAACACCTGGCCGGTGTCGACGAAGGGCGCGATCTCCACGTCGAGGTCGACGCCGAAGAGGCGGTGCGACCAGACCCGCGTGCGCAGCTCCGCGGAGGCGAGAGCGCGGTTGAAGTCGATGAAGCGGTCGCCGCCGAAGCCGCGCAGCGAGCGGCGGCCGCCCACCGTGTTCATCAGGTAGAACGGCGAGTCGTCGTCCCCGGTCATCCAGTCGATACCGGCGCGCAGCGCGAGCGTGGGGTTCTTGGCGGCGCGGAACGAATGGAAGGTCTTGGCCTCGATCCCCCACTTGAGGAACGACTTGTCGCTGCCCCAGGCCTCGCTCGAGCCGTCCACGTACAGCTCGGCGAACGAGCCCTGCTTCGGGATCTTGCGGGAGTCGCGCGAATCCCAGGTGAGCGCGGCGCGGTTCAGCCAGAACCAGGCGCCCTCGAGCCCCCGCCCTCGCACCTCCGGATGCTCCACGGCGATGAACGGAAAGTCCGGGACCTGCCCGCTCGAGACGTCGTGGAAGAGCACGCGGCTGTCGAGGCTCACGTGCAGCTTCGGCCGGAGATAGTAGCCGGGCTCCACGCGCGCCAAAAAGATCTCGCTCGTGTAGTTCGACTCCTCGTCCTCGTCCGAGTCGTTGCCGAAGCCCCAGAAGCGTTCGGTCGAGTCGTCCTCGTAGCTGACCGACGCCTCGAGGAACGCGGCGTGATCAAGCAGCTCGTAGTTCTCGTACTCGGCCTCGTACTTCTGGTCCTTGGTCGTCGATTTGCCGATCGCGATCGAGTAGAAGCGGTCTTCGCTCGGATAGGCGAGGAGCCGCAGCACCGGGTAGACGCCCCTGTAGTCGTTGTAGCGAACGTCCGGCGCGAAGAGGTACCGGACGTCGTTGTTGGCGTCCTTGAAGAGCATGGCGAGCATGAGACCCCAAGTGTTGCCCTCGTTCGGGTCGAGGACCACCTCGGGCACCGGGACGATTGTGGGGCCGCCCTGGGCGGGTACGCCGCCGAGCGCCAGCGACGCCAGCAGCCCGGCTAGCGCGCGACGGCCGCGTTGCCCAGTACCCATCGGTTTCCGAAGCGTGCCAGCACGACGAACGGCTCGGGGACCAGCTCCTCGGGGCGATCGCGGCGGCGCGTGGGGTCGCTCACGAACACGACGGGTGCGGCCTCCTGCCACCGGCGCTCCAGCTCCATCCGGTCGATGAACATCCCCTCCACCCGTCCCTCGAGGTACGTAGGAGGCACGAAACCGCCAGCCGGTTCAAGTAGCGTGACGTCGCGCTGGAGGTAGAAGTCGAGCCCACCCACTAGCTGATACTCGACCGGAGCCTCGAACACGATCTCGGCGTCGCGGCCGACGCGCGAGACGATGGCGCCTGCCACGCCCTTCCACGAGAGCAGCGGCGCCACCGCCACGGTGCCTGCCACCACCACCGCCTCGAAGGCCGCCGTGGTCGCCACCAGGGCGGCGAGCGCCAGGCGGCCGCGACGCACGAGCGCCGCCGCGCCTATGGCTGCGCCGCCGGCGAGCAGGATGCCGCCCGCGATCGGCGGCAGCGGCACGAGGCCCGGCGTCTCTTCGAGCCACGGGATCGCTTCCAGCAGCTGGGAACCGCGCACCAGCAGCGCCAGCCCACCCGCGACCGCGGTGAGCGCGAGCAGGAGGACAACGCCGCGCACGGCCCCGCGCTCCCCGCGCGCCAGCGCGAGCGCCGGCCCCGCGGCGAGCAGTGCCACCGCGGGCAGCGCGGGCAGCGAGTAGTGCTCGAGCCGCGACGGCGTCAGCGCGAACAGCCCGAGCGGCGTCAGCATCCAGAGCCAGGGAACGAGCCGCCACGGATCCACGCCGCCGCCGCGCGCGCGGCGAACGGCCAGCGGCAGCAGCGCGATCCAGGGCGCCGCCCGGGCGACGAATGCCCCCGCGAACACCGCCAGCGAGACGCCCTCCGAGTCGCGCGGCTCCTTCTTGTCGAAGGCGAACAGCAGGTGCTGGTTCACCATGAAGTCCCAGGCGAATCCCGGGTTCCGCCAGGCGACGAGCACGTGCCAGGGGAGCACGATGGCCGCCAGCACCGCGCATCCGAGCCCCGGCCGCAGCCGCCAGACGCCAGAGAGGCCGTACGTACCGAGCATCACGGCGGCCACCGGCGGTCCGAGGAGCACGAGCGGCAGAAGGCCCTTGGCCAGCATGCCGACGCCGATCGCCGCGTAGAACCCGACGAGCCAGGCGGTGCGCGCGCGGGCTCCGTGCTCGGCGTGCCACAGGCAGAGCAGCGCCACCGCCATGGCCGCGACCAGCAGCCCGTCGGGCCTGAGCGTCCGCGCCTCGAGCACGAAGCCGGCGGAGGTGGCGAGCAGCACCAGCGCGGCGAGCCCGTGGGCCGGCCCGTAGAGCCGCGCCCCAAGACATGCGGTCGCGACGAGCGTCACCGCCGCGGCCGCGACCGAGACGACGCGCGCCCATTCGGGCGCGCCCCCGAAGGAGAGCACCGCGGCCGCCAGGTAGGCCGTGAGCGGCGGCTTGTTCAGGAACGGGATGCCGTTCAGGTACGGCGTGACGAATTCGCCGCGCACGAGCATCTGGCGCGCCACCTCGGCGAACCGTCCCTCGTTGTCGTAGAAGCCCGCGCGGGCGAGTCCGAGGCAGTAGAGAAAGGCGCAGGCGGCAGCGATCGAGAATGTCGCTGCCAAGGCGCGCGCTGGTTGCGAGGGGCCCATCCGTTCGCTACGGTGCCGCAGATTTTGCGGATTTATCGTATGACCAGCCCAACCACCAGGATCGCGGCCGCCCCCGACACCCCCGTCCCCCTGCTGGACCTCCGGCGCGAGTACCTGGCGCACCGCCAGGAGTTCCTCGAGGCATGCGAGCGCGTGCTCGACTCGATGCACCTCCTCGGCGGCCCCGAGGGCCGTGCCTTCGAGAGCGAGATGGCCGCCTTCCTCGGCGTGAAGCACGTGCGCGGGGTGGCGTCGGGGACCGACGCGCTCCGGCTGTCGCTGCGCGCGGCGGGGATCGGGCCCGGCGACGAGGTGCTGATCCAGGCGAACGCCTTCGTGGCGGCGGTCGAGGCCATCGCCGACGCCGGGGCGGTGCCGGTGCCGGTCGACGTCCGCGACGCCGACCTCGGGCCCGACGTGGAGCAGATGGCCGTGCGGCTCGGGCCGCGCACCCGCGCCATCCTGGTGGTCCATCTCTACGGGCTGCCGATCGATCTCCCTCCGGTGGTCGAGCTGGCGCGCGCTCACGACCTCGTGCTCATCGAGGACTGCTCGCACGCACACGGCGCCACCTTCGAAGGCCGCGCGGTCGGCACCTTCGGCCGCGCCGGCGCGTTCAGCCTCGGGGTCGTGAAGAACCTCGCGGCCTACGGCGACGCCGGCATGGTCAGCACCGACGACGAGCAGCTCGCGCAGCGCGTGCGCTGGCTCGGCACACACGGGCAGGTGAAGAAGAACGAGCACGCCCTCTACGGCGGCAACAGCCGGCTGGACGAGCTGCACGCGGCGATGCTGCGGGTGAAGCTGCGCCACCTCGCGGCCCGCAACGCGCGTCGCGCCGCCATCGCCGCGTACTACACCGAGCGGCTGGCCGGGCTGGTGACCCCGCCGCCGGCCGACCCGCGGCGCATCTCGGTCTACCACCAGTACGTGGTGCGCACGCCCCGGCGCGACGATCTGCGCGCCTTTCTCGCCGCCGAGGGCATCGAGACCGGCATCCACTATCCAACGCCGATCCACCGGCAGCCCGCCTGGCGCGCGCAGTGGGCGGAGACGCCCGCGCTGCCGCGTGCCGAGCGCGCGGCGCGCGAGATTCTCTCGCTGCCGGTCTTCCCCGACCTCACCGACGCCGAGGTCGAGCGGGTGGCCGACGCCGTGGCGAGGTTCTTCGGGTGAGCGACACCGGCCAGCGCCCGGCGGTGTCGTTCGTCGTCCCCGTCTACAACGAGCAAGGCAACGTCGACAGCGTGCACGCCGACATCACGCGCGCGGCACGCGCGCTCGGGCTGCCCTACGAGATCGTGTTCGTGAACGACGGCAGCACGGACGACACGATCGTGCATCTCGAGCGGCTCGTCGCGACCGATCCCGTGCTCCGCGTGGTCGACCTCGACGGCAACTTCGGCGAAGCGGCCGCGCTGTCGGCGGGCTTCACGGAGGCACGCGGCGAGCTCGTCTGCTCGCTCGACGGCGACGGCCAGAACGATCCCGGCGACCTGCCGGCGCTCATGGCCGCGCTCGGCCCGGAGCGCTCCGTGGTGACCGGGTTCCGCCGCCACCGCGAAGGCAACTTCTTCACCCGCGTGCTGCCCTCGCGCATCGCCAATGCGCTGATCGCGCTGGTGACCGGGGTCAAGATCCACGACTGCGGCTGCTCGCTGAAGCTCTACCGCCGCCGCGTGCTCGACGGCGTGGCGCTGCCCCACGGCATGCACCGCTTTCTGCCCGCCATCCTGGGCGTGAAGCCGTCCGAGGTGGTCGAGGTGCCCGTGAACGACCGGCCGCGCGGCAGCGGCTCGTCGCACTACGGGCTGTCCCGCACCTTCATCGTGCTGCGTGATCTCGTCGGCCTGCGGCTCGTGCTGAGAAGGCACCCCGGGCGCGCCACGGCGCGCGCGCTCCGGCTCGGCAGCCTCGCGGCGGCGGTGCTGTCCGTGAGCGCGCTGGCCACGGCACGCCCCGTGGCGGCCGTGGTTTGCATGCTGGCGACGGCCGGCCTCGCCGCCGCCTGGTACGACGTCATCCGGTTCGTGGAGGCACGCGAGCGGGGCGTGTACCGCGTGAGGAGAGTGCTCGATGGATCGACCGTTGCGAGTCGGACTGGTCGGGACCGGATACTGGGGGGCGACGCTGCTGCGCACGCTGAGCTCGCTCCCCGAAGCGCGCCTAACGGCGCTGTGTGACGCCGATGCCCGGCGCCTCGACGAAATCAGCCGCCAGCACCCCGGGGTGCGGCTCGTCGGAGATCTAGCACACCTCGTCGCGCTGGCCGACGTCGACGCCGTAATCGTCGCCACGCCGCCGTCGCTGCACTACCAGATGGCGCGCGAGGCGCTGCGCGCGGGCAAGCACGTCTGGGTCGAGAAGCCGCTGGCGCTCACCGCCGTCGAGGCGCGCGAGCTGGCGGAGCTGGCGCGCCGCGCGCGCCTCACCCTGTTCGTCGACCACACCTTCCTCTACGACCCGATGATCACCGAGATGAAGCGGCTCATCGACGCCGGCGAGCTGGGCGACGTCTGGCACCTGTCGCTCGAGCGGACCGGTATGGGACGCATCCGGCGTGACTCGAACGTGTGGTGGAACTCCGCGCCCCACGACCTCTCCATCCTGTTCCATCTCGTGCCCCGGCCGGTCGAGTCGATGGCGCTCCACCTGCACACGTATCTTCAGCCCGGCGTGGCCGACATGGCCACCTGCGCGCTGGAGCTCGAGGGCGGTGTGTCGGCCCACATCTATCTCAGCTGGCTCAGCCCCGAGAAGGCGGCAAAGGTGATCGTGGTCGGCAGCCGGCGCATCCTCGCCTACGAGGGCCGCTTCCAGCAGCGCGCGCTCGT
Organism: Candidatus Limnocylindria bacterium; assembly: GCA_035559675.1. GTDB lineage: Bacteria > Desulfobacterota > Binatia > DP-6 > DP-6 > DATMAZ01. Next base: position 11,608 of record DATMAZ010000002.1, read on the forward strand.
GCTGCACGACTACACGCTCGACCTCTCGGCGCCGAGCGGCGGCGGCGCGCCCATCATCCCGATCAGCAATCAGCGGGCGCAGCGCCTCGAGGTCTCCGACGGCGACGATCCGGTGACGCGCGCCGCGCGGCACTTCATCGAGTGCGTGCTGGAGGACCGCGAGCCGCTCACCAGCGGCACCGGCGCGCTGCGCGTGCTCGAGGTGCTGGAGACCGCCGACCGGCAAGCGCGGCGCGGAGGCGTGCATCGCTAGTCCCACGCCGGGGACGCGCCCGCGCGTGCCCGGATCGTGGCGCCGTGCGATTACGGTCGCGCTCGGGCTGGCACTGCTGGGTGCGTTCATCGCGTCCAGCGACCTCTCGGAGGTCGCCGCCTGCATGCGGTTGCTCGGCTACCTGGCGCCGCTCGTGCTCGTGCCCGAGGGCCTGGCGCTGGTCGCGGACACCTGCGGCTGGCGCGCGGTGATGCCCGCGGCGATGCGCGCGCGCGTCCCGCTGGCCTCGCTCTACCTCGTGCGGATGGCCGGCGAGTCCGTAAATGGATTCACACCCACCGCGACGCTCGGGGGCGAGCCGGTGAAGGCGCACCTGCTGCGCGCCTTCGGCGTCTCGGGCGCCGAGGCCATGGCGTCGGTGGTGGTGGCGCGCACGGCGCTGGTCGCCTCTCAGGCGGCCTTCGTGACCGCCGGCACGATCGCGCTGCTGGTCTACCTCGGCTACTCGGGTCTGGCGTTGGTCTGGCTCGTGGTGCAGGGCCTGCTCGCGGTGGCATTCGTCGTGGCGCTCGTCCGGCTCCAACGCCGCGGGCTCGCCACGGCGGTCTCGCGGCTCGGCCGCCGGCTGGCACCCGCATCTGGCCTGCTCGCCCGCCTCGAGCGGAGTGCCGTGCTGATCGACCGCCGGCTCGACGACTTCCATCGCTTCGAGCAGCCGGCGTTCCGGCGCGCCATGGCGTGGCATCTCGTGGGCTGGGTGCTCGGGATCGGCGAGGTACAGTTCATCATGTGGGCGATCGGCGCGCCCATCGGCGTCCTCGAGGCGTTCCTCATCGAGTCGCTGACGCAGCCCATCCGTGCCGCGGCGATCGTCATCCCGAACGCGCTCGGCGTACAGGAATGGGGCGGCATGTGGCTGTGCACGACGCTCGGCATGGCAGAGCCGCATGCCGTGGCGCTGTGGTTGCTCAAGCGCGGCCGCGAGACCGTTTTCGACCTCGCCGGCCTCGTCTATCTCGGCGTGCGCACCCATCTTGACCGCTGAGCGCGCGCCGGGCGCCGGCGAACGTCAGTCGAAGTAGTCCCACGGATACTCGGGCTCGAGGATCCGCCGGTAGCCCCTGGGAAACGGCATCGGCGCGGTGACGAACTCGTAGACGCCGACCAGCTCGCGCGCCACGATCATGCCGAGTCCCTTGGCGAAGCCGAGCGGGATGCCTTCCCCACCGCTGTGGTTCGCCTCGCGGTAGATGTTTCCGGGGAACTCGAGGAAGCCGCACGTCATGCCCGCGAGCCCCCGCCCGAGCTTGGCCATCGCCGTCTGGGCCGCGGCGGGAGCCGGCAGGAGCAGCAACAGCAGGGCCAACAGTCCGGCATACGCAACACCGCATCGTTTGCTCATGCTCAATGGACAGCAGAAGAGCCGCTCGTTGTCCAGACTACTTTTGCTGGCGCCGCACGCGCGATCACCGGACGGGCCGCCGTCACGCGCGCGCCCGCTCGAGCGCCCGTCCCACCAGCACCACCACGCCGATCCAGAACACGTGCGAGCCGACCGCCGTGCCGACCAGCAGCGCGTCGAGGCGTCCCGCGAGCGCGGCGAGCACGGGGAAGACGTACCAGTCGCGCGTGGTGAGCGGCGAGAGCACGCCGTCGAGCACCCGGTTCTCCCAGCAGGCGACCTGCCGGCGGCGGGACTCGCTCGCCTCGCTCCACGTGATCGCTGCGAACGAGGCGAGCGCGCCGGCGGCCAGCGCCGCGAGCCAGCGCCCGTCGGGCAGGGTGCCGGCGCGCCGCAGCACCAGCGCCACACCCGCGAACACCGCGAGGTGCACGAGCGTGTCGCTCACCACGTCGAGCACGTGGCCCGCCCGCGACACGGCCTGGCGGCGGCGCGCCAGCTCGCCGTCGCAGCAGTCGAGCACGCCGGATGCTGCAAGCAGCAGGACGCCCATGGCCGGCCCGCCCGGCCGCGGGAGCGCGAGCGCCAGGCCCCCGGCGACACCGCAGGCGAGGCCGGCGAGCGTCACTGCATTGGGCGAGACGGGCGTGCGCAGCAGGCGCTCGGTGAGCGGCGCGGAGAGCCGGCGCAGCAGCAGCCGGTCGAGCCAGCCGTCGCGCGGGTTCCCGTTCACCGGCCGCCGAGCCGCGGCAGCACTTCGGTCTCGGCGCGCGCCACGTCCTCCGGGAAGTCGATCTCGATCCACGGCTCGCCGTCGACGCGCTCGAAGCCCACCTCCACGCGCGCCAGCAGCTCCGGGTAGACCTCCTCGTGCTCGATGTCCGTGTGGCCGGCGGCCACGCGGGCGTCGAGCAGCCGGCCGAGCAGCCGGGCCGCGTCGGCCGAGAGCTTCAGGAACCCGATGGACTCGCCGGCGAGCTCGTAGCCCGGCGCACCGCCGCGCACGATGTTGCGGACGAGCCCGTCGCGCACGAGCAGCATCTGCTCCTCGCCCGTGTTGGGCGAGGCGGCGTCCATGAGAAAGCAGTTGGGATACGGCGACTCGACCAGCCGGCGTACCAGCGCCGCCGAGCAGAGGACGTCGGCGTCCATCACGAGCACGGGGCCGGCGAGCGCGTCGCGGGCGGTGTGGAGCGACAGGATCGCCCCCTCGCGGAAGCGCGGGTTGTACGCGTAGCGCAGCGTGAGCCCACGGGGCCCCGCGCCGATCGTGCGCTCCACCTGCTCGGCGCCGAAGCCCGTCACCACCACGGCGTCGCGCACCCCCGCGCCGGCCACCGCCTCCAGCAGCCGCGCCAGCAGCGGCCGCCCGCCGATCTCGACCAGGCACTTGGGGCGGCCCGCGGCCGTGCCCGCGAGCCGCTTGCCGACGCCGGCGGCGAGGATGACGGCGGTCATCGGCCGAGCACGGCGGCGAGCGCGTCCAGAAAGCGCTCGAAGTCCGCGGTGGAGATGGCACCCATGTTGGCGACCCGGAACAGCTCCCGGGCGAGCGGTCCCTGGCCCTCGTAGACGACGAAGCCGCGGGCCTTCAGCCCGTCGTGCAGATCGGCGTAGCGGCGACCCGCGGGCAGGCGCAGCGCGGTGATGGTGTTCGAGCGGTGCTCGGGCGGCAGCGCGCACTCGAGCCCGAGACGCTCGAACCCGGCTCGAAGCAACGCCGCGGCCGCGGCGTAGCGCCGGATGCGCGCGGCCACACCCTCCTCCAGCAGCTCGGCCAGCGCCTCGTCGAGCGCGTAGGCCACCTGCACCGCCGGCGTGAACGGCATGGCGTTGGCGGCGTACGTCGCGAGCGAGAGATAGAGCGAGCGCGCCGGATAGGCGCGGAGCCGCTCCAGCACGCCTGCCCGGACGAGCACGAAGCCGATGCCGGGGAACGCCTGGATGCACTTGCCCGACGTGCCGGCGACCAGGTCCGCGCCGGCGGCCTCGAGGTCGAGCGCGTCGCCGGCGAGGCCGGACACGGCGTCGACGAGGAGCAGCTTGCGGTGCCGCCGGGCCAGCGCGCCGATCTCGGCCACCGGCGTGAGGAACCCGGTGGTGGTCTCGTGGTGCACGACCGCCACCGCCTCCACGTCCGGCTCGCGGAGAGCCCGCTCGACGGCCGCGAGGTCGGGGGCGGCCTTCCAGTCGCCGCGCACCACCGTGTGCGGCAGGCGGTACGCCGCCGCCATCGCGGCCATGCGCTCGCCGTAGACGCCGTTGGACACGATCACCAGCCGGCCGGCCGGCGACAGCACGCTCGCGACCGCCATTTCGACCGCCGCGGTGCCCGAGCCGGTGACCAGCACGCTGCGGAAGCCGCCGCCCGGCGCGAACGCGTCCAGCAGCCGGCCGCGAATGCGCTCGAGGAGCTCGTAGCACTCGGGCTCGCGATGGCAGAGGTCGCCGCGCGCGAGCGCCGCGGTCACCCGCGCCGACACGTTGACGGGCCCCGGGTTCAGCAGGATCACGGCTCGGCTCCGAGCGCGCGGCGGAGCCGGTGCGTCATCTCCACCGGGGTGTGCGGGACGCGCGGGCCGGGCGGCGCGCCCGCCACGAGCTCGACTTTCACGAGCAGGAACGACGGCCCGTCCTGCGCCAGCACCTGGGGGACGGCCGCCGCCAGCGCCTGCGAGTCGTCCACGCGTCCGCTCCAGCGGTAGCCGGCGGCGCGCGCGACCTCGTCGAGGCGAACCACGTTGCTGATGGTGGCCTGCCCGCCGGTCGAGGCGTGCGCCCCGTTGTCGAAGCAGAGATGGACCAGGTTACGCGGCGCCGCCGCCGCGATGCGTGCCAGCGTGCTGAGATTCATCAGCACGTTGCCGTCGCCGTCGAACACCACCACGCGCTCCGCCGGGCGCACCAGCGCGATCCCGAGCCCGATCGACGACGCCAGCCCCATGGAGCCGATCATGTAGAAGCAGCGCGGCGTGTCGCGCACGCCGTAGGCCGCCCGCGACATGTAGCCGTTCGAGTGGATGCAGACGGCGTCGCCGAGATGCGGCGCGATCGTGCCCAGCGCCTCTTGGAGCGTCACGCCAGCACCCCCGGCGTGATGATCACCGCCACCGGCTTGCGCGTCTCGCGCGCGGTGGCGCCCGCCCAGCGCGCCGCCTGCGGCAGCTCGGCGGCGGCCGGGGCGCGGTGCGGAATCGCGAAGAGATCGAGGAGGCGCGGGAGCACCTCACCCATCACCAAATGCTCGGGCGCGTCCTGTCCGCGGTAGCCCCGCCAGGTGACGAGCAGCAGCACCGGCAGCTCGTAGAGCGCAAGCAGCGAGCCGAGCGCGTTCAGCGACACGCCGAGGCCCGAGTTCTGCATGATCACCACCGGCAGGCGCCCGGCCAAGCAGGCGCCGGCCGCGACGCCGAGCGCCGCGTCCTCGCGTGTCTCGCCGAAATACGTCCCGCGCCGCTCGAGCTCGGCGATCACGCTACCCACCAGCGAGCAGGGCACGCCGGTGAAGAAGTCGAAGCCGGCGCCCGCGAGCGCGTCGACGAAGCGGCCGGCGGAGCACGGCGTGCTCATGGCCGCCACGCGCTCCCGCCGCGGCTCCGGCTCACCGGCCGAGCTCCGCCCAGGCGCGACGATAGTCGTCGAAGCTGTCGATCTCCATCCATCCCTTGTGGACGTCGATCGCGGTCACCGTCCGCCCGCGGTCGATCATGCACTGCAGGAGGTGGGTGATGCTCGCCGTGTCCAGCCCCTCGGCGCGCTCCTCGCGCAGCTCGTGATAGGTGTCGCGGAGCGTGCGGGCGCCCGCCGCGGAGAACGCGGCCAGCCCGATGAACTCGCCGTGCGCCGCGTGCGGCTCCACCTCGGGGCCGATGCGCAGCACGCGGCTGCCCTGCGCGGGGGGCACGAAGCGCGCGCCCTCGGCCGGCGTCTCGGTGAGCACCAGGTCGCGCGGCCCCTCGGGCAGCTTCCCCGCGCGCAGGAGATCGGGATAGGCGCGGTCGACCACCACCGCGACGTCGGCGGACGCGCGCAGCAGCTTTTCCAGGATCGCCGGCTCGAAGATGATGTCGCCGTAGAGGAGCACGAAAGGCTTGGAAAGCTCGGCCTCGGCCCGGAACAGCGAGTACACCTCGCCGGTGTCGCGGAAGCGATCGTTGTCGACGAAGCACACGCCGGGCAGGTCGATGCGCTCCTTGCGGTAGCCGCGCACCACCAGCACGTCGCGGATGCCGAACCCGCCGAGCGTCTCGATCTGCCGCTCGAGCAGCGTCCTGCCTTTCACGTCGAGCATGGTCTTCGGCCGGTCCTCGATGAGCGGCAGCAGCTGCGGCTCGAAGCCCGCGGCCAGCACCACGGCACGCGGCGGCTCGTTGCCGGTGAAGAGGAAGCGCCGCTCGTTCGCCTTGAGCTCCGGGACGCCGACGAGCTGATAGACCTCGTCGAGCGGCACGATGCGGTCCTCGACGGACGACACCCTACCCGTCTCCCGCATCCGGCGCAGCACGTCGCGCATGGCGACGATGGCGCCGCGCAGCGCCTGATTGGCGAAGATCGCCATGCGGAAGCCGGCGGCGTACAGCTCCTGGAGCGACACGTCGGGGTACGTGGTGGGCACCGCCACCAGCGGGACGCGCCCCGTCCACTGCGCCGCGAAGCGGGCGAGCTCGCCGAAGTCCTTCTGCTTGGAGTGGACGAGCACGGCGTCGGCCCCCGCGGCGGCGTAGGCCGTGGCCCGGGCGAGCGCCTCCTCGAGCCCGAGCCCGCAGATGAGCGCCTCGGTGCGCGCGATGACCGCGAAGCCTCGGTCGCGCCGCGCCGACACGGCGGCCTCGATCTTGCGGGCGTGCTCCTCGGTTGGCACGAGATCGCGGCGCACCCCGGCGTAGAAGCTGCAGCGCTTCGGAAACTCGTTGTCCTCGATGCAGAGGCCGGCGGCGCCGGCCCGCTCGAACTCGGCCACCGTGCGCATGACGTTGATGGCGTTGCCGTAGCCGTTATCGCAGTCCGCGATCACCGGGATCTCGACCGCGTCCGCCATGCGGCGCACGGCGTCGAGGGTCTCGGTGAGCGTGAGGATGTTGGCGTCGGGCACCGCCTGCACCGCCGAGATCCCGAAGCCGCTCGCCCACACGGCGTCGAAGCCGGCCTCCTCGGCGAGCTTCGCCGAGAGGGCATCGTGAGCTCCGGCCGCCAGCACGACGCGCGGCCGCCCGAGCAACGGCAGTAAGCCTGCTCGCATCAACGGTGGCGCTTATAGCGGGCGGGGCTCGCAAAACAAGCTGGGGGTCGCATCGCGTCTTGCCCTTGCGGAGGTCCGAGGATAGCAGAAGCTGGCTGCATGCGGACCCTCTTCCTCAATCCGCCGTCGTACGCCGACTTCGATGGTGGGGCGGGGTCCCGCTATCAGGCCACGCGCGAGGTCTGGTCGTTCTGGTACCCGACCTGGCTCGCTTATCCGGCCGGCGCGCTGCCCGGCGCACGTCTCTACGACGCGCCGCCGCTCGGCGCGACGCTCGACGACGTGCTTGCCGTGGCGCGCGACTACGAGCACGTTGTCATCCACACCAGCACGCCGTCGTTTCGCGCCGACGTGCGCACCGCGCGGGCCATCAAGGCCACCCGCCCCGACACCGTGATCGGGTTGGTGGGCGGCCATCCGAGCGCGCGGCCGGAGGAATCGCTGCGCTACGCCGGGGTGGCGGACTACGTGGCGCGCAAGGAGTTCGACCGCGCCACCGTGGCCGTGGCCGAAGGCCGTCCGTTCGATCGCATCCCCGGTATCAGCTACCTCCGTGGCTCCACCTACGTGGAGAACCCGGATGCGCCGCCGCTCGACACCGCGGCGCTCGACGCGCTGCCGTTCGCCAGCGAGGTCTACGCCCGCGACCTCGATTACCGGAAGTACAACAGCCCGTACTGCGGCTACCCGTACGTGTCGCTGTACACCGGGCGCGGCTGTCCGGCGCACTGCACGTTCTGCCTCTGGCCGCAGGTGACCACCGGCCACGTCTACCGAACCCGCAGCGTCGGCAACGTGCTGGAAGAGTGCGCGGGGCTGAGGCGGCTCTTTCCCGACATGCGCGAGCTCTTCTTCGACGACGACACGTTCACCGCCGACCCGCACCGCGCCCGCGAGATCGCCCGCGGGCTCGGACGCCTCGGCCTCTGCTGGTCGACCAACGCGCGCGCCAACGTCGACCGCGACACGCTGAGCACGCTGCGCGACAACGGGCTCAGGCTGCTGGTGGTCGGCTACGAGTCGGGGAACGAGCAGATCCTGCGCAACATCCGCAAGGGCGTGTCGGTCGAGCGGGCGCGGCGCTTCACGCGCGACTGCCACGAGCTCGGCATCCTGATCCACGGCACGTTCATCCTGGGCCTGCCCGGCGAGACCCCGGAGACCATCGCGGAGACGATCCGCTTCGCGCGCGAGATCGAGCCCGACACGCTGCAGGTGTCGCTCGCCTCGCCGTATCCCGGCACGGCCATGTACGACTGGGTGGTGGAGCAGGGCCACCTCGGCGTCGACCCGCTGGTCGACGAGACCGGCTACCAGCGCTGCACGGTGAGCTACCCCGGGCTCCCGGCGGAGCAGATCTTCCGCTCGGTCGAGACGTTCTACCGACGCTACTACTTCAGCCGGCGCTACCTCTGGCGGTCGCTCAAGCGGATGGCGAGCGATCCCCGCGAAGCCGCCCGCATGCTGGCCGAGGGCCGGCAGTTCCTCGGCGCGATGTGGAAGCGGCGGCGGATCGCGGGACACGCGGCGCCGGCTTGAGCACGGCCATGTCGTGGCTCGCCCAGCTCGCAGCGGCGCTCACCCTCTTCGGCATCGGCTATCACTGCTTCGTGCTGCTGGCCGCCTTGCGCTTCATCGGGCGCGCCGGACGCTGGCGCCGGCTGCCGGACTACGTGCCGCCCGTCACCGTGCTGAAGCCGCTCAAGGGAGCCGACCGCGAGCTCTTCGCCAACCTCGAGACGTTCTGCCGGCAGGACTATCCCACCTTCCAGATCGTCTTCGGCGTCGACACCCCGGACGATCCGGCCGCCGAGGTCGTGCGCCGGCTGCAGCGCGCCCATCCCGACCGCGACCTGGTGCTCTCGATCGGCGCCGGCGAGGCGGCCAACGGCAAGATCGGCAAGCTCATGCAGATGATCGAGCACGCCGCGCATCCCGTGCTCGTGCTCTCCGACGCCGACATCCGCGTCGAGCCAACCTACCTCCGCACCATGGTGCGGCCGCTGCAGCGTGCGGACGTCGGGCTCAGCACCTGCCTCTACCGGGGCCGCGGCCGGCCCGGCCTCGCGACGCGCCTCGAATGCCTCTTCATCGACACCGACTTCGTGCCGATGGTGCTGATCGGCGACTGGATCGGCATCCGCGCCGCCTACGGCGCTTCGATCGCGTTCAAGCGCGACGCGCTCGAGGCCGCGGGCGGCTTCGCGGTGGCCGCCGATCAGCTCGCCGACGACTACGTGCTCGGGCAGCGCGTGGCGGCCGCGGGCTGGAAGATCGCCGTGCTGCCGGACATGGTCGAGACGGTGCTCGAGAGCGAGACGGTGGGCGAGGTGTGGCGCCACCAGATGCGCTGGGCGCGCACCTATCGCGCCTGTCAGCCGTTCGGCTGGCTGCTGGCGGCGGTGATCCAGCTCACGGCCTGGGCCTGCGTGCTCTGGCTGGCAAACGGCGGCGCCTCGCCGGCCCCGGAGCTGCTCGCCGCCGCGCTCGGCGTCCGTCTCTCGGTGCTCACCGCCGTCATGCTGCTCGTCGGCCGCCGCGACGCCCCGCTGCGCTTCTGGCTGCTGCCGGCGAAGGACCTCGTCACGTCGGCGCTGTGGCTCGGGTCCTGGCTCGGCCGCGAGGTGGAGTGGGGCGGCCGGCGCTTCCGGGTGGAGTCGGACGGCCGGATGATCAGGCTGCCCGCTCCCGCATGTCCCGCTCCGTCCCTCGCGGCACCGTCACCGTGAAGGTGGAGCCGAGGCCCGGCGTGCTCTCGAGATCGAGCGTCCCGCCGAGCTGCTCGACGTACCGGCGCGCGATGTAGAGCCCGAGCCCGGTGCCGCCGTAGCGCCGGGAGTCCGACTGATCGGCCTGCCGGAACATCTCGAAGATCGCCTCGCGGTCTTCGGGCCGGATGCCGATGCCGGTGTCGGTCACCACGAACTGGATGGCGTCGGGCCGCACCCGCACCGAGAGCCCGACGTGCCCGCGCTTCGTGAACTTGAGGGCATTGCCCACGAGGTTGCGCAGGATGATCGTGAGCTTCCGCTGATCCGACACCAGCCGCACCGGCGGCACGCGCTCGCACCAGAGCAGCGTCACCTCCGGCGCGCGCGGCATGACGGCGCAGGCGCCGTGCAGCTCGTCGAGCAGCGCGGGCAACGCGATCTCGTCGCGACGCACCTCGTCGCGGCCGGTCTCGAGCCGGCCGATCTCGAGCGTGCTCTCGATCATGGAGAGCAGCTCGCGGCCGGCCTCCTGGACGCGGGCCAGGTACTCGCGCCGCTGCTCCGGCTCGAGATCGAGGTCGGAGGCCATCTCCGAGAAGCCGAGCATCACGTGCAGCGGCGTGCGCAGCTCGTGCGACATGGTCGACACGAACTCGGTCTTCAGCCGGTTCGCCGCCTTGAGGTCGGCGATCAGCCGGGCGTTCTCCAGCGCCGTGGCGGCCGCCTGCGCGATGCCGAGCGCCAGCCGGCGCTGCCGCTCGGTAAACGGCCCGCTCCGCCCGCGCCAGCCGAGGCAGAGCGCACCGATCACCTCGCCACGCCGCGCGATGGGGGCGCAGAGCGCCGCCGTCACCCCCCAGCGCTCGAGGACGGCCGGGGAGATGAGCGTCGAGGCGCGGCGATCGTTCAGCTCGACCAGCGCGCCCGTCCACGGGCCGCGCACCGCGGCCGCCAGCTCGCCGCCGACGTCCATGTGGTCGATCTCGGCGTGGACCTCGGGCGGAATGCCGAAGCTCCCCCCGAGCACGAAGCGGCTGCCCGTCTCGTCCCACACGAAGGTGGCGCCCCAGTCGCAGCCGACGGCTTCGACGGCGCGGCACGTGAGCCGGTCGACCATGTACGGCTGGTTCAGATGCGCGCTCAGCGTCTCACCCGCGTACAAGAGGGCGGACGCGATCTCGGCCTCCTCCTCCGCGAGACGCTTCGACTCGACCAGCGCGCGCTCGGTCTGCTTGCGCTCGCTGATGTCGCGGATGGTCGACACGAAGGCGCGGGAGCCGCGGCGCCGCACCGGGGCGATGGTGACCTCGACGGGGAAGCTCGAGCCGTCCTCGCGATGGGCGGTCGCGTCGAGGCGCATGTGATCGTCGATCCGCGTCTCGGGCGTCGCGACGGCGCCCTCCACCAGCGTGTTGAAGGGCCGGCCGACGAGCGCCCTCCGGTCGTACCCGAAGGCGGCAACCGCCGCAGCGTTGGCCTCGGTCACCCGGCCGGCGTCGTCGATCGTGAGGATGGCGTCGAGCGCGGCGTCGAGCAGCGCCTCCTTCTCGGCCGAGGTTTCCTCGAGGAGCAGCAGCTGGGCGAAGGCGCGATGCCGCTGCCGATCGAAGAGATGGGCGCCCGCCACCGTCGCGGCCCCGACGGCCCCCACGATGAGGAACACGCGCTCGGCCTCGCGCACGTCGCTGGAGAAGGCGGCGACCAGACAGGCCGATGCCAGGGCCGCGGCCGACATGCAGGCCTGCTCGCGCCATCCCCAGAGCAGCAACACGTAGAGCGAGACCGCGAGCCCGACCTGGGCGATGGCGGCGCCGAGCAGCGAGCCGTCGACCACGACGTCGTGCAGCGCGAGCAGGAGCGACACCGCCACACCGAACGCGCAGGCCGCCCAGCGCGCGCGCAACCGCCCGATCCAGGCGCACGCACCCGCGGCGCCGCTCACCGCCAGCTCGACGAGATACAGGCCCAGCAGAAAGGACGAGCGCTCGGGGTGCCGCAGGCCTTCCAGCACGATGCCGACCCCGAACACGGCGGCCACGGCGAGCACCGTCACCGCCAGCCGCCGCCCGATCGAGGCGTTGCAGGAGGCCTCGTATGCCGCCTCGAGGCGCACCTCGGCGGCGCGCCGTGCCGTCGTTCCGCCTCGCTCCGCCCTCACACCCATGCCCGCAGCGCCTGGTCGCCTGTGGAGATATCGGCCGGCGCGGCGGGAAACTTGAACGGCTCACGCCGACAGCGCGTGGTAGCTCACGAGCTCGATGCCCGCGGCGGCGATCGCGGCCCGCACGGCGGGATCGACGAGCCCCCGAAGCTCCATCGCATTTGCATAGCCGCGCTGATGGCGCGCGAGCGCCGCGGCCGGCGCCGTCGCGGGATGGCAGTACACCTCGCTCGTGCCCGCGGGCAGCTCGGGAAGCAGCCCGGCCAGATAGGCGCCGTCGACGTGACCGGTCTGGTGCATGCCGTAGACGCGGTCGGCCGTGGCGATGCCGGCGGCGCGAAGCCGCGGGAGAGCACGCCGGGCGAGCGCGGCGAAGATGGCGCCCTCGACCGTCCGCCGCACGACGTGGCGGCCGTCGTAGCGGATCGCGCGCCCGAGCGGCTCGCGCGGCAGCCTGATGGCGCGCACGCCGTAGCGCGGCGCCAGCTCGATCAGCAGCGGCAGGATCGCGGGATGGAGGTGCATGTTCAGATGGCCGTCGACGTGGGACGGTCGGAGCCCGCTTCGAGCGAACGCGTCCAGCTGCGCCGTGATCTCGTGCCGGAGCTGGTCCGTGCCGCGGCGGGCGAGCGACATCCAGGCGTAGCGGAGCCCGCCCAGCACCGGCGCGTCGACGAAGCGCCCGTCGCCGCGCACGAGCCGCCCGATGCGCTCGCGCGGCGCCGCCGGCCGCCCCTGCACCAGCACGAGGTGGAGCCCCGTGCCGAGCGCCGGCAGCCGGCGCGCCGTCTCGATCGCCTCGGCGGCGGCGGCGCCGGTCACCATCAGGCTCGCATTGGTCAGCACGCCGTGGCGGTGCGCCTGCTCGACCGCTTGGTTCACCTCGGGCGCGGCACCGAAGTCGTCGGCGCTGACGATCAGCCGCCGCGCGCTCACTGCAGCGCGTCGATCGGCGGCATGGGACCCGGGAGCCCGAGATGGCTCACCGTGACCGCCAGCTCGTCGAGGCGGTCGCGGATCTCGTCCAGCCGGTCGAACGGAAGCAGCACACCCCGCTCGGCGCGGTCGCGGAGCCACGCGGCGACGATGGTCATACGCTCCACGTCGGCGCGCTCCACGGGCGCGTCACGGTACTCGGGCCAGCGCTCGGCGACCAGCCGGAGCGCGGCGCTGAGATCCGCGCTCGAGCCGAGCCGGGCGTCGACCACGATCCGGCCGCCCATCACCGCATAGAGGTGCGCGCCGTCGGCGCCGGGGGCGGGCAGGAGCACGAGCAGGTGGCGGCGGTTGGCGATCCAGCCGACCCGGCGTTGGTGGCCGGCGAGCCGCCGGAGCTCCAGCGCGTCGCGCTCGTCCAGCACACCGGCGGGCGGGTCCTCGCCC
>DATMAZ010000003.1:0-3230 GCA_035559675.1 Candidatus Limnocylindria bacterium
CCGCCGCACCTGCAACCGCACCAGCGGCCCCACGCGCGCCCGAGCCGCCCGTCGTGGCGGCACCAGCCACGGCGCCCACGGCACGGCCCCCCGTGCCTGCGGTTCCGGCGCCGGCTCCCGTGCCCGCGCCGGCTCCGCCACCACCCGCCGTCGTGGCGGCGCCCGCGCCGCGGACGGCCGGGCTGCCCGCCCAATCGCCGTCCGGACGGTGGACCGTCTACGCCAACCCGAGCCGCGATCGGCTGGCCGTCGAGCACGAGCGCGCCGCGCTGCGCGCCAAGGGATACCCAGCGGAGGTGGTGACGCTGCGACGCGACGGGCACACCTGGTACCGCATCCGGGTCGGCCGCTACGCAACCGAGGCCGAGGCCGAGGCGGCGTCGCGCCAGCTGCGCACCGACGGTGTCGGGCACGCCTTCGTGCAGTCGGAGTGATGCCGTGGCGGGACGCCCCACATCGCGGCTCGGGCAGACGTGGCCCGAGCGGGACGAATTCCGGCGGCTGGCGGAGAGCGCCACGCTCGTGCCGGTTTGCCGGCAGATCCTCGCGGACCTCGAGACGCCCGTGTCGGCGTATCTCAAGATCCATCGCGGCCGGTACGGCTTCCTCCTCGAGAGCGTGCAGGGCGGCGAGCGGTGGGGGCGCTACAGCTTTCTCGGCACGGAGCCGGCGTGCGTGCTCACGGTGCACGACGGTCGGCTGCGGCTGCTCACGCCCGCGACCGGTGCGGTCGAAGAGCGCCCGGCGCGCGACCCCCTGGGGGAGCTGCGCGCCCTGCTCGGCTCGTACCGTGCCGCCGCCGTCGACGGGCTGCCGCGCTTCGCGGGCGGTGCGGTCGGCTACCTCGGCTACGAGGTGGTGCGCAGCATCGAGCGCCTGCCGGCGGAGAACCCGGCCGATCTGCCGGTGCCCGACGCCCGGCTCATGCTCGCCACCAGCTTGCTCGTGTTCGACAACGTGGCGCAGACCATCACGGCGGTGGTGCACGTGCCGGTGGGTGCGGGCGTCGACCCCGACGGCGCCTACGACGACGGAGTCCGGCGCCTCGACGAGCTGCTCGGCCGGCTCGGCGCTCCGGCGGTGCCGCCGCGGAGGACGGCGGCGGAGCCGCCGGCGGCGGTCTGCAGCAACGTGGCGCCCGAGCGCTACCAGGAGGCCGTGCGGCGCGCGAAGGAGTACATCTTCGCCGGCGACGTCATCCAGGTGGTGCTCTCGCAGCGGTTCGAGCTGCCGCTGCGCGCCGCCCCGGTGAACGTGTACCGCTGTCTGCGCACGCTCAACCCGTCGCCGTACATGTTCTATCTCGAGCTCGACGACTTCCAGGCGGCCGGCGCCTCGCCGGAGGTGATGGCGCGTGTCGAGGACGGGTGGGTCACGGTGCGGCCCATCGCGGGTACGCGGCCGCGCGGCACGAGCGAGGTGGAGGACGCGGCGCTCGCGCGCGAGCTCCTCGCCGATCCGAAGGAGATCGCCGAGCACGTCATGCTGCTCGACCTCGGCCGCAACGATGTCGGGCGGGTGGCCCAGACGGGTACGGTGGAGGTGACGGAGCAGTTCGTGATCGAGCGCTATTCGCACGTGATGCACCTCGTCTCCAACGTGCGGGGGCGGCTGGCGGCGCCCTACGACTCCTTCGACGCGTTTCGGGCCACGTTTCCCGCCGGCACGCTCACCGGCGCGCCGAAGATCCGCGCCATGGAGATCATCGAGGAGCTCGAGCCGGTGCGCCGGGGCTTCTACGGCGGCGCGGTCGGCTACTTCGGCTTCGCCGGCACGATGGATACGTGCATCACGATCCGCAGCGTGCTGATGCACGGGGGGCGCGCGTATGTGCAGGCGGGCGCCGGCATCGTGGCCGATTCCGACCCCGAGTCCGAACATCGCGAGTGCGTCAACAAGGCGCGCGCGATGCTCCAGGCGGTCCGCATGGCGGAGGGGCTTTGATGGCGGCGCCACGGCTGCTCATGATCGACAACTACGATTCGTTCACCTACAACCTCGTCCAGTACTTGGGCGAGCTCGGCGCGGAGGTCGACGTCCGGCGCAACGACGCCGTCACGCTCGACGAGATCGACGCGCTCGGCGTGGACGGCATCGTGATCTCGCCCGGCCCGAAGACGCCGCGCGAGGCCGGCGTGTCGGTCCCGGTGATCCAGCGCTTCGCCGGCCGCATCCCGCTGCTCGGCGTGTGTCTCGGCCACCAGGCCATCGGGGCGGCTTTCGGCGGGCGCATCGTGCGGGCCGGGCGCATCATGCACGGCAAGACGTCTCCCGTGCACCACGACGGCAGCGGCGTGTTCGTCGGGCTGCCCGATCCGTTTTCGGCCACGCGCTATCATTCGCTGGTGATCGACCCGGCCACCCTGCCGGCGGTTCTGCTCCGCACCGCGTGGACCGACGAGGGCGAGATCATGGGCGTGCGGCACCGCGAGCACTTCGTCGAAGGCGTGCAGTTTCATCCCGAGTCGATCCTCACGACCGAGGGGAAGAAGCTGCTGGCGAACTTCCTGGCGCGTCTCGGCCCGCGCCCGGCTGGAGGCCCGCGTGACTGCGGCTGACGCGCTCACGGCCGTGGTCGCCGGCCGATCGTTCGACGAGGCGGAGAGCGGCGCGCTGTTCGAGGCGGTGCTGGCGGGTGCCGTGCCGCCCGTGCTGCTCGGTGCCTTGCTCGTGGCCATGCGCATGCGCGGCGAGACGGCCGACGAGCTCGTCGGTGCGGCGCGCGTGCTGCGCCGCCACGCGGTGCGCGTCCCGGACGTGCCGGCCGGCGCGGTCGACACGTGCGGGACGGGCGGCGACGGCGCAGGCACGTTCAACGTGTCGACGGCGGCCGCGCTGGTGGTCGCCGGCGCCGGGGTGCCCGTGGCCAAACACGGCAACCGCGCGGTATCCGGAACCGTCGGCAGCTCGGACGTGCTCGAGGCGCTCGGCGTGGCGGTCGAGCTGCCGCCGGCGCGGCTGGCGGCCTGCGTGCGCGAGGTGGGCATCGCGTTTTTGCACGCGCCCGCGCTCCACCCGGCGCTCGTACGCGTGGCACCCGTGCGCCGCGAGCTGCGCGTGCGGACGATCTTCAATCTGCTCGGCCCGCTCGTGAACCCCGCGGGCGTGCGCCGCCAGGTGATCGGCGTGCCCGAGGCGCGCTGGCTCACGCCCGTCGCCGATGCGCTCGCGCGCCTCGGGGCCGAGCACGCCTGGGTGGTGTGCGGCGACGGCGGCCTCGACGAGCTGTC
>DATMAZ010000004.1:0-2342 GCA_035559675.1 Candidatus Limnocylindria bacterium
CCTGCCCGCGCGCGACCACGACCGTGGCCGGCTCGCTGCAGGAAGCGGCCGTCGCCGCCGCCGCCGCGGTGGCGAGCGCCAGCGCCTCGGTTCCCTTGCCGCGCACGCGCACGCGAGGCGGCACCGTCTTGTCGCAGGGCGCCGGGCCACCGCAGAGCGCCACCGCGATTTCGCAGTCGCCGTCCATGGTCGCGTCGGCGTCGCAGGCGGCGTCTCCGTCGCGGCACTCGAGCGTGAGCGCGTCGGGGCTCCCCGTGGCGCCCGCGACCGCGAAGCGCACGAGACACTCGGCGCGCTCCGCCAGCGCGGGCCGCGCCAGCAGCAGCATCGCCACGATCGTCCCTGCCCGTCTCATCGTCGCTCGCCTGCTCGAAACCTGGGAGCGACGTGGACGGTCCGCCACGCCGGCACTCCCAGCGCCCTCCCCGCGGAAGGCATTGCTGGCACCGGCCGGACAGGTTTTCTGGCTTCGGGCTCTGCCTTCCCCGGTCCCTTCCCACCTCGTCGCCGAGGCAGTGGGCACGACCGGGGTCGTTACCCTTCACAGCTGCGGGGCAGCGGGGGCTTTGCACCCCTCTTCCCGTGTCCGACCGCTGTCTGCACCGGCCATAGCGCAGAGCGCGCCGCTAACGCAACCGCGCTCCGCGCGACTCGGCCGCTTCGTTGCCGATCGTCTACCGCGTCGACCGTTCGAGCTCGGCCAGCAGCGACGCGCGGACGCGCTCCACGTCGACCAGCGGGGAGGCGCGCAGACGGCGGACCTCGTCGGCGGTATACGGCCGGAAGTCCGGCGGGACGTGTCGGGCGTCGAAGCGCCCGAGCATCCAACTCACGACGGCGGCCAGCGTGGCGTCGGCGAGCGGGGCCTGGGCGACACCCGGCACCCGGATCAGGTATTCGCGGCCGCCGGGCACGGCGAGAAAGCGCGCCACGGAGTCGGCGAGCGCCGGGACGCCGGCGTCGGGGGTGCCGGCGCCGTCGGCGAGGTGGCAGCCCTGGCAGTTGAGCGCGAACTCGACCTCCGGCGTATACGCCACCGCCGGCGCGACGCGCAGCCACAGGTAGCAGGCGACGAGCGCCGTGAGACCGAGCCGGCTCACGACTCCGTGGCCTGCCCGAGCACGATCGCGACCGAGCAATGGACGGCGCGACTCTTCGTCCCGAAGCACCACAGGAGATCGTTGTTCTTCGACGTGTAGTACACGGGACGCTCGCCCTCGGTGCGCGTGCACCGGCAGCGCATGCAGAGGCTCGCCCCGCAGCAGTCGTTGTACGAGATGATGTAGTCCTTGCCGTCGCCCGGATTGCGGCAGGTGCCGATCCAGGTGATCGGCGACATCTCCGTGCCGGGCGGGCACGTCGACTGCGTGCCGCCGCAGCAGGAGCAGAGAAAGCCGTCGATGGCGCAGTGCCGCCAGTACTCGCAGCTCGTGGGGTCGCCCGCCGGGCCGGTGACGTTGCGGTCGTCGGGCGGCGCCACGCGCGCGGGATCGGCGGCGCGCGCGCGTGCCACCGGCAGCAGCGGCAGCGTGCCCGCGCCCACGAGCGCGGATCCCAGGCGGGCGAGGAAGCTCCGGCGCGAGGTGCGGCGCGCGAGTCGGCGCGCGCCGCGCTCGAGCGCGCGATCCAGCCACGATCGTCGTGCGGTCATGCCCGTGCTCCTTGCAGATAGTCCTGGATGGACGCCACACCCCGCTCCTTCGCTTCGATCAGGCTCTCGAGATGCTCGCGGGAGTTGACCAGCCCGGCGCCGCGCACGATGCCGGCGCCGTCAATCAGCACCGCGTACGGCAGCTTGCCCACGCGGTAGGCCACGCCGAGCGGGGCGGACAGCACGTAGGGCAGATCGTGCAGCCGCTCGCGTGCCACGTAGGCTTCGTGCTCGGGGCGCGGGCCGTCGCTCGCCACGACGACGTCGAGCCACGCGCGCTCGGCGCGCGCCATGGCCCGCACGGCGCCGAGCAGCTGCTTGCACACCGGACAGGTGGGCGACACGAAGAAGACGAGCATGCTGCGCCCGTTCGCCTGCGGCGCGCCGATCCGGCGCGGCGTGCCGTCGAGCGCCTCCACCTCGATCACCGGCGCGGCGCTCCCGACTTCGAGGCTCTGCGGCAGGACGAGCGCCCCGGCCGGCGCCACCCGCTCGTAGAGCACCCCCACCTGCCGCACGAGCGCGGCCACCACACAGGCGAGCGCCACGACCACGGCCCAGAGCACGAGGTTGGAGACGAGCAGCGCCTCGTTCATCCGCCGCTCCGCATGCGTGCCAGCGCCGGGCGGTTGGCGTCGAGGCGGGCGGCGGCCGTCCAGAGCGCCGCCACCGCCGCCGTGGCGGCGGCGAC
>DATMAZ010000005.1:0-13851 GCA_035559675.1 Candidatus Limnocylindria bacterium
CGCCGTCGGTCGGCCGGACCGTACGAGCGCCACCGCCAGCGCCGCGAGCAGCGGCAGCGCGATGGCCGTGCCGGCCAGCGCCGGCTCGGCCGCCACCACCACGCCGAGCCGGCCGAGCAGCCAGAACTCGGCCGCCGCGGCGGCGGCGCCGATCAGCAGAGCAAGGACGAACGCCATGCGCTCGTGCTATCACACGATCGCGGTGCGGCAACCGTTCAGCGACCGCGGAGATCCTCGGCGGCGCGCGGGTGCCGGGGCCCCAGCAGCAAGCCGCTTCGCTGGTCGAACACCATCGTGTGGTTCGCCGTGCGGGCGAGCTGGTGCGCGGGATCCGAGGGGCCGCTCAGCACCTGGGTGAGGACCGCCGCCAGCAGCATGGCGAACGGATCGCTCTGGCCGGCGGCCGACGACCGGTAGCCTTCCGCGGTGCCGCTCCAGAGCGTCGCCCCCGTCGCGACGTCGACGAGCCGGGCGCGCGCCCGCACGACGGTGTCCGACGAGATGATGCGGTACTTCTGTCCCCACTCCTCGATCGTGACGTAGAGCACGGCGTCCGCGCCCGTCACCTCGCGCAGCTTCGCCAGCGAGACGGCGTGCATCTCCGCCGGCGTCGGCAGCCCGTTCTCCTTCATGAACGCGTCCACCACGGCGACGGGGAAGACGTAGTAGCCCGCTTCCGCGAGCGGCCGCGTGATCGTCGCGAGATAGTCGTACGAGGCGGTGACGTCGACCGTCTGGTTCTCCGGCGGCAGCACCAGGATCGAGTGCGGGTAGTGCGCGCGATAGGCGGCGTAGTCGTGCGGCGGCGCGGTCGCGCAGCCGGCTGCGGCCGCCGCCGCGAGCAGCACCAGCGCTGCGGCGCGCCCGCGCCTCATGGCTCGGCGGGCGGGGCGAGCAGCCGGTCCATGAAGATCGTCGCCTCCGGAAAGAGCTGCTTCTCGATCTCGAACTCCCGGCGCGCCGCCAGCGTGTTGCCTTCCTGGAGGTACATGTAGCCGAGGTGCGCGTGCACCCCCGGCGGCACGGCCCGGCCCTTCGCTTCGGCGGTGGCGATGTCCTCGGTGAGCTTGTCGATCTGCTCGGCGGGCCCGGCCTTCCCCGGATGCGCGTACATCTCGTAGACGAGCGTCTCGTAGTGCCCCCAGTGGTAGAGCGGGCCCGGCCCGCAGCCCACGGCGACGAGCGCGGCCAGCAGCAGCGCCGCGGCGGCGGGCCCGCGGCTCACCGCGTGCCGAGCGGCGACCATGCGCCGCGCTCGAGGTCGTCCACCAGCCGGTTCACCGCCTCGGTGATCGCCAGGTTGAGCACCTTGCCGTTCAGCGTGGCGTCGTAGCCCGCCACGGTGCCGAAGCCGGCCACCTCGCGGTTGCTGAGCTGGTATTCGCCCGCCCCCTGCACGGCATGGATGATCTCGGAGGTGCGCACGTCGACGACGTTCAAGGCGACCTTGGCGTACGCCACCTGCCTCTTCCCGTAGCCGAGGATGCCGAAGAGCTGCACGTCGCCCGTCTCGCGGCGCCCGAACTCGGTGACGTCGCCCGTGATCGCGACCTGGGCGCCCTTCAACGCCTGGCGCTCGCCCCGCAAGGCCGCCTCGCGGGCGATCTCTTCCATGTTCTCGCGGTCGACGATCACGAAGCGGCCGGTAAGCTTCAAATGCGTCTTCAGAATCGTCTTTGCCTGGGTGCCGAGCGGGTCGCCGGCGTCGGCGAACGCCCCGCGCAGATACTGCGAGCGGTTCTGGAACTTGCCGACGACGATCGTATAGGTCGGACCGGCGTACGGCGTCCCGTGGGACGCGACCGTCGGCGTCTCGAGCGTCCGATGCGTCTCGGTGACGCAGCCGATCACCACCATCGCCCCGAGAAGGATCATCACTCCCGCGCGCATGCGAGCCTCCCCGCCCGGCAACGATACTCCGCCGCGCCGCGGAACGAAAACGGCCGAGTTTGCATCGCGCGAGCAGAGGGGGAACCTTGGGCCCCGCGATGCTGCTCGAACGCTACACGCGCTGGGTGGTCCGTCATCCGTACGGCGTGCTGCTCGCCGTGGCGGCCGTAACCATCTGGCTGGCGTTCGGGCTTGGCAAGCTGGTGACCGATTTCAACGTCGAGCACAGCCTGCCCGACGACCACCCGTTCATCCAGACCGACCGCGCGATCCGCGCCGAGTTCGGCGGGCGCAACACGATCATGGTCGGCATCGTGCCGCGCGACGGCGACGTGTGGCGGCCCGAGATCCTGGAGGTCGTGCAGCAGGTGACGCTCACGGCGCTGCGGCTTCCGGACATCATGCAGCAGAACGTGGTGAGCCTCGCCGCGCCGGCCGTGCGGCACGTCTCCGACGACGGCGGCACGCTCATGGTCGACTATCTGATGCGCGAGGTGCCGCGCACGCCCGAGGAGATCGCCGAGCTGCGCCGCAAGCTCGAGAGCGATCCGTCGCTGGCGGGCTTGCTGGTCACGCCGGACCAGCGGGCGGCGCTGGTGATCCTCGACTTCTACACGCGGGAGGGCGTGGAGCACGATCAACTGGCCCGCAGCGCGCTCAGCCTGGCGAAGCCGTTCGCCGATCGTCCCGTCGATTTCCACTTCGCCGGCGAGCCGATGCTGGCCTTCACCAACCTCGAGCAGATGCAGTGGATGCAGAGGCGCATTCCGTGGACGTTCGGCGTGATCGCGCTCATGATGCTGCTGTCGTTCCGCAGCCTGCAGGGGATGTTCATCCCGATGCTGACGGGCACGCTGGCCACGGTGTGGGCCCTCGGCTTCATGGGCCACGCCGGCATTCCGATCGACACCTGGAACGCCGCCGTGCCGATCCTGCTGATCGCCGTCGCGGCCGCGCACTCGGCGCAGATGCTCAAGCGCTACATCGAGGAGGTCGCTAGGCTGCGCGACAACGCCGCGGCCGTGATCGAGTCGACGGTGAAGATCGGTCCGGTGATGATCGCCGCCGGCACGACGGCCACGCTCGGCTTCGCCTCGCTGGCGCTGTTCGGCGTCCGCTCGATCGCCAACTTCGGCCTCTCGTGCGCCGCCGGGATCGCGGCCGCCGTGATCCTCGAGATGACGTTCATCCCGGCGCTCCGCACCATCCTGCCGGCGCCGCGCCGCATGCCGAGCGAGGGCGGCATCACCAAGCGCGTGCTCGAGCGCCTGCAGCGCGCCGTCCTGCAACGGCGCGGCCGCGCCGTGCTGATCGGCACCGGGGTCGCGATCCTCGTGTCGCTCGCCGGCGCGGCGCACATCCACACGTACGGCGACACGCGCATCTACATGCCGGAGGACAGCCTGGCGCGGCGGGATCTGGAGGCGCTCGAGCAGCACTTCAAGGGCACGACCACCATGACCGTGCTCTACGAAGGGGAGCCGGGCAGCGCCAAGTCCGTGCCGGTGCTGCTCCACATGACCGCGTTGCAGGCCGAGATCGAGCGCGACCCGCTGACCGAGCGCACCGCGTCGCTGGCCGATCTCGTGAAGACCCTGCACAAGACCTTCAACGCGGACGATCCAAATCCGTACCGGGTGCCGGAGTCGCAGGAGCTGGTCTCGCAGCTGATCTTCCTCGGCGAATCGCCGGCCTTCGAGCGCTTCACCGACCGGAGCTATTCCAAGGGGCTGCTGATCGCGTACCTCCGCAGCGACGACTCCGCGCTCGTGGGCCCGATGCTGAAACGCCTCGAGCGCTGGCTCGAGACACACCCGGCGCCGGAGGGCACGAAGGTGCTGCTCGCGGGCGGCGCGGGCCCGACGGTGCTCGCCGTCAACGAGCACACGACCAAGGGCAAGCTGCTGAACATGCTCGTCGTGCTGTTCACCATCTACGTCGTGTCGTCGGTCGTGCTCCGCTCGGCGGCCGGCGGGCTCTACGTCATCACACCGATCGTGCTCACCGTCCTCGAGCTGTTCGGCGTGATCGGCTGGGCGGGCATCCGCCTCGACATGGGCTCGGCGACGCTGATCGCCATGGCGTGCGGCATCGGCGCCGACTACGCCATCTACTTCCTGTATCGGTTGCGCGAAGAGCACCTGCGGCAGGCCAACGACGCCGACGCGCTGGCCGCGGCGATGCTCACCTCGGGCCGGGCCGTGCTGTTCGTCGCGGCCAGCATCGGCGCGGGCTTCGCCGTGATGGCACCCTCGCCGTTTTACGGCATGTGGCTCTTTGGCGTGCTCATGCCCACGGCGATGCTGCTCTCGTGCTTCTCGGCGCTCACCGTGATGCCCGTCATGGTGATGCGGCAGCGGCCGGCCTTCGTGTTCGGGCCGGAGCCGGCCGAGATGCCGCGGGCCGCCTGACGGTCAGGGTCGGGCGACGAGCAGCCGGGCCAGGTCCTTCGCGTTCTGCACCGCCGACTCGCGGTAGCAGTTGTTCATGAGCGCGTAGACCCGCCGCGTGGTGCGCGCCATGGTGCGCAGCCGCGGCACCCACTCCTGCAGCTCCGCGGTGGTGTACGTGTAGCGGAAGCGCTCGCTGGTGCCGACGTTCGCCCCCGTCCAGGTGTCGGCACGCCGCCCGTGAAAGCGCACCACCGCGAAGTCGTCGTGGGTCGCCACGGCCAAGGGCGGCACGCTCGCCGGCGTGCCCTGCGGCTCGTCCACCGACACGTAGGAGAGGCCGAGGGCGCGCAGCCGCGAGAGCGTCTGCACGCCGCGCTCGTGCGTGAACCACTGCGCCGAGCGCAGCTCGAGCGCGATCGGGAGCCCGCGAAGCCGCTCGGGGAGCGCGGCGAGGTAGTCGAAGGAGTCGCGCGTCGGGTGGAACCAGGGCGGCAGCTGCACCAGCACGTAGCCGAGCTTGCCGACGGCCCGCAGCGGCGCCAGCGCGTCGGCGAAGCGCTGCCAGATGCGGGCCAGGAGATCGGGCGGAATCTCGCTCGCGCGCACCACGGCGGCGCGGCGCAGCGGTCCCGGCAGCTCGGCGGCGAGGTCCGGGTCGAGCCGCTTCGGCTCGAGCGGATGGCCGGTGAGCGCGGCGAAGGCCTTCACGCCGAAGACGAAGTCCGCCGGCGTGCGCTCCGCCCACAGCTGCGCGGTGCGGGCCGACGGCAGCGCGTAGTACGTCGCGTCGACCTCCACCACCGGGAAGTGTCGCGCGTAGTAACGCAGCCGATCGGCCGGCGTCTTCACGGCGGGCGGATAGAACGCCTTGCTCTGCAGCAGCGTCCGCTCGGTCCACGAGGCGGTGCCGATCAGGATGTTGCCGGCCCGTGCCGGCTCCGGCGCCCCGTGCAACGCGGTCGACGGCGAGGGGACGGCCAGCGGATCGGCGGGGCTCACGAGTCCCCGAGGTACCTGGGATTGGCGATGCGCAGCTTCTCCAGCACGGTGGCGCGCAGGTGCGCGCGCACCCGCTCGCCGAAGTCGCCGGCATCGGCATCGCCCGCCCGGATGCGCTCGCAGAGCTGCTCGGTCAGCTCGCGCACGCCCGCCTTCAGCAGCTCGAGCCGCGGCGGGGGATCGACGGTGACGTCGAGCAGGCGCGCGAGGCTGCGCCATTCGTCGAGCACGCGCTCCTCCTCGCGTACCAGCTCGCGCTCCACGATGGCGAGCACGTTGGCGGCCACCAGCGCGTGGAAGCGCCGCCGCCCGCTCGACGCCGGCACGACGTCGCTTTCGAGAAAGCCGCGCACCGCGGCCAGCAGCTCGGTGGCGTTCGGCCGGTCCTGCATGTCAGCGGCTCTCGTCCATCAGCTCGAGCAGCTCCCATTCCATCTCGGCCGTGCGGCGGCCCAGGCTCGCCAGCTCGACGTTCGGCACCCCGCGCAGAAACGTCTGTGCCTGCATGATGCAGATCACCGCCCACTTCAAGTTGCCGTAGATCTCCCACCAGCGCACCGCGTCCCGATCGACGTGCACGCCGCGCGCCTCCTCGTAGGCCTTGAGGAACCGCTCGCGGTCGCAGAGCCCGCCCGCCGGCTGCTGGTCGTTGCCGAATCGCCACGAGCGCACGCAGAACCAGCCGAGGTCTTCCAGCGGGTCGCCGGCGTGGGCGAGCTCCCAGTCGAGCACGGCGCGGAGCCCGTCGGGCCCGACGATCACGTTGCCGATCCGGAAGTCGCCGTGCACGACGGCCAGCGTCTCGGAGCGCGGGATGCGCAGCCCGAGCCAGCGGATCGCCAGCTCGAGCACCGGATGCGGCTCGGGTGCGATGCTGCGGAGCACGTCGCGATAGCGCTCCAGCTCGACCTGCGCCGGCGAGCGGCCCGCGGCCGGCCGCGCGAGGAATGCCAGCGCGGGCAGCGAGGGATCGATCGCGTGGATGCGGGCGAGCGCGCGGGCGATCTGCTCCGGGAGCACGTCGCGGGCGGCGGCGAACGCGGCGTCGCGCACGAGCCGCTTGCCGATCGTCTCGCCCTCGACGAAGTCCATCACGAAGAACGGGGCGCCGAGCACGGACGGATCGCGTTCGAGCCAGCGGACGCGCGGCACGGGGACGCCGGCGGCCGCCGCGGCTTCGAGCAGCGCCGCCTCGCCCTCCCGGCTCGATTCGATCACGTGGCCGGGCGGATCGCGGCGGAGCACGAGCGCCTCCTCGCGGCCGCCGCGCCGCACGCGGACGAGCCAGCTCTCGCGCGACGCGCCGCCCGCCAGCCGCTCGAGCCCGGCGAGCTCGACGTCGGGTCCGAGCCGCGCCTGCAGATGCGGCTCGAGCCGGCTGCGGAGCTCAGACGTGATCGCGCCGCTCCGCCCGGCCCGAGCCCGGGCCGCGCCAGGCCGGCCTCGTCATCGCGGGAACGCCTCCGCGACGCCGCCGTCGACCGGCAGCGTGGCGCCGGTCGTGGGCGTCTGGTTGGTCGCGAAGAACACCACCGCGTTGCCGACGTGCTCGGGCGTGACGGTCGCCTTCAGCAGGTTCCGCTGCCGGTAGAAGTCCTGCAGCGCTGCGGGATCGAGCCCGCGCGAGCGGGCACGCGCCGGTCCCACCTCCCGCCAGAGGCCGGAGGGACGCTCCGTGGTGCCGAACACGGCGTCGGCATTCACCATGTTCACCCGGATGCCGAGCGGCGCCAGCTCCATGGCCGCGATCTTCGCCAGCTGGTGCCCCGCGGCCTTGGATGCGCTGTAGGCGCCGAAGTCGGCGCCGGGCGCGAACACGTTCTTCGACGAGTTGACGATCACGTTGCCGCCGAGCCGCTGCCGCGCCATCAGCCGGGCGGCTGCCTGCAGCACGTGGAAGTAGCCGTGGAAGTTGACGTCCATCACCCGACGGAGCGCCGCGGCGTCGAGGTCGAGCAGCGGGCTCACGTGCGCGATGCCCGCGTTCAGCACGAGCACGTCGAGCCCGCCGTAGAGCCGGCACACCTCGTCCATGCCGGCGCGCACCGCAGCTTCGTCGGTGACGTCCATCACCAGCGCGGCCGCCGTGCCCTTGCCCTTGGGATCGAGCTCCATGCGCGCCTGCTGCACGCGGGCGGCATCCACGTCGGCCAACACGACGTGCGCGCCGGCGGCCAGGAGCTGCTTCGCGATCCCGAAGCCGATCGCCCCGGCGGCCCCGGTGACCAGCGCCACCTGCCCGGCGAGCGGTGCGGGGGTGCCCTTGCCGAGCTTCGCCTGCTCCAGGACCCAGTATTCCATGTCGAACAGGTCGGCGTCGTCGAGCGCCACGTACCGGCCGATGTCGTTGGCCAGCGCCTTGGCGCGCAGCGTGTGCTCGGCGATGTCGGCGGCGACGCGGGCGTCGGTCTTCGACGGACCCGCCGTGAAGATGCCGACACCGGGCACCAGCACCACGCGCGGGAACGAATCGAGCTTGGTGACCTTCTCGCGGGCGCGCGCCTTGTGGGCCTCGAAGTACGCGTCGTAGCGGGTCCGGTAGGCGGCGACCTCGCGCTCGATGCGCTCGCGGAGCGCGGCTTCGTCGTCCGGCAGCTCGGGCAAGAACAGATGAGGGCCCTTCGTGCGGATCACGTGGTCGGGAGTGAGCGGGTTCTCGAGCGCCAGCGCCGCGGCGTCCGGCCGCCCGAGCAGCCGCACGATCTCGTCCGTCACGCGATACTCGAGCACCATGCGCTTCCAGGCGAATTCCCGGCCGGCTACGGGCTCGGCGAGCGCGGCCCGCAAGACCGGCGCGAGACGAGCGGCATCGTGCCGGGCACGCTCCAGATCCACCGCCACGGCGACCGTGGTGCGGGCGCGCTCGCGGGCCCGCTTCGCCACGAAGCGCTCGGCGCGATCGACGCCGGCGATCATGCGCTCGTAGGCCGTGCGCGCGTCGTCGGCGAAGGTGAAGAGCCCGTGGTTCAGCAGCACCAGCCCCTCGACGCCGGGGTCGCGCTCGAACACCTCCGCGGCGAGCTTGGCGAGCGCGAATCCCGGCATGATGTACGGCACCACCGCCCAGCGCGGCCCGAACGCCTCGCGCACCAACGCCTCGTTCTCCTCGGCCGGCTGGTTGGTGACGACGAGCGCGATGTCGGCATGCGTGTGGTCGATGAACTTGTGCGGCAGAAAGGCGTGCAGCAGCGTCTCGACCGACGGGTTCGGCGCGCCGGCGTCGAAGAGATGCGTGCGCAGCTGGTTCACCATCTCCGGGTCGGAGAGCGCCCCGAGCCGTCTGAGCTTGCGCAGATGCGCCAGGTCGACCGCGGGCAGCCCCGGCGGCTCGATGGCGTCGAGGTCCCAGCCGCTACCCTTGACGAACAGCGCCTCCATCTCCTCGCCGACGAGCGTCTTCACCGTGCCCTTGAGCGAGGTGTTGCCGCCGCCGTGCATGACGAGGTCGGAGTCGCGCCCGATCAAGCGCGAGGTGTACACCCGAAGCGCCATGTCCTCGCCCCAGCGCGGGGCGAAACGCTCGATGAATTCCTCGGCCTCGCGGTCGGACCAGCGGCTCTGCATGGGGAACGAAGACTAGGCGCGGCCGCGCGCGCTTGTAAAGCGCGTCAGAGCCGCCCGAAGAGGTCGTTGCCCTTGTCGTCGATCACGATGAAGGCCGGAAAGTCCTCGACCTCGATCTTCCACACCGCTTCCATGCCGAGCTCGGGGTACTCGAGCACCTCCACCTTCTTGATGTTCTCCTGAGCGAGGACGGCGGCGGGGCCGCCGATCGAGCCCAGATAGAAGCCGCCGTACTTCTTGCATGCCTCGGCGACCACGGGGGAGCGGTTGCCCTTGGCGAGCGTCACCAAGCTGCCGCCGTGCCGCATGAAGAGATCGACGTACGAGTCCATGCGACCGGCGGTGGTGGGGCCGAACGATCCGGAGGGGTAGCCGGCGGGCGTCTTGGCGGGACCGGCGTAGTAGATCGCGTGCTCCTTCACGTACGCGGGCAGCCCCTCGCCGCGGTCGAGCCGCTCCTTCAGCTTCGCGTGCGCGATGTCGCGCGCCACCACGAGCGGGCCGGTGAGCGAGAGACGCGTCTTGATCGGGTAGCGCGAGAGCGTGGCGCGGATCTCGCTCATCGGACGGCGGAGGTCGATGTGCACCACGTCGCCGCCGAGCGTCGCGGGATCCACGTCGGGGAGATAGCGCGCGGGGTTCGTCTCCAGCTGCTCGAGGAACACCCCGTCGGCGGTGATCTTGCCCTTCGCCTGGCGGTCGGCCGAGCACGAGACACCGATGCCGACCGGGCAACTCGCACCGTGCCGCGGCAGCCGGATGACGCGCACGTCGTGGCAGAAGTACTTGCCGCCGAACTGCGCGCCGATGCCGAAGCTGCGGGTGAGCTCGAGCACCGCCTGCTCGAGCTCGCGGTCGCGCAGCGCGTGGCCGAGCGCGGAGCCGCCGGGCGGCAGGTCGTCGAGGTCGCGACAGCTCGCGAGCTTCACCGTCTTCAGCGTGGCCTCCGCCGAGGTGCCGCCGATCACGATCGCCAGGTGATACGGCGGGCAGGCGGCGGTGCCGAGCTTGCGCAGCTCGCGGTCGAGGAACGCCATCAGCGACTCGCGGTTCAGCAGCGCCTTGGTCTCCTGGTAGAGGAACGTCTTGTTGGCGGAGCCGCCGCCCTTGGTGACGAAGAGAAAGCGGTACTCGTCGCCGTCGGTGGCGTACAGCTCGATCTGCGCCGGGAGATTGGTGCCGGTGTTGACCTCGTCGAACACCGACAGCGGCGCCATCTGCGAGTAGCGGAGATTGCCCTGCGCGTAGGCCTCGTGGATGCCGCGCGCGAGCGCCGCCTCGTCGCCGCCGCCCGTCCAGACGCGCTGCCCCTTCTTGCCGATCACGATCGCCGTGCCGGTGTCCTGGCAGGACGGCAGGATCATGCTCGCCGACACGCAGGCGTTGCGGAGCAGTGCGAGCGCCACGAAGCGGTCGTTGTCCGAGGCCTCGGGGTCGTCGATGATCGCGCGGAGCTGGGCCAGGTGGCCCGGCCGAAAGAGGTGCGAGACGTCGCGCACCGCCTCCGCCGCGAGCCGGGTGAGCGCGGCGGGATCGACCGTGAGCACGCGCTCGCCCCGCACGGTGTCGGTTCCGACCCAGGCGCCGTCGAGCCGCCGGTAGGGCGTGGTGTCCTCGCCGTGCGGAAACATCGGCTGATACTGGAAGTCCGGCATGTCAGGCTCCTACCTGAGTGCGGCGTCTCCGTCACGCGGGCGGCGTCGCGTTCGCGCTTGTACGATCCGCGCGCCGCGGAGCGCATGGTCCCGACGTCGTCGCCGGGAATACCGATTGCACCAGCACGGGTTGATGCTGGTTGCCCGCAAGCAGACGATGCAGCGAGTGCTGATTCGCCGGCGCACGCGCCCGTGGCGCCGGCTCGCGCCGGCCTGGCGCTGGACGCTGGCGGCGTTCGTGGCGATGGCCCTCTACCGGTCCGTCCCCACGGAGCCGGACCCGGCGCTGCGCACCACGGTCGCGCAGTATCTCGGCTTCGAGTACACGAGAGCCCGCGCGCCGGAGATGGAAGCGCGCGCCGCCGAGCGGGCAACCGACGCGTTGCTCGCCGTGACGGACGACGTGCTGAACGCGCGGGTCGAGATCGACTCGATCGCGGTGCGGGGACCGATCCTGCCGGCGCCGCTGCCGCGCAACGCCGTGGTCCACGTGCGCTACCGGGTGCTGAAGGGACGCGACCTGCTCGAGGCGAACGAGCGGTATCTCGCCTTCGGGAAGTCGTTCACCAGCGACTGGCACTTCGTCGGCGAGCGCGGGCCGATACTCTACTGGATCCTGCCCTCGTAGGCGCGCGGCCCGGTAGGCACCCAGCGTCCCGCGCCTCGGGCCTCTCGGCCCCCCACGATCGGGCCTCCCCGGCCCGCCATGATCGGGCGTCCCGCCCGCCAAGAGTGGTCGCACGTGGACTCGAACCACGGGCCTCCTGCATGTGAGGCAGGCGCTCTAACCAGCTGAGCTATGCGACCGGTAGCCTGAAGGCAGGGCTCGTACTGGAATCGCCACAGCGGGTCAACGTGGCTCCGCTTCGCTCCCCATGGCTTGACGCGCCGCACGATAGTAGCTATGACGCGGTGCGTAGGAACGAAGCGAAAGCCAAGGGAGGATCCCGCTATGGCAACTGTCAATTCGGCCCGGCGCCTGTCGTTGCAGGACGTTCGCGAGTCCGTGAAGCGTCTGCAGAACGAGGGCGAGCGTCTCGTCGAGCGCGTGCGCGAGGACGCCGTCAAGCTGGCCAAGCGCGCCCCGCGCCCCGAGCTGCCCGCCGCGCTCACCGATGCACGCGAGCGCGCCGAGGCGCTGGTGCGCCGCGAAGCCGAGCGCGTGCTCGACGTGGTGCGCGAGCGCACCGAGCCGATCGCGCGCGAGCTGCGCAGCCGGCGCGACGAGCTGCTGCGCGCCGCCGAGCGGCGCGGCCGCGACCTCGCCGAGCGTGCGGTGAAGGCGCTCGACCTGGTGAAGATGCTGGATCTCGCCGAGTCCTCGCGCGTGAGCGAGCTGTCGCGCGAGGTGACGGGACTGTCGCTCCGCGTGGCCGAACTCGAGCGCAAGCTCACGACGCTCAGCAAGAAGGTGAAGCAGTCGGAAGCCGCCGCCTGAGGCGGTGACGCCCGGGGCGGCCGTAGCCGCCGCCCCCGGGCGTCTCGATGCGCAAGCGATCGCCGGGGACGACGTCGAGCGCCGTCTTCCCCGGCAGCCTGCGGCGCCGGCCGCGGTGGACGAGTTCGTTTACCCCGACGCGGCCGTCCTCGCCGCCCGCGAGCCCGTACGGGCGCACGCTGCGGCGCTCGGTGAGCAAGGTGACGCGCGCCGCGGTGAGGAACTCGATCTCGCGCACGAGACCCGAGCCGCCGGCGTGGCGGCCGCGGCCGCCGGAGCCGCGGCGCACGCCGTAGCGCGTGACGCGCAGCGGGTAGTACGCCTCGAGCGCTTCGATCGGCGTGTTCATCGTGTTGGTCATGTGGGTGTGGATCGCCGACGCGCCGGGACCCGCGGCGCTCGCCCCCGCGCCGCCCGCCAGCGTCTCGTAGTAGGCGAAGACGCGGCCGCCGGCGTTGCCGCCGAGCGCCACGTTGTTCATGGAGCCGCAGCTCGCGGCGGGAATGCGCTCGGGGACGGCCCGCGCGAGCGCCCGAAGCAGCACGTCGACGATGCGCTGCGAGGTCTCGACGTTGCCGCCGGCCACGGCCGCCGGGAACTCGGCGTTCACCACCGAGCCCGCCGGCGCGCGCACGACGAGCGGGCGCGCCATGCCGTCGTTCTCCGGGATGGGCTCGCGCGCGAGCGCGCGAAACACGTAGAGGACCGCGGAGCGCGTCACCGCAAAGTTGGCGTTCACCGGCCCGCGCACCTGCGGCGCCGTGCCGGCGAAGTCGACCTCCGCGCGCCCGCCGCCGAGCCGCACGCGCACCGCGATCCGGATGCGCGTCGTGCCAAGCCCGTCGTCGTCGAGAACGTCCTCGGCCGCGTAGGTACCCGCCGGCAGCCGGCGAAGCTCGGCGCGCATGAGCGCCGCCGAGTAGTCCTTGAGCGCAGCCATGTGCCGCTCGAGCACGTGGGTGCCGCCGACGCGCGCGGCCAGCTCCTGCAATCGGGCGGCGCCGACGCGCAGCGCGCTCCACTGCGCCATCAAATCGCCCGTGCGCTCCTCCGGGACGCGCGTGTTGGCGAGAAAGAGCGCCAGCACGTCCGACACGATCTCGCCCTGCGCCACCAGGCGCACCGGCGGAATGCGAACGCCCTCCTGGAAGACGTCCGTGCCGACGGGCATCGAACCCGGATCCATGCCGCCGATGTCCGCGTGGTGGGCGCGATTGGCGACGTAGGCGAACGGCCGCGCGGCGCGCGCCGCGAACACGGGCTGGACCACCGTCACGTCGGGCAGGTGCGTGCCGCCCGCGAAGGGATCGTTCAGCACGATTACGTCGCCCGGCGCCATCCGCACGTTCGCGATCGCGGCCCGCACGGAGAGCGGCGTCGAGCCCAGATGCACCGGGATGTGCGCCGCCTGCGCCACCAGCTCGCCGCCCGCGTCGAACACCGCGCACGAGTAGTCGCGCCGCTCCTTGATGTTGGGCGACAGCGCGGTTCGCCCTAGCACCACGCCCATCTCCTCGGCGATGCCGCTCAGCCGATGGTTGGCGATCTCGAGCCCGGCTGCGTCGAGCCTAGCCACGGCGACCTCGCTCGAGCAGCAGGCCTCCCACCCGGTCGACCACGAGCCGCCATCCCGGTGGCACGACGGTGGTGGCGCTGTACTCGCAGACCACGAGCGGCCCCCTCGCCGCCCAGCCGCGGCCGAGCGTACAACGGCGCACCACGCCCGTGCGGCAGGCGCGGCCGCCGAACCAGGCGCGCGCGTGCGTGATGGGCACCGGGCCTCGCGCGCGCGGCGCCGTGTGGCGCGGCGGCGGCACTGCGCCTCCGCTGGCGCGCACGCGCACGGCGAGCACCTCCACCGCCCGGTCTGGATCGGCGTGGCCGAACCGCCGGCGGTGCAGCTCGTGGAAGG
>DATMAZ010000006.1:0-4804 GCA_035559675.1 Candidatus Limnocylindria bacterium
GTGCCGTGAGCCGCCGATCGTCGGCGTCGTCGGCACGCACCACGCCCAGCACCGGGATCACGATCGGCCCGTCGAGCCCGCTGCCCCGCACGACGATCTCGTCGCGGAAGCGGCCGGCCGGCGCATCGTCCGTGACCCGTACGGCGATCGCCAGGCCGCCGGCGCCGTCGTCGATCACGCGGGGCTCGACGAACGGGCCGCGCGCCCGCACGGCCAGCACGCGGGCCGTACCGGTCGGGCGCCCGGGCCGCACGCGGGCGGTGCGCTCGGGCACGCTGCCGCGCCCGACCTCGCCGACGTAGAGGGTCGGCGGCTCGGCGATCAGGTCGACCAGCACGGTGCCGCGGAGCACGAGCCGGAGCGCAGGCGCGTTCGGATCGTCGGTGCGCACCGTCACCGCCTTCACGACCGGACCGGACAGCGCCTCGCTGTCGAGCCCGACGCTCACCCACAGCTCGCCGCCCGGCGCCACCGTGCGTGCGCTCGCGGCGCCGACGGTGCAGGCGCAGGTACGGTCGATGCCGAGCACGTTCGCCGGGGCGTCGCCCTCGTTGCGCACGCGGAAGACGTGGTCGACCGGCGTCCCCCGCTCGATCGTCCCGAAGTCGAAGGTGGGGGCGGCCACCATGAGCCGCGGGCCCGCGAGCGCTCGGTCGCCCGCCGCGAGCATCGCAGCGAGCGCCAGAAACGCCGACAGCCACCGCATGGGTGGCCGTCGTGTACTGGACGAAGGACGTGTGCGCAATCGCCGGGTCAGTACGTGCAGGTGCACTCCTCGGGAGTGCCCTGCGCCTGGCACGTGCCGATGCAGTCCGCATCCGTGTTGCAGCCGCGCGTCGGATCGCCGATGCACACGTTGCCCACGCAGATGGCGGAGCCGGAGCACGCCTGGCCCGAGGCGGTGAGGTCGCACGCCTCGCCGTCGTCGAGCCGGCCGTTGCCGCAGGTGTGGCGCAGGTTGAGCGTGTACTTCAGCACGTTCGAGACGAAGCGGTCGCCGTTGTCCGCGATGCCGGAGGCGCGCGCCTTGATGACCAGCGGAAAGTCCGTGTAGACGTCCGCCGGCAGCACCGCGTACTGCTCGCGCAGGCACGCGAACACCGACGGCGAGACGAGCGGCGTCACCTGGATGAAGGCGACGTTCGGCAGCCCGCTGCCGGTCGGGGGCGCGAGCGGATCGTTCGGATTGAGCCGCACGCCGGCAAAGACCGTGGCGCGCCGGAACGCGTTGCACGCCGTCGGCCAGCCCTTGCGCTGCGAGACCACGGCATCGAAGCGCCGCGACCCCGCGATGCGGTACGCCAGGTTGATGCGGTTCAGCGTGATCCCCTGCTTCGTCATGCTGTTCCACAGCTGGAGGAAGCCGCCGCAGGGATTCGCGAAGGCGCTGTTGCGATCGGGGAACTGGATCGTCTGTTCGCCGAACGTGTTCCAGATGCCCATGGTGAAGAAGCCGTCCGCGATCACGGTGTCGACGGTCGGGATCTGACACGAGATGCTGGAGTCGCTGACCGACGCTCGTCCCTGCGCCCACCCCATGGCCCGAAGCACGAGCCCCTTGCTGCTGCCGGCCACGGCCTGTCCCGTCATCGAGGCGACCAGCAACCCGGCCACGGCCAACCCTCTCACGATCCGCATGACATCCTCCCCGCCCCTCGCTCCACGGCGTCTGCACACACCGTCGGAATGCTCATAGAAGCTTCACGATCTCCGAGCTCGCCAGCTCGACGAGCCGCGTTCGTCCCACGTCCTCCACCGCCACGAAGCGGATCTTGCCGCCGGCGGCCTTCTTATCGGTGCGCATCGCCACCGCGAGCTGCGGCCCCCTCAGCTCGCTCGGCAGCGCGGTCGGCAACCCCGCGCGCTCGAGCACGGCCTGCACGCGCCCCGCGAGCCCTGCGGGCGCGATGCCGAGCGTCTCCGACACCCGGCACGCCGCCACCATGCCGATGGCGACGGCTTCGCCGTGCAGGAAGCGGCGATAGTCGGTGAGCACCTCGACGCCGTGGCCGACCGTGTGGCCGAAGTTGAGCGTCGCACGCGCACCCGACTCCTCGCGCTCGTCGGCCGCCACGACGGCGGCCTTCTGGCGCACGCAGGCGGCGACGACCCGCACGAGCGTGTCGGCATCGAGGTGCAGCAGCGCCTCGAGGTCGCGCTCGAGCACGGCGAACAGCTCCGCGTCGCCGATCACGCCGTATTTCACGACCTCCGCGAGCCCGGCGATGTACTCGCGCCGCGGCAAGGTGCGCAGCACGTCGGTGTCCGCCAGCACGGCGCACGGCTGGTGGAAGGCGCCGATCAGGTTCTTGCCGAGCCGGTGGTTGACGCCGGTCTTGCCGCCGATCGCCGCGTCGACCTGCGCCAGCAGCGTGGTCGGCACCTGCATGACGGGCACGCCGCGCAGCAGCGTGGCGGCCGCAAAGCCGGTGACGTCCCCGACGACCCCGCCGCCGAGCGCCACGACCGGCGAGCGCCGCTCGATCCCCGCCTCGAGGAGCGCATCGTAGATCCGCTCGACCGTGGCGAGCGTCTTGTGCTCCTCCCCGTCGGGCAGCGCGACGGTGCAGGGCTCGAAGCCGGCCGCCCGCAGCGAGTGCTCGACGGCCGTCCCGTGGAGCGCGCCGATGCGCTCGCTGGTCACCAGCGCGCAGCGCCCGCGAAACCCGAGGGCCGCGAGCCGCGGGCCGACGAAACGGAGCAGCGCGCCGCCCACCAGCACCTGATAGGACCGCCGCCCGAGGTCGACGGTCACCTCTTCGACGCGTGCGCTCATTGCGCGTGCTGCCTTCGCCGCCATTCTACGGGGTTCACTCCGCTCCCACGAGCGTGCGAATTTCGCTCACCAACTCGTCGACGGAGCGTCCCGTCGTGTCGATGCGATGCGTCGCCAGGCTGTAGCTCGCCTCCCGGGCGTCGAGGATCGCGCGGATCTTGGCGAGCCGCTCGGCCGGCGTCCCGCCCCGCAGCAGCGGCCGGTCTTCCGCGTCGCCGAGGCGGCGCAGAATCTCCTCGGGCGTGGCCGTGAGGCAGACCACGGGGCCGGCCGAGAGCAGTAGCCGGCGGCTGTCGGGATCGAGCAGCGCGCCACCGCCCGTCGCGACGACCGCGTTGGGCACGGCGACCGCCTGCTGCACGGCCTCCCGCTCGAGCGCCCGGAAGCGCACCTCGCCCTCGGTCGCGAAGATCTCCGCGATCGAACGCCCCGCCGCCGCCTCCACCAGCTTGTCGGTATCGACGAACGGACGCTGCGTCGCGCGCGCCAGCCGGCGGCCCACTTCGGTCTTGCCCGTGCCCATGAAGCCCGTGAGAATCAACTGCGCCATTACCCCCGCGGGCGCTCGTTCCACAGCCGCTCGGCCGGCGGCAGGCTCGCCGTGCCGGTCTCGATGATCTTCGGCGTGAGGAAGACGATCATCTCGTCCTTGCTATCGGACCGGAGGTC
Organism: Candidatus Limnocylindria bacterium; assembly: GCA_035559675.1. Lineage (GTDB taxonomy): Bacteria > Desulfobacterota > Binatia > DP-6 > DP-6 > DATMAZ01. Next base: position 3,446 of record DATMAZ010000006.1, read on the forward strand.
ACGCTTGAACAGCCAGCCGAGAACCGGAACCGAGCGCAGGTAGGGCACGCCAGTCGACCGGTCGTCCTTGATCTGGCGGTAGATGCCGCCGAGCACGACCGTCTCGCCGCTGCGCACCAGCACGTTCGAGTTGGCTTCGCGGCTGATCTCGGTCGGGATGCCTTCGACGGAGCGGCTGAAGTCCGGCACGCTCGACTTGGCGTAGATGTTCATGAGCACGTAGCCGTCGGACGAAACCTGCGGGGTCACCACCAGGGTGATGCCGGTGTTGATCTTCTCCGTCGCAGTGCTGGCGGTGCCGGCCGCGCCCCCTTCGCCCGTGTTGATCACGGTGCCGGTCGAGGGGAGCTTCACGCGGATGATCTGCAGGCTCTGGATGGTGGCCGCCACGTTGTTCATGGTGATGACACGCGGACGGCTGATTACCCGCCCCTTGCCCTGCTGCTCGAGCGCCGTCAACCGCGCCGAGAGCGTCTGGGTGCCGTCGAGCGAGCCGAGCGCCAGGTCGATGGCCGAGCCCGAGGACGGCCCAAACCCGGGGCCGAAGCCCGACGGAACCGGGAAGTCGGCGAGGAACGGCACCGGCAGGTTGGGCACGCCCGCGCCGTTGGACGGCGGCGCCACGCCCGCGCCGAGGCCCGAGCCGCCGATGCCGACGGTGCCGGGGAAGTTCATGCCCGTCGGATTGCCCGTCTCGGGACCCGCCTTGTAGCTGTAGCCCCACTGGATGCCGAGCCCGCGATCGAAGCCTTCGGTGGCCTCGACGATGTTCGACTCGATCAGCACCTGCGGCGTCTGCACGTCGAGCCGCCGGACGAGGTCCGTGGCTTCCTCGATGCCCCGCGCGACGTCGCGCACGATCACCGTGTTGGTGCGGTCGTCGAAGGTGACGCTGCCGCGCTCGGTGAGCACGCCACGTACCTTGTCGATCAGGACCTCGTCGGCGCGGGCGTAGTTCACCCGCACGTACTTGGTGAGCAGCGGGTCGGCCGAGATCGCTGCGTCGCTCGCGGCCCGGATGGCCTCGCGCTCCTCGGTAAGGCGCTTGAGCGACGAGATGCGGACCACGTTGCCGTCCCGCACCGCCTGCAGGCGGTTGGTGCGCAGGATGAGATCGAACGCCTGTTGCCACGGCACGTCGGAGAGGTGCAGCGTCACCTTGCCCCGCACGTCGTCGGTGGCGATCAGGTTCTGGCCGCTCACGTCGGCCAGCACGCGCAGCACGTTCTGGAGGTCAGCGTCCTTGAAATCGAGCGAGATGCGCTGGCCGGGCGATGCGGCCGCGGGCGCCGGCGGCGTCGTGGGAGCCGGGGCGGCGGCCGTCGGCGCCGTCGCCGCCGCGAGCACGCGCGGCTGCTC
>DATMAZ010000007.1:0-55073 GCA_035559675.1 Candidatus Limnocylindria bacterium
CGGCGCCCCCGGCCGGGAGCCGACCGGCGCGGAGACGGCGCCCGGCCCTTCGAGCAGCGCGCCCCGCTTGCCCACCATCGCCAGCCGGCGCTCGGGCGCGGGCTCGCGCCGCACGGGCGCGTCGAGCTCGGGATCGCGCGGGATCACCCGCTCGAACGGCCCGAGCGCGCGCAGCCAGTAGCGCTCGTACTCGCTGCGGCGCTGCGGGTCGCGCAGGAGCTCGTAGGCGTCCTTCACGCGGCGAAAGCGCGCTGGATCCCCGCCGACGTCGGGATGGCCGGTCTTGGCGAACTCGAGCCAGCGATGGCGAATGGCCTCGGGCGACGCCAGGCCCTCCACGCCGAGGATGCGATAGGCGTCGATGCGTCGCCGCTCCTCGATCGACGCCAGGAGCACCGCGGCGCGGTCGATGATGTACTCGGGCGTCACGCCCCGACGGCGGGCGGTCCGGCAGATCTCCCAGTAGCAGCTGGAGCTACGCCCCCGTGCGACCTCGACCAGGAGGTCGTACATGAACGCCGCATCGTCGTCCGGTCCGGTAAACAGATCCTCGAGGGCGCCCGCCTCCAGGATGCGCGTCAGCCCCTCCAGCGCGGCGCGCCTCGTCCCCATGCCGAATCGCATCCCCATCGCGGTGAGGGCCGCGCTTGTACCAGAAAGCCGGAAGCCGAGGGAAGGGCGAGTTGCAATCCGCGCGGCTCTACGGAACAACACATCGTCGATGACTGGGCAGCGACGGCGCGCGGCCGCGGCGTGCGGCGCGCTCGGACTCTCGGTGTTCATGCTGGCGGCCGCCGCGGGCGCGCAGCCCGCACCGTCCGCCGATCCCCGCTCGCGCTACCAACGCGATCAGCGCGAGCCGGACCGTCCCCGCAGCCAGCAGCAGTTCGACGAGAGTCTGCGCAAGTTCGAGTCGGACGATCTGCCGACCCGGCTCGAAGGCATCGCGGCGATGGGGCAGATCGACAAGAAGGACGAGCCGCGCGCGCTGGCGTATCTGCTGAGCGCGGCGAACGACCCGAACCCCTCGATCCGGGCCAAGGCGATCGACACGCTCGGGCTGATGCACGCGCGAGAGGCCACGACGCCGCTCGTGCAGCGGCTCTTCATGCGCGACACCGACGACTTCACGCGCCGCCGCATCCTGGCGTCGCTCGGCCGCATCGGCGACAAGCGCGCCGTGGCGCCGCTCATCGACTTCGCCGAAGGCAACTCGAACCCGGAAACCCGTGCCAGCGCCATCTACGCGCTCGGCGAGATCGGCGACCGCAGCTCGCTGCCCGCGCTCGAGCAGATCGCGGCCGAGTCGGACGACCCGATGCTGCGCGACGTGGCGAAGGTGGCGATCCGGCGCATCAAGTCCCGGCCGATCCCCACCGAGACGCCCTCCGCGCTGGTCGATCCGCGGCGTCCGCCGCCGCCGCCGGACGAGGAGTAGCTCCGTGCGGTGGCCGTGGGAGCCGAGCGCAGCCGAGATCCGGGAGGTTCTCGCAGCCATGGAGCCCGTCGTGCTCATGGGCCGCGGGCATTCGGGAACGCGCGTGCTCGCGTACGCCGTGCAGGCGCTCGGCGTGAACCTGGGATTTACGGAGCGCATGGCGTCGGGCGATCCCGAAGACAAGCGCTTTCGCCGGGGCCTCGCCCGGCTCGCGCGGCGCTGGGACGTGGGCGACGACCCGCCGGAGCGCGAGCTGCGTCCGTTCCGCAAGCTCGTCTACCGCTGGTACCAGCGGCTTCGGCCGTCCGGTCCGTGGGGCTGGAAGTACCCCGAGACGTATCTCATGGCGCCGCACGTGCACGCCGTCTTCCCGCGTGCGCGCTACCTGCACATCGTGCGGGACGGCCGCGACCTGGCCTTCAAGCGGCACCGCACGCACGACCCCGACACGGTGCTCGGGCGTCGCGTGCTGGCCAAGATCGGCGCCACCGGCGAGCCGGGCTACATCGCGGCCGCGCTGTCGTGGGCGTACCAGGTGGAGCTCTTCCACGACTTCGCGGCGCGCCGGCTGCCGCCCGAGCGGCTGCTCGATCTCACCTTCGAAGAGCTGTGTGCCGACCCGGTGGGCGTCACCTGGCGCGTGGCGGCCTTTCTCGGGCTGCCCGTGCCGGATTCGGCGGTGCAGTTCCTCTCCGGCTTCACCAACCCGGACAAGATCCACGACTACCGCGTGCGCAAGCCCGAGCGCATCCGCGCGGTCGAGGCGCGCATCGGCCCGACGCTCCGCCGTTTCGGCTACGTGCCCGGCGAGTGGGAGCCGCCGGCGGCGGCCGCGCCCTCCGCCTGACCCGCGCTACCCGGGAACCGCGCCCATGCGCGTCTGGTCGACGAAGGCTTCGGTCCGGTCGTCGATCTCGCGGGCGCGCCGCCCGCGCGCCGGGTGCACGTAGAGGCTCGCCGGATCGACGCGCTCCACGGCGGCCGGCGGCAGCGGCAACTCATAGACCACGGGCTGCGCGTGGTCGGCCATCTGCAGCTTCGGATCGTAGACGCTGTTGAACTTGAAGAGCATGCGGAGAAAGTTCGTCTGCCCGCTCGCGAGCAGCTTCGCCACGTTCTTGGCGGCGCCCCAGATCTGCTTGGCCCCGAGATGCTTGCGGGCGAGCACCTGCTGCGTCGCCACCAGCTCCTCGTAGAACTCGTGGAGCGGCAGCGTGGTCGGCAGCACGGCATGCTGGATGTCGAAGAGCCGGTAGTCGCGCGTGGTGAGCCGCCGTGACTCGGTGTGCCACGTCTCGGTGCCCGGGTACGGCGTGTTGATGCTGACGTTCACGACCTCGGGGATCTCGCTCAGCCACTCGCGGATGGCGCGGAAGCGCTCGCGGTCCCAGGCGGGGTCGGCGATGATGTTGATGGCGACGTTGACGCCGAGGCTGCGCGCGAACTCGAGCGCCTCGAAGTTCTTCGAGTGCGAGACGCGCTTGCGGAACTTCTTGAGCCCTTCCTCGTCGACGGCTTCGAGCCCGATGAACATGGTCTTGAGGCCGATGCGGGCCCAGAGCTTGAAGACCTCCTTGTTGCGCAGCAGCACGTCGGCGCGGGTCTCGAGCCAGTACATCTTGCGGATGTTTCTCCGCGCGATGGCCTCGCCGATCGCCATGCCGTGCTCGGCCTGGATGAAGGCGACGTCGTCGAGGATGAAGAAGCCACGCACGCGCGGCGCGCTCTCGATTTCCGCCACCGCACACTCGGGGCTCTTTAGCCGGTAGCTGCGGCCGTAGAACGTCCAGGCGCTGCAGAAGGTGCAGTCCCACGGGCAGCCGCGGCTGAACTCGATGGACGCGCACGGATCGAGCTGGCCGATGTAGTAGCGGCGCCGATGGCGGAGCAGGTCGCGCGCCGGCATGACATCGTCCAGGTGGCGGACGAAGACCGGCGTCGGGCCGACGCCGGTCGAGGTGACGGCGCCGGGCACTTGGTGGAGCGCGTCGCGGTCGTGCTCGATCGCGTCGAGGAGCTGGACGAAGGCGGCCTCCCCTTCTCCGCGCAGCACGCAGGCGATCGCCCCCTCGGCGTGCTCGAGGACCTCGTTGGCCGTGAACGACACGCTGTGGCCGCCGACCACGACCGTCGCCTCGGGCACGCGCTCGCGCGTGGCCTTGGCGAGATCGACGATCTCGGGGACGTTGGCGAGGTAGTTGCCGGAGAAGGCGACGACGTTCGGCCGAAAGCGCGCGAGCCGGCGGAAGTAGTCTTCGTGCGTCTCCGACTGGAGGTCGATCAGCTCGACGCTGTGGCCGGCGTTGCGCGCGGCGGCGGCGACCAGCTCGAGCCCGAGCGGCTCGAGGCGCAGGTAGATGCGCGAGTACATGAGACCGCTCGGATGGACGAACAAAACCCGCATCGCGTCACCCTGCCCACCAGTGCATCGGGCGCTCGCGCCGCCATAGTGCCGGCGTGGCAAGCGAGTCAAGCGAAACCCGGGCGCGCGCCGGCTTGAGCCTAATGAGCGTGGCGTTGCCCGGGTCGTTTGCGGGTGGCGTCAGCGTCCTGCAGCAGCGCACGCCTGGGTTCTCCATTATCTGCTGGCCGTCTGCTGCCCCTCACCGGCGTCGTGCGGCGCTTTCCGAACTGCTGGCACGCGCATGCGAAGCCCGTCCGCGACAGCTCAGCCAACCGGCGTTCCGGTGCCCTCGCTTCATGAGCGCTCGCTTGTGCTCAGGACGCGCAACGGGGCCACAGCGATGAAGCGATCGCTGGTTCACCCCTCGGCGCAGCAGGACAGCCTCGTGACGTCGGTCGTGAACGCGAGCGCCACGATCTTCAACGCCTCGGCCATGGTCGGGTAGACGTGGATCAGCTCGGCGAAGTCGCGCACCGTGGCCCCAAGCCGAAGCCCCATGGCGGCCTCGTGGATCACCTCGCCCGCGTCGTGCCCGACCATCGTCACGCCGAGCACCTGCTGCGAGTCCACGTCGGCGACCATTTTCACGAACCCCCGCGGATCGCGCACCGCGCCGGCCCGCGGCACGTGCGTCATGGCGACGGTGCGGCAGCGGCAGCGATGGCCGCGCGCCGTAGCCTGCGCATCCGTGAGGCCGACGGTGGCGATCTGCGGGTCGGTGAAGACGGTGCGCGGGATGACGTCGTGGGCGACGCGGTGCCCGCTCCCCGTGAGCGCATTCTCGGCCGCGAGCGCGCCGTCGCGGGCCCCGACCGGGGTGGCGAGCTGGCTCCCTGTGTGCGCACCGATCACGTCACCCGCCGCGTAGACGTGCGCGGCGCTCGTTCGCAGGGTCTCGTCGACGACGATCCACCCCGCCTCGTCGGTCCTGACACCGGCCTCCTCGAGACCGATGCCGTCCGTGTTCGGACGACGTCCCGTCGCGACGAGGAGCCGCTCGGCGCAAAGCGCGCGGTGCTCGCCGGCGACCTCGGCATGGACGCAAACGCCCCCGCTGTCCGGGGCGATGCGCTGCACGGTCGCTCCGGTCACAATCTCAACCCCTTCCTCGCGCAGCAGCGCCGCGATGCTCGGGCCGACCTCCGGCTCCTCGCGCGGCAGCAGGTGCGCACTCCGCTCGAGGAGCGTCACCTCGACGCCGAAGCGGTGGAACATCTGGCCGAGCTCGAGCGCGATGTAGCCGCCACCCAGGACGAGGAGCGAGCGCGGCAGCGCGGTCAGCTCGTGGTCCTCGCCCCTGGTGAGGAGGTCGCTCGTCAGGAACGGCACATCGTCGAGGCCCGCGACGGGCGGCACCGCGGGCCGCGTGCCCGTCGCCACCAGGAACCGCGGCGCCTGGAGCAACCGCCCATCGACCGAGACCGCGTGCTCGCTGACGAAGCGCGCGTGGCCGTCGAACACCGTGATCCGACCGCCGAGGACCGCCTCGTACTTCTTGCCGCGATAGTCGGCGACCAGCGCATCCTTCTGGCGGACCAGCTCCGCGAAATCGAGACCCAGGGCGGCCGGCCGAAGCCCCGGGTAGCGCGGGTTCCTGCTCTCCCAGACGATGCGGGCGGCCTCGATGAGGTTCTTCGACGGCAGGCAGCCGCGGTTCACGCACGTCCCGCCGAGCGTGCGCGACTCGATCATCGCCGCGGTCTTTCCAAGGTTCGCGGCGCGGATGGCCGCGGCGAAGGCCGTCGAGCCGGAGCCGAGAATCACCAGGTCGAAATCCATCGCAGGCCCTCCCATTACTTCGCCTCCGCCCGTGCCCCGTAGCCCAGGCTGGTGACGGCCTCGACCAGCCGCTCTGGCGCGACGGCCTCGTCCGCGACGACGACGGCCTGCGTGCGATCCGCGCTCACCGTCACCTCGTGCACGCCCGGCACTCGCTCGAGGGCTTTCGTCACGGCGGCCGAACAGGCCGCACACGTCAGGCCGGAGAGCGCGAGCCGCCGCTCGACGTCGGCGGCCCGCGCGGCGGTTCCGCAGAGCACCAAAAGGACGAACGTCACGACGAACCGCATCCCCATCTCCTTCGCCCTACACGACCAGGGCGACCACGTACGGGTAGATCGCGGCCGCGACCAGGGCCGCGAGGCTCCCCCAGAGGAGCACGCCGCTCAGGCGCCGGCTGGCGGGTGTTCCGCAGGTCTCGTCCGCACACGCGGCGGTGGCGCGGCGCCGCTCGCGGTAGGCGAGGAACCAGCAGGCGATCCCGGCGAGGAGAAACAGCCCACGATACGGCTCGAGCGCGCCGAGCGTGCCGAGGCTCGCGACGCTCACCCCGAAGATCACGAACAGCGTCGGGCCGAGACAGCACGCGCCGACCAGCCCTGCCGCGGCCAGGACGCCCACCATCGCAGTGCGAGCCCGCACGCTCTGCGACCCGGCCTCGACGTACCCTCGCCCCAGCCACTCCGGGACGAACGCGGCCGCGGTGCCGACGATGGCGCCGGCCACGACCCAGCCTTCGGGCACGTCCCGGCCCCCTCCTCGGGCAAGAAAGAGGGCGGCGGCGAGGAGGTAGAGCGGTCCCGTGATCACGCAGTGGACCCGGCGGCAGCGGAGCGCGTTCCCCACGCAGAGCGCCCCCGCGACCGCGAACCCGCCCGCCGCAAGGAGCGACCCCGCCGTGCCGGGGACGAGGAGCCAGCCGACGCCAACGGCGACGAAGGCCGCGGGCCACACCCACGAGACACGCCGATCCCGAACCCAGTCGCGGCAGCCGTCGTCCCGGCTCGCGTGACCAACCGTGGTGCTCATGTCGGGCTCACCTCCTTTCCTTTTTCCCGATGCTGGGGGCGGTCTTCGGCGCCGCTGCATCTTCGTCGAGCGCCTCCAGGATGGGGCACGCGCTCACCGGGCCGCGACCCGAGCAGGCGTTGATGAACCGCACGAGGGTTTTCCGCATCGCGTGCAGCCTTTCGATCTTCTGCTCGATGTCGACGAGCTTTGCCTCGGCGCGGCGCCGCACGTCGCCACAGGATCGGCGGCCATCGACGCGGAGGGCGAGTAACTCCTCGATTTCGGCGAGGGAGAAGCCGAGGGCCTGCGCGTGCTTCACGAACCGGACGACGCGGACCGCCTCGGGCTCGTAGCGGCGATATCGGTTCATCTCGCGCGCCGACGGGCGAAGGAGTTTCCGGCGCTCGTAGTACCGCAGCGTCTGGATGTTGACGCCCGCGGCGCGGGCGAGCTGTCCGATCAGCAGCGAACCGTTCACGTGCATGCGGCCAGGCTACGCCCTGTACCATGGTACAAGGTCAAGGGCCTGGCACGACCAGCCGCGGTGTTGATTCTCTCGGCACCCCGCGCGTCCCACCGACGGACACAGCGGCTTGGCGTTGCGAGCCTCGACGCGTCAGGGTGAGCGAATCCACCCAGACGACTCCGCCGGTGGCCGTGATGTCGATCGCGGCATCGCACGCGGGATCGGCGTCGGTGCAGTCGATGGTGCCGCCCGAGGGAGCGCCTGGGAGACCGACGAGGCAGTCGGCGTCCTCCCTGCCGGCTCACTCGACCGTCCAGAGCGTGGCGATCAGGCCGGAAAGACGACCGGGCGGGAGTGCACCGGAGGAGGCGCGATGCGCCTTGACACTCGTTGGCGCGAAAGCTACGTGCGTGGCGCCTTTCGCCGAGGGCCCGCTCCCTCACGATCGCCTGGACCGATACACCGGCATGCGTCTGTGGTCGCTGCATCCAAAATATCTCGATCCGCAAGGGCTCGTTGCGCTGTGGCGTGAAGCGCTGCTGGCGAAGGCAGTGCTGCGCGGCGAAACGCGTGGCTACACCCACCATCCGCAGCTTGAGCGCTTCGCGCATCATTCCAATCCTCGCGCGGCTATTAATGCCTACTTGGCCTCCGTCCACGCCGAGGCCCTTCGCCGCGGCTACGCCTTCGATCGATCCAAGGTTGGGCCCGTGCGCGAGGTCCAACGCATTCCGGTCACCTCGGGGCAACTCGCGTGCGAGTGGAAGCACTTGCAGGCAAAGCTCGAGACCCGCAGTCCCGCGCTACTTGCCCAATGGAGCTCTGTGGCTACTCCCGCATGCCACCCGCTGTTTCGTCGGCGACCAGGCCCCGTCGCATCATGGGAGCGGGCGAACAGTGGCGGGTAATCTGCCCCGGTAAGGCTCTTGCGCGTGGCGGGCCTGGCGCCCGGGGCGGCCGGGATCGCAGTGCTTCGACTCCAGGACCACCTTGCCGTGCGTCCGGCGCCCGCAGGTTGACCCCACGGCCGCCCCCCGCCAAGAAGACTCGCGTGGACCTCAGGTTCTCGCCCGCCGAGGAGGCGTTTCGCACCGAGCTGCGCGCCTGGCTCGACGCGAATGTGCCCGCGGAGCGCATCGAGCACGCCACGCTCGCCGACGAGGTCGCCTATCTGCGCGACTGGCAGCAGCGGCTGGCGGAGGCGGGCTGGGTCGGCATCCACTGGCCGCGCGAGTACGGCGGGCGCGGCGCCACGGTGATCGAACACTACCTCCTGCAGGAGGAGCTCGCGGCGGCGCGCGCGCCGGAGATCGTGAACCGCATCGGCGTGAACCTCGTCGGCCCCACGCTCATCGCGCACGGCACCGACGAGCAGAAGCGCCGCTTCCTCCCGGCCATCATCCCGGCACGCGAGATCTGGTGTCAGCTCTTCTCCGAGCCGGGCGCGGGCTCGGACCTCACGGGGCTCCGCACGCGCGCCGAGCGGCGCGGCGACGGCTGGGTGGTGAACGGCCAGAAGGTCTGGACGAGCTACGCGCAGTTCGCGCGCTGGGGCATCTTGCTCGCCCGGACCGATCTCGAGGCGCCGAAGGCCAAGGGCATCAGCTTCTTCATCTGCGACATGCAGGCCCCCGGCGTCACCGTGCGGCCGCTCCGACAGCTGACGGGCAGCGAGGAGTTCAACGAGGTCTTCCTGGAGGACGTCTTCATCCCGCGCGAGCACCTGGTCGGCGCCGAAAACCAGGGCTGGTCCATCGCCAACACGACGCTCACCTACGAGCGCGGCACGTCGCCGCGGCAGCTCGTGATCCACCGCATGCTGCTGCAGGACCTGCTCCGGCTCGCCCGCGACGGTGTGGGCGAGCAGGCGCCGACGCGCGCGGATCCCGACGTCCGCCAGCAGCTCGCGCGCCACCTGATCGACGTCGAGATCCAGAAGCTCAACAACTGGCGCACGCTCACCCGCATTCAGCGGAACCTCCCGCTCGGGCCGGAGTCGAGCTTCGTCAAGCTCTTCTGGAGCGAGATGAGCCAGCGTATGCACGACACGCTGATGCAGATGCTCGGCCCCCGCGGCCTCTGCTGGCAGCCCGGGCCGTGGGCGGTCGAGCACGGCCGCCTCGTGCGCTCGTACCTGTACTACCGCTCGGCGACGATCTTCGCCGGCACCTCGGAGATCCAGCGCAACATCCTGGCCGAGCGCGTGCTCGGCCTGCCGCGCACGCGCTGAGCCGCCACCCCGACGCTTACGGGGTGAAGATCGGCGTCGTGCACTTCACCACCGTCGACGTCGCATTCACCGTGCACTCGAGCACGCCCGTCGCGCAGTCGTCGCCGATGCGAATCGTCTGCCGGATGCGGATGGGCGGCGTGAGGTCGATCCCGATCGCCGCATTGATTCCGGTGTGGGTGAGCTTCACCTTGTTGGAGATCAGCGCGATCTTGGCCTTGCGCCAGCCGAGCGCGCCGGGGACGTCGGCCTCGCCGTCCTGGAACTTCCACTTGGTGGCGCCGCTTTGCAGGAAGGCGCCCGGCCCGAGCTGCACGTCGTAGAACGGGGCCAGGTTCGACTGGTTGAAGGTGATGCGATTCACCTCGGCGTCGGGGTCGACCGAGAACGCGGTCGCGAGATTGAAGTCGCCCTTCGACTTCCACTTCTCGTAGGTGACGGCCGGCTGAATGGCGGTCTTGAAGAGCGTCTTCTTGATGAAGAGCGGGGTGAAGTGGTTGGACGACACGTCCTCGCACCCGACCACCGGGATGCCCTGCGGGTTGAACGCACAGAGGTTGTCGCAGTTGTCGTCGTCGACGCCGTTGCCGTCGTCGCACTCTTCGGGCGCCGTCGTCACCAGGTCGCCGCAGCAGCCCTCGCCCACCGGACAGTCCCCGACATCCTCGCAGAAGACGGTGCCGCCGGTGCAGGTCCCGAGCACCGTGCAGGTGGCCGAGCACGGGAAGCCGGCCTGCCCGTTGTTGCCGCCGAGATCGCACTGCTCGGACGGCGAATCGGGGATGCCGTCGCCGCACTCGCAGACCGCGTCGTCGCGGCCGTTGCACTGATCGCACGGATCGCCCACGCCGTCGCCGTCGCTGTCGGTCTGGTCGGGGTTGTGCTCGCCGGGGCAGTTGTCGCCGCCGTCCGGCACGTCGTCGTCGTCGCCGTCGGGCACGATGCCCAGCGCCTGGATGCTCGTGGCCGAGAGGCCGATCGCGCTGCCGTCGAGGAAAACGCCGAACGTGCCGACCGGCGTGCGCGTCCGGTTGCAGAAGTTGCCGCTCGTCGGGCAGTCGCCGTCGCTGGCGCACGGGGTGCCACCGATCTGGCAGGTGCCGGTGTCGCAGGTCTCGCCGCCCGGGCAGTCGTCGTTGTTGGCGCACAGCTTCCCGCTCGGCACGCAGAGCCCGTTCCCGAAGGTGCCGGTGTAGGAAAGGATGTCGCGGGGCGCGTCGTGCGCGGGCAGGTCCGGGTCGTTCGGTCCCCGAAACAGCATGGTGCCGGTCATGGTGGAGTAGTCGATGTCGAGGATCTGGATGGCGTGCAGGTTGTCCGTGAAGCCCGCGCCGCCGTTCACCTTGTCGCCCTCGAACATCATGGCGTAGCTGCACCCGGTGACCGAGCCGCCGGTCGAGTTGGCCGTGGGCCGGCAGCGCAGCACGTCCTCGTCGCGGAAGTTGAAGCCGCCGATCGTGCCGCCGCCGGCGAGCGAGCCGATCAAGTCGCAGGTGTGCTGGCCGAGCAGCGTGATGCCCGCGCCGCACGGGCCGCTGTCGAGCACGTCCAGCGCGTCCCACGGCTTGGCGCCCGTGGTGAGCTGCGTCGCGTCGCCGTCGAGGAAGAGCTTGAAGATGCCGCTGCTGTACGGGCCACCGCCGCTGTACGGCTGCGTCACGTCGGTCGGTACGAACAGGCCAATGTCGCGCTGCTTGATCTGCGAGAGGTCGGGCAGCGTCTTGTCGCCGCCGGAGCGGAAGATCACGTTGCCGTTGGCCGCGATGTCCGCCGCGAACATCTGCGCGGTGAGGCCGATGCCGGGCGCGTCGCCGTCGAACAGTAGCGTCCAATCGCAGCTATCGACAGGGATGTTGTCGTTCAGGGTCTCGCAGAGGGCCAGGTCTTCGTCGTTGATGACGATGCACTCTCCGGAGCCGACCGTGCAGGTGGTGCAGTTCGTGTCGCATAAGGTCACCGGCGAGGAGGCCACGGAGATGACGATCTTCTGTCCCGCCCAGGCGGGCATCGCGAGCGCTGCAACGGCGACGACCCCGCACGCCGCCCGCCGGACCTTGCCCAGGCTCCAGACTCGCACCATGGACCCCCCTTCTGCTGAACCGACAGGTGCCAGATTCGCGCATCAGCCTTCTAGCCGTCAAGGGGGAAAGTCGAGAAAATCGACGCGTGTCAGCCGCCTGGGCTATTCGCCCAGCACCTTCACGACCACCCGCTTGCGGCGGCGGCCATCGAACTCGGCGTAGAACACCTGCTCCCAGGGCCCCAGATCGAGTTTCCCCTGGGTCACCGGCAGCACGACCTGGTGGTGAACGAGCGTGCGTTTGAGGTGCGCGTCGGCGTTGTCCTCGCCCGTTTGGTGGTGGCGGTAGTCGCCCGCCGGCGCCAGGCGCTCGAGCCAGTCCAGCAGGTCGGCCTTGAGGCCGACCTCCTCGTCGTTCACCCAGATGCCGGCCGTGATGTGCATGGCCGAGACGAGGCAGAGTCCCTCCTGCACCGTCGAGGCGGCCACCACCGCCGCCACCCGGTCGGTGATGTTCACCAGCTCGTGCCGCGTGCGGGTCTCGAACCAGAGATATTCGGTGTGCGCGCGCATGCCTTCGCGCTAACCCGTGCAAGGCGGAGCCGCAAGGGGCGTTCAGGCGGCAGCCCGGCGTTCGGCGCGCAGCCGGGCGGTGGCCTCGTGGTCGACGCGCAGCGTGAGATCCTCGAGCGATCCCGTGAGCACGACCCCGTAGTCACGACGGGCCGCCTCGATCGAGACGTACTCGTCGAGCACGTCCTCGAGCACCTTCTCGGCCGGCCGCGCCAGCGGGTCGCCCCAGCCGCCGCCCCCGCCGTAGTGGTACTCGTAGTACTCGCCCGCGGCATGCTCGATGTAGCCGGCCTTCTCGCCCACCTCGTGCGCGTGCGGGCCACCGCCGCGCACCACCAGGCGGTTTGGTGAGCCGGGACGGCCGCCCGCGATGCCCGGCATGGGGTATTTCTTGCCGACGACGTAGGTGTAGACCGTGGACGGCACCAGCACCTGCTTGCGATAGAGGCTGCCGCAGTTGCCGCGGAACTCCCCGGGGCCGCCGCTGTCTGTCTCGTAGTCGCGCCAGAGGTGCCGCACCGGAAAGATCGATTCGTTGATCTCGCCGGTGGCGCGGATCAAGTTCCCGAACGAGACATTCATGCCGCCCCAGCCGTCCTGCCCGCGCACGGCCCCGCAGTAGGCGGCGAACGTGTCCACCGAGTGGTCGATGAAGAGCTTGCCCGTGCGCGGATTCGTTCCGAAGATCACCGTCGGCATGCCCATCTTGTAGACCTGCGGGCAGCAGCGGTCGGGCACCGCGCGCTCGAGGGCCTTCGCCACCGCCTCGCCGACCTCGGTGCCTGGATGGTGGGTGCCGGCGGCCACCGAGCGCCCGGGCGGCGGGTTGAGGCAGCAGCCCTCGGGCACGATCAGCCGGATCGAGTCGAAGAAACCCTCGTTTTTCGGAATGGTCGGGTCCATCATGGACGCGAGTTGCGCCACCACATAGCCCCGGGTGTTGCCGTAGGTGGAGTAGGCCTGGATGTCGGGCCGATCGTCGGAGCCGGTAAAGTCGACCGTGAGGTCGGCCCCCTGCACGGTCACCTTGCAGTGCACGTGGATGTCCGGCTTCCCGTGCGGATCCTGGTCGACGTAGACGTCGGACTCGTAGACGCCGTCGGGCCAGGTGCTCACCTCCTCGCGGAAGCGGCGCTTGGCGTAGGCGATGATGCTGCGGACCGCCGCCCGCACCGTCTCGGCGCCGAAGCGCGCGACGATCTCCTGCAAGCGCCGCACGCCGAGCTGAGCCGCCCCCACCTGGGCGCGGATGTCGCCGAGGAAGGTCGGCGTGCGGTTGTTCACCGCCAGCATGTACTCGACGTCGCGGCGCTTCACCCCCTTCTCGAAGATCTTGACGGCGGGAAACCGCACCCCCTCCGCCCAGATGTCGGGGGCATTCACGTTGTAGCCGCCCGGCGCGCCGCCGCCGGTGTCGGCGTGATGACACTGGATCGAAGCGATCAGTACGCATTCGCCGTCGTGGAAGACGGGCGCGAAGACGTTGTAGTCCGGGAGATGCCCGCCGCCGTGATACGGATCGTTGGCGATCAGCACGTCGCCGTCGAAGAGGCCGTCGGGCCCGAAGAACTCGACCGCGAACCGCACCGGCAGCGTGGACGACAGCATGAACTGCGGGATGCCGACCGAGAGCGCGGCGAGCCGGCCCGTGGCGTCGAGAATGGTGGCGTTGCGCTCGTTCGACTGGTTCAGGATGGGCGTCGTCGCCGTCAGGCTGACGTGGGTAGCCATCTCGTAGCAGATGGTCTCGAAGGCTCCGAGGATGATCTCGGAGGTGACCGGATCGACCCCGCGCCTGCCCCTGCGCGCCATGCCGGCTGGCTACACCGCCCGCGCCGGGCCTGGCAAGCCGCCGCCCCGCTGCCGAAACGCCGTGGGGCGCGGCGGCATCCAAGCGGCACCAACGCTCATTGCACGAGGAGGTTCCATGAACGCGAAGAGTCTCTGGATTGCGAGTGCGGCCGCCACGATGCTGCTCTCGGGCGCCGTGCCCGCCTTGGCCGCCGATGCGGCCGGCGGCGAGCAGGTGGTCTGCGAAGGCATCAACGCCTGCAAGGGTCAGGGCGGCTGCGCCGGCGCCGGCCACGCCTGTGCCGGCAAGAACGCCTGCAAGGGCCAGGGCCACACCAAGACCACCAAGGCCGACTGCGAGGCCAAGGGCGGCAAGGTCGTCGAGCCGAAGAGCTAGCCGGCCGGGGCTCCGGGCGCAGCCCGGAGCCCTCCCCTTCCCCGCCATGCACGACTTTCCGTATCTCGGCCACGGCGTCGGGCTCCGCCCGCCGCACTATCCGCGGGTCCTCGACGGCACCGCGCGGGCCGACTGGTTCGAGGTCATCTCGGAGAACTTCATGATCGCGGGCGGCCGCCCGCTGCGCGTGCTCGAGCGGGCGCGCGCGCTGGCGCCCGTGGTGATGCACGGCGTGTCGATGAACCTCGGCGGCACCGATCCCCTGTGCCGCCGCCACCTCGAGCGGCTCGCCGACCTCGTCCGCCGATTCGAGCCGGCCTGGGTGTCGGACCATCTCTGCTGGGGCGCGTTCGGCCGCCACTATGCGCACGATCTGCTGCCGCTCCCGTACACCGAGGAGGCACTCGCACACGTGGTCGCGCGCGTCCGCCGCGTGCAGGAGCACCTCGGCCGGCGCATCCTGCTGGAGAACGTGTCGAGCTACGTCACGTTCACGCACTCCACCATGCCGGAGTGGGAGTTCCTCGGCGCCGTCGCCGAGGCCGCCGACTGCGGCATCCTGCTCGACGTGAACAACGTCTACGTGAGCGCGGTGAACCACGGCTTCGCGCCGGCGCGCTACCTCGCGGGTCTGCCGGCCGACCGCATCGGTCAGATCCACCTCGCCGGGCACACCGACGCCGGCACCCATCTGATCGACACGCACGATCATCCGGTCCCGCGGCCCGTGTGGGACCTCTACCGCTCGGCGGTGGCACGCTTCGGGCCGATCTCGACGCTCATCGAGTGGGACGATCGCATCCCGTCGTTCGAGCGGCTCGCCGCGGAAGCGGACCGCGCCCGCGCCATCGAGGCCGAGGTGGTCCATGAGCATGCCCGCTCTGCGTGACCTCCAGCGCAGCTTCTGGCGCGCCATCGCCAGCGCCCCCGGAACGCTGTCGGCCGGCACCGAGCTCCTCGCCGTCACGGAGCCGAGCCGGACGCTTCGCGCCGACGAGCGCCTCGCCGTGTACGCCGACGCGTACTACCTCCGGCTCCACGAGGTGCTCTCCGAGGACTTCCCCCGGACCGCGGCGGCGCTCGGCGACGAGGGCTTCGCGGCACTCGCGCGCGACTACCTGCGTTGCCATCCCTCGACGCATCCGTCGGTCCGCCATCTCGGCGACGCGCTGCCGGCGTTCCTCGCGGCCGATGCGCGGTGGCCGGGCTGGCTCGCCGACCTGGCCCGCCTCGAGCGGGCGCGCACCGACGTGTTCGACGCGCCCGACGAGGCGCCGATCGCGTTGGAGGCGCTGCGGATTTTCGAGGCTGCCGCATGGCCCATGCTTCGTTTCACGCCCATCCGCGCCTTCGTGCTGCTCGACCTCGTCTGGCCCGCGCACGACGTCTGGCGCAACCCGCGTACCGCGCCCGCGGCGCCCGCACCGACCCCGCTGCGCGTCTGGCGTGGCACGGATCACCGCGTGTTCCACGCACCGGTCGAGCCGCGTGCCGCTCTGGCGCTGCGTCGCCTGGTGCGTGGAGAGCCGTTCGCCACCATCTGCGCGGTCTTCGACGACCTGCCCGCGCACGACGCGGCCCGGGAGACGACCGCGCTGCTGGCGCGCTGGCTGGCCGACGGCATGATCGGCGGCGTTCGCACCGCGGCCGCGTGAGCCGCAGCAGGCACGCCGCCGGGCGCCGCGCCGTTCGACGGCGAGACGGCCGCGGGCCGTCACGGGTCGCGCCCGCCGTCGAATCCTCCTAGACTCCCGGCCCCAGCATGCAGCCCACGGCATATCCCGAGCACACGGTCGGACGTCTGATGGAGCCCCCGGTGGCGGTGTTTCCGCCGGCGTTCACGGTCCGCGAGGCCACCGACCACGTGCGCGCGCTCTCCGCGCAACGGATGTTCACCTACGGCTACGTCGTCGATTCCGCGGGCCGGCTCCTCGGCGTGGTCACCATGCGCGACCTCCTGCTGCACGGCCCCGACGAGCGGCTCGAGCAGTTCATGCTGCGCGAACCGTTCGCGCTCCGACCGGAGACGGACCTGCTCGAGGCCATGCGCCAGACGCTCGACAAGCATTTCCCGTACTACCCGGTGTGCGACGCGCGCGGCGTGCTGGTCGGCGTCGTGCGGGGCTCGACGATCTTCGAGCAGGAGACGATCGAGATCAGTGCGCAGGCCGGGCGCATGGTGGGCGTCGAGAGCGAGGAGCACGCGAGCACGCCCTTCGCCACCAGCTTCCGCCATCGCCATCCCTGGCTGCAGTTCAACCTGATCACCGCCTTGGCGGCGGCGGCGGTCGTCGGCGCGTTCGAGAGCACGATCGCGCGCATCACGGCGCTCGCCGTCTTTCTCCCCGTGCTCGCCGGGCAGTCGGGCAACACGGGATGCCAGGCGATGGCGGTCGCGCTCCGCGGGCTCACACTGGGGGAGCTGCACCCCGCGCAGTCGCGCCACCTGCTGCTGAAGGAGGCGGGGCTTGGGCTGGCCAACGGGCTCCTCGTCGGGCTCACGGCGGGCGTCGCCATGTACGCCTACGCGAGCTGGCACGAGACGGGACAGTTGCCCGCGCTCCTCGCCGGCGTGGTGCTGCTGGCGATGACCGCGAGCTGCGTGGTGAGCGGCGTCTCGGGCGTCCTGGTACCGCTCACCTTGAAGCGACTCGGCTTCGACCCGGCGACCGCCTCTGCCATCTTCCTCACCACGGCGACCGACGTCGCGAGCATGGCGTGCTTTCTCGGCCTCGCGCGCCTGTGGATTCCCTGACGGCCGACGCGCGGCCGCAGGCAGTCACTGCGCCACGATCGCGGACCTTCGCATCCGCCGCACGGCGGCGTCCTCGAAGCAGCGAATCGCCAGCGCCGTCCAGCCCTGATAGCGCGCCCCGATGCCGCGGCCGCTGTCGCCGCAGAAGTATTCGGCGAACGTCACGAGGTCGCGCCAGTGCGGATCGTCGCGGTATCGCGGATCGGCGCCGTGGCACGGCCGACAGCCGTCGGCGCCCGGCACGAACAGCCCAGCGAGACGCCCATAGAGCTCGCGCGCCACCTCCCGCAGCGTCATCCGGTTGCCGGATCCCGTGGGACATTCCACGCGCAGACTGTCTCCGTAGAAGTAGTGGTAGCGCTCCAGCGCTTCGGCCAGCAGGTAGTTCACCGGGAACCACACGGGACCGCGCCAGTTCGAATTGCCGCCGAACAGGTAGGTATCGGATTCGGCGGGGGTATAGTGCACCTCGTACTCGCGGCCGTCGACGCGCAATCGAAACGGCGCATCGCGATGCACCATCGACAGCGAGCGGATGCCGTGCGGTGAGAGGAACTCGCGTTCGTCCAGCATGTAGCGCAGCGTGCGCACGAGGTGCTCGCGCGGCGGAATGGCGAGCAGCCGGTCGCCGGGCCGCGCCGTCGAGGCGACCACGTGGCGGGCGAGATCGCCCCGGTTGGCGAGAAACCACTCGAGGCGCTTGCGGAACCCCGGCACGCGCGCCAGCGTCTCCTCCTCGAGCACGGTGCAGGCGAGCAGCGGCAGCAGCCCCACCATCGAGCGCACACGCAGCGCCACCGCGTGGTCCTGCGTGTAGAGCTGGTCGTAGTAGAAGCCGTCGTTCGGGCACCACAGCCCCGTGCCGCCGAAGCCGTTGATCGCGTCCACGATCTCGACGAAGTGCTCGAAGAACTTCGACGCCATGTCCTCGCACGCGGGATCGTCGCGGGCGAGCTCGAGCGCCATCTCGAGCATGGTGATGCAGTAGAACGCCATCCAGGCCGTGCCGTCGGCCTGCTCGAGCATGCCGCCCCCCGGCAGGGGCTGCGAGCGATCGAAGACGCCGATGTTGTCGAGCCCGAGAAAGCCGCCGCCGAAGAGATTGTTGCCCTGCGTGTCCTTGCGGTTCACCCACCAGGTGAAGTTGAGCGCCATCTTCTGGAAGATGCGCGAGAGGAAGACGCGGTCGCGCGCGCCGCGCGGCGCCGTCATCTTGTAGACGCGCCAGGCGGCCCACGCGTGCACCGGCGGGTTTACGTCGCCGAGCGCGAACTCGTACGCGGGCAGCTGGCCGTTCGGGTGCATGTACCACTCGCGCGTGAACAGCACGAGCTGCTCCTTGGCGAACGCCGGATCGACGCGCGCCATCGGCAGCATGTGGAAGGCCAGATCCCAGGCCGCGTACCAGGGGTACTCCCAGGCGTCCGGCATCGAGATCACGTCGCGATTGTAGAGGTGGCGCCACTCGTGATTACGCGCGGCCCGCCGGCTCGCCGGCGGCGCGGGCTGCGCGGGATCGCCGTCGAGCCAATCCGTCACCACGTAGTGGAAGAACTTCTTCGACCAGAGCAGCGAAGCGTACGCCTGGCGCATGGCGGCGCGTGCAGCGGGCTCGAGCGTCGCCGGCATGCGCGCGTCGTAGAACGCGCCGGCCTCCCGCCGGCGGTCGGTGAAGACGCGGTCGGCCGCCCGGCCCGCGGGCGGGCCGCCCGGCTCGCCGGCGCCGGCGAGCCGGAGTCTCAGCACGACTTCGCCGTGCGGCGGCACCTCGAGCGCGTAGTGGAACGCGGCCTTGGTCCCCGTCGCGGCCGGGTTCACGGCAGTGGTGCGGCCGTGGACGACGTACTCGTGGAAGGCGTCCTTCACGTACGGCGAGGCGTTGGGGACGCCGAAGAGCCGCTCGACGTTGGTCTCGTTGTCCGTGAACAACGTCGCGGGGCGGCCGTCCGCCGCCAGCGTGAAGCGCCCGAGCGAGGCGTGCTCGGCCACGAGTTCGCCGGCGCCGCCGGCGACGATGCAAGGCTTCGGCCAGTAGCCCTCGCCGGTCCGTCCCCATGCCCAGGTGTTCCGGAACCAGAGCGTCGGCAGCACGTGGATGGGGGCGGCTTCGGAGCCGCGGTTGGCGATCGTCAGCCGAACGAGGATGTCGTCCGGGCCGGCCTTGGCGTACTCGGCCGTCACGTCGAAGTAGCCGTCGCCGTCGAAGACGCCCGTGTCGACCAGCTCGAACTCCGCGTCGTGCGTGCCGCGCCGGCCGTTCTCCGCCACGAGCTGCGCGTACGGAAACTCCCGCTGCGGGTACTTGTAGAGCGCCTTCAGGTACGAGTGCGTGGGCGTGGCATCGAGGTAGAAGTAGCACTCCTTCACGTCCTCGCCGTGGTTGCCCTCGGGGTTGGCGAGGCCGAAGAGCCGCTCCTTCAAGATGGGGTCGCGACCGTTCCACAGCGCCACTGCGAAGCACAGCCGGCACTGGCGGTCGGTGATGCCGAGCAGCCCGTCCTCGCCCCACCGGTAGGCGCGGCTGCGGGCGTGGTCGTGCGGGAAGTAGGTCCAGCAGGCGCCGTCGGCGGAGTAGTCCTCGCGCACGGTGCCCCATTGGCGTTCGGCCAGATACGGCCCCCAGCGCTTCCAGTTCCGGCAGCGCGCCTCGTCCTCGGCGAGCCGACTGCTTTCCGCATCGTTCATGGCGTCACGACCTCCAGATAGTGCCCGTCCGGATCGCGCACCGCCACGGCGCGCGCGTAGCCGAGCGATCGATCCGGGACGGCGACGGGCCGTCCCAGTGCGTCGAGCGTCGCGGGGGCGGTCACCGACACGCGCGTCTGCCAGTGCAGCAGGTCGTTCGGCCGCGCGTCGCGCGGGTACGGGCGGCCGGTCCCGGGCGCCAGGTACTCCAGCAGCTCGATGCCGGGGCCACGCGGCGCGCGCAGCGCCGTTATGCGGAGCCGCGCGCCGCGCACAGCGTTCAACCGCTCCTGCTCCGGGCCGCTGTTGCGGCTCTCACCGACCACGCGCAGGCCGAGGCGGTCCCGGTAGAACGCGAGGCTGGCGTCGGTGTCGGCCGTGGCAATCGCGGTGTGATCGATGCCCAGGAACAGCCGCTTGGTGGGCCGCTGCCAGCGGGCATCGCCCTTGCCCGAGGGGAACCAGATGAGCTCCAGCGGATGCCCGTCGGGATCGCGGAAGTAGAAGGCGCGGATGCCGCCCGCTTGGGCGTTCCAGTCCGGCAGGCGCTGCGGCTCGGGCGACACGTGGGTCACGCCATGCGCCGCGACGCGCCGGTAGGCCGCGTCCATGTCGCGGACGACGATGGCGACGTGCTGGAACCACCGGTCGTTGCTCTGTGCGTCGAGCGGCGCCGGCCGCCCGCGCGGCGTGACGTACTCGGTGAGCTCGATCCGCTCGTCGCCGAGCCCGAGCCGCGCCATCCGCAGCCGCACGGGGAACACGCCGAGCAGCCGCTCGTACGGCTCGCCGGCGACCTCCACCTCGGCGAGCGGCTCGAAGTCCAGCACCGCGGTGTAGAAGGCGACCGAGCGCCGGAGATCGGACACGGTCATGCCGATCGCCTCGACCGCCGCCACGCGGGCCTCGGCCAGGCCGGTGACCAGGAGGACGAAAAGGAGCGCGAGCCGCCGCGCGGCCGCCCGTCTCATCCGAGCCGCTCCCGCAGATGATCGCCGACCCGGAGCGCGTTGGCGATGATGGTGAGCGCCGGGTTCACCGCGCTGCTCGAGGGAAAGAAGCTGCCGTCCACGACGTAGAGGTTGTCCACCTCGTGGGAGCGGCAGTACACGTCGAGGGCCGAGGTCCTCGGGTCCTCGCCGAAGCGGATGGTGCCGTTCTGGTGCGCGACGCCGGCGAGCGGGATGCGGCCCGGCACGTAGGCCTGCAGCGGCAGCACGTGGTCGTGGTCGCACTCGATGCCCTGCAGGAGCGTCTTCACCGTGCGCACGAGGCGCCGATGCGCCTCCTCGTTGTTCGGCCGGTACGCGAGCACGATGCGGCCGTCGCGGTCGACGGTCACGCGGTTCTCGGCGTCCGGCAGGTCCTCGGAGGTGAGCCAGAACGGCACGGCGTGGTTGGCCATGGCGTCGAGCGTCATGCCGGGAACGAGCCGCGGCGCCCCGGCGCGCAGCACGTTGCCGTCGACGTTGCCCATGACCGACATGTGGCCCAAGGGGTACTCCCACGCGTCGCTCGCGAAGTAGTAGTCGTTCAGGCCGAACGTCTTGTTGAAGCGCGTCAAATTCGGGTGGCGCGACATGGCGAGGAACATCGTGTTCAGGTGGCACATGTAGTGGCGCCCGACCACGCCGGAGCCGTTGCCGAGCCCCTTCGGGTGCGCGTCGCTCGCCGACCGCAGGAGCAGCGCCGCCGAGTTGATGGCGCCGCACGAGACGACGACGATCGAGCCCGCGTATGCCTCGGGCCGCCCGTCGCGCTCGACGTGGACCCGCGTCACCTCGCGACCCGACGGGCTGGTCTCGAGCCGCGTCACGCGCGCGCCGGTGAGCAGCGTCACGTTCGGGTGGGCGAGCGCGGGATCGACGCAGACGACCTGGGCGTCCGCCTTGGCGCCGACGAGGCAGGGAAACCCGTCGCAGGTGTCGCAGCGGATGCACCGGCTCTGCCGCGGATTGCGCTCGTCCAGCATGACGCCGACCGGCATGGGAAACGGCCGCCGGCCCTGGCGCACGAGCCCGTCGACGATCTCCTGGATGCGCGGCTCGTGCGCGAGCGGCGGATGCAGATACGGCGCGCTCGCCGGTGGCTCGGTGGGGTCGCTGCCGCGTTCGCCGTGGACCTGATAGAGGTGCTCGGCCTGCGTGTAGTACGGCTCGAGGTCCTCGTAGCCGATCGGCCACGCCGGTGAGATGCCGCCGTGACGGCGCACCGCGCCGAAGTCCTCGCGCCGCATGCGGATCAACGCGGCGCCGTAGAACTTGGTGTTGCCGCCGACGCAGTAGTGCGTGCCGGCGTGAAATTCCCGGCCGCGGCGGTCGAGCCACGCTTCGGTGATGTTGTAGCGGCCTTCGGTCACCACGGCGCGCGAGTCCCAGTTCTCCTTCTCGCGCGGCACGTAGTCGCCGCGCTCGAGCAGCAGAATGCGCTTGCCCGTCGGCGCCAGCCGGTGGGCGAGCGTACCGCCGCCGGCGCCGGTGCCGATGATGATGACGTCGTAGTGCGACTCGTTCATGGCCGCCTCACGACGCCGCGCGCGCCGCCAGCGCACGGGGCGCCGGCCGAGCGCCGGCGCCGCGCCGTGTGAGGACGCCGTCGACGGAGACGGGCCCGCCACCGTCGGTCGCGAGCCAGACCAGCAAGGCCACGTAGGCGAACTCGGTGAGGCCGGCGAGGCTCCCGAGGCCGTCCACCTGATCCCAGAGCGCGGTCCGGATGGCCACGACCATGGTGACGATGAGGGGCACGGCGGCAAGGCGCGTCGCGAAGCCGACGAGCAGCAGCCCGCCGCACACGAACTCGGCCGTCGAAGCCAGCCGAGCCTGGAACGCCGGCGCCGGCAGCCCGAGCTCGGTGAAGTAGCCGGTCACCTGCTCGAGCGCGTGGAGCTTGCCCCAGCCGGCCTGGAAGAAAACCAGGCCCACGGTGAGCCGCGCGAGCAGCGGCGAGAGCCAGCCGAGCGCGCCGCCCACGCGGCGGGATAGCGCGATGGCCCATTCGATGCAGGTCAGGATTCGATGCATGGCGTCCTCCTCGAGTCGATCAGACTGCCGCTTCGATGCCGGGGCGGCTGCACGCGTTGCGGCCGAGCCCAGCGGCAGCGGAAGATGCAGGGGCGCGTGGTCGTGTGATCGAGCTTGGCGCAGAGCACGCGCCCGACGCCGCCGATCCGCACGTACGCCTCGGCCGCCGCCAGCATGCCGAGCGGCGGCGCCGTGAAGTAGATCCAGAGCGCGGGCCCGTGCCACGCGCCCAGCGCCGAGGCGAGCGAGCGCGCCGGGTTCATGCTCATGCCGGAGAGCGGCGCCTCGACGACGATGTAGGCGGCGACAAGCGCCCCGCAGCACCACGGCGTGCAGTGCGCCCACCGGCGCGTGTTGGAGACGACGAGCACGACCGCCATGAGGAGCGCGGAGATCAGCAGCTCGGCCCCGAAGGCAGCCGCGATGCCGGCGGGGCCGGGCGCGGTCGCCGCGAACTGCACGGAGGGATGCGCGGCCAGCGATCCGAGCACGAGCCGCACCAGCAGCACGCCGACGACCCCGCCCGCGAACTGACTCGCTACGTACCCGAGTACGTCGCCGCGCGCGACGGTGCCGAGCCGCAGGTACGCCAGCGTGAGCGACGGGTTCATGTGCGCGCCGGACCGTTGGCCCCACGGTGAGCGAACCAGCGTCACGGCCGTGGCGCCCATGGCGAGGCCCATCACCACGCGTCGCAGCGTGGCGTCCGGCATCGCCCGCCGCAGCGGCGAGGCGGGATGCTCGAGCACGGCGGCGAAGCTGCACGCGGCCACCATGAAGAGCCCGAGCAGCGCGCCCTCCATGGCGTACTCCGGCCAGTGCGAGCCGGCGCGCCTCATTCGTCGTCGGGCACAACCGCGCGGGCCGCGAGGATGGCCGCCACGAGCTCGCCGGGAATGTCCGCCTCGCCGGCATGGTCGCTCGCCTCCCTGGCGAGGCGTCGCGTCAGCTCGTACTGCTGGAGATACGTGCGGCAATCGGGGCACTCCGCGAGGTGGCTCTCGAAGGCCCGGCGCTGCGCGGCGCGCAGCTCGCCGCCCACGTACGCCGCCAGAAAATCGGTCGCCTCGCGGCAGGTGAGCTCGCGCCTCGCCGCGGTCACGACACCGCCTCCAGCGCGGCCGGCGCCGCGGGCGCGGCGGCGTCCGGTGACGCAAGGCGGGCGTCCGCCCGCGACGCGCGGGCGTTTGGCAGCGCCACGCAGGCGAAGTCCTTGGCGAAGCACAGGTCGAGCGTCCAATCGAGCGCGACGCGCACCTTCTTCTCGAGGCGGGGCAGCTTGCCGAGGTAGACGGTGCGCCAGAGCCACCAGGCGACGAAGCCCGAGAAGCTGTATCCCAGCACGCGCGCCACGCCCGTGCGGCGCCCGATGGCGGCCAGCTGCCCGAGCGTGGAGAAGCGAAACGGGCGCGGGCACTCGCCACGCAGCGAGGCGACGATGTTCCGGGCAGCGTGCCTGCCTTCGCGGAGCGCATGCTGCGCGGTCGGCGGATGCACGCCGCCGGTGGCCGGATCGGGGACGGCGGCGCAGTCGCCGAGCGCCCACACGCCCGGCCAGTCGGGCACGGCGAGGGTCTCGTCCACCACGATGCGCCCTCCGGCGCGCGCCACGGGCAGCGTGGCGACGAGGGGATTGGGCGCGGTGCCGGCCGTCCAGACGAGCGTCGTCGTCTCGATCGTGCGCCCGTCGCTCAGCGTCACCACGCCGCCGGCGATGCCGTGCACCCGGGCGCGCGTGACGATCTCCACGCCGCGCTGGGCGAGCTTCGCCTGCGCGTAGCGGCCGAGGTCGGGTCCCAGCTCGGGCAGGATCAGCTCGTCGGGCGTCACCAGGATCATGCGGATCTGCTCGGCGCGAAGCGTCGGAAAGAACGGCAGCGCCTCGCGCACGAAGTCGTTGATCGCGCCCATGGTCTCGACGCCGGCGAAGCCGCCGCCGGCCACCACGAACGTGAGCAGCGGCTGGCGGAAGCCCGCGGCGCACTCGCTGCTCGCCTCCTCCAGATGGGTGATGAGCCGATTGCGCAACGCCTGCGCGTCGGCGAGCGACCGCATGGTGAACGCGCACTGCTGGACACCGGGGAGCCCGAAGAAGTTCGTCGTGGAGCCGAGCGCAAGGACCAGGTGGTCGTAGCCCAGCTCGTGACGATGCCCGTCCGCGCCGTGCGAGACGGCGACCCGGCGCGCCGCGAGATCGATCGCCTCCACCGCGCCGACGAACGTCTTCGTGCGGCGGAGCATCTTGCGCAGCGGGTTCACCACGTTGCTCACCTCGAGGTCGCTCGCCGCCACCTCGTGGAGCATCGGCGTGAACAGGAAGTAGTTGTCGCGGGTGACCAGCGTGATCTCGATGTCGGGGTCGCGCGCGAGGCGCCGCTCGAGCTCGAGCGCGGCGTAGACGCCGCCGAACCCCCCGCCGAGCATCAGGATTCGGCGGGAGGCCGGCAGCGCGCAGGTGGGGGAAATGGGGGCCATGGGGCTCGTTCTGCCCCCTTGGATGCCGCCCCCCGACCGGTCGTTTCAGCGCTCGTGCGAGGCGTCGGTGGAGCGGCGGATCCCGAGCTTCTTTATGCGGCTGCGCAGCGTGCTCGGGTTGACGCCGAGGACGGCTGCCGCGCCGCGCGGCCCGTCGATGACCCAGTTCGTCGCCACGAGCGTCTCGACGATGTGGGCGCGCGACACTTCCTCGAGCGTCTTCCCGTTCGCGTCCCGGGCGGACGCGACTGCGGGCGGCGCGGCCGGCGCCGGGTGCGCCGTGGACGGTCCCACCGTGGGGAGCAGCTCGGCGCCGAACTCCAGGATCGGGCCCTGCGCCAGCACCACCGCGCGCTCCATCACGTTCTGCAGCTCGCGCACGTTGCCCGGCCAGGGATAGGCCATGAGCCGCGCCATGGTGGCATTCGAGATGCCGTCGATGCGCCTGCCGAACTGGCGGGCGAAGCGGTCGAGGAAGAGGTGCGCCAGGAGCGGCACGTCGCCCGACCGCTGGCGCAGCGGCGGCACCACGATCGGCACCACGTTCAACCGATAATAGAGGTCGGCCCGGAAGCGGCCGCGGGTCACTTCCTCGGCGAGATCGCGATTGGTGGCCGCGATCACGCGCACGTCGACCTGCCGCGGGCGGTTGCTGCCGACGGGCTCGAACTCGCGCTCCTGCAGCACGCGGAGCAGCTTCACCTGCGTGTCGAGCGGCAGCTCGCCGATCTCGTCGAGGAAGATGGTGCCGCCGTCGGCGACCTCGAAGCGGCCGATGCGTGTCTCCACCGCCCCCGTGAACGCGCCCTTCACGTGGCCGAAGAGCTCGCTCTCCACGAGCCCGGCGGAGATGGCCGAGCAGTTCACCTTGACGAGCGGCCGATCGCGGCGCGGGCTGCGGTCGTGGATGGCGCGCGCGATCAGCTCCTTGCCGGTGCCCGTCTCGCCGAGGATGAGCACCGTGGACGGCGTGGACGCCACGGTTTCCACCAGCGACAGCACGTTGGCGATCGCCGGACTCCGGCCGACGATCTCGCGGAAGTTGTGCTCCTGCCGAATCTCCTCCTGGAGGTAGACGTTCTCCGTCGCGAGCCGGTCGCGCAGCTGACGCACTTCCTCGTAGGCGAAGCAGTTGTCGCACGCCACCGCCACCGCGCTGGCGACCCGCTCGAGCAGCTCGACCGGAATGGTGTGGTAGGCGTCCCGCGCGATCGACATGAAGAAGAGCGCCCCGAACGACCGCTCCTCGCGCAGCAGCGGCAGCGCGCAGAGCGATTCCATGCCCTCTCGCTCCATCACCGCGAAGGTGGTGGGAAAGCGGTGCCGCAGCTCCTCGCGCGCGCCCGCGACGTAGCGGGAGCGGTTTTCCTGCGACCACCGGCACGCCGTCCCGGCCGACGGAAACTCCTCGATCATCGGCGAGCTGCTCGGACGGTCGAGCGCCAGCACGTGCACCCGGAGCGTCTCGGGCCCCGTCGGCACCTCGATGCCGAAGCGCTCGGTCGGGAGCAGCGGCTTCACGCAGCGCGCGAGCGCCGCGAACAGCTCGCACCGCTCCAGATGCCGCGTGGTCGATTGGTTGATCTCCAGCAGCGCCTGCAGCTCGCCGTAGGCCAGGTCGAGATCCTGCCGCGTGCTCGCCAGCCGCACTTGCAGATCCTCGCAGGCGCGCTCCAGCACGGCCTCCGCGTGCAGCCGCTCGAGCTCCACCCGGGCGCGGTTCGCGAACACCTCGAAGATGGTGACGCCCCGTGGATCCTCGGTCATCGGCCGGGTGTCGATCACGGCGAGGTGGCCGAGCGTCTGGCCCTGCGCACCGAGCAGCGGCACGCCGAGGTAGCTGCGCGCACCGAGCGCGACCAGGTCGGAGTCGTTGGGGAAGAGCCGCTGCACGTCGTCGCGGTAGAGACAGAGATGGCCGGCGATCACCTGCTCGCACGGCGTGCCGGACAGCGCGTACTCGATGTTCGGCAGCCAGTCCTCGCCGTTCCAGAGCGCGATGGTGCGCACCCGATCGGCGGCGCCCGCGAACTCGGCGACGAAGGCATAGGCGACGCCGAGCGAGTCGGCGAGGTTCTTGACGAGGTGGCGGAGGAACTCCAGGCCGGCCTTGTCGGACGTCGCTTCGACCACCGGCCGAAACGCCAGCTCTGCATTCCACGACGCGATGCCCCGGGTGGCGGCTGACGCGTTGGACGGCTCGGCAGCCATGCGCCTGCTGGAATAGACCTCCGCTCCGGGCTCTCGCAACCGCACCGGCGGCCCCCGCCCGGCTCGCGACAGCGCGACCGGCCGCGGATCCGCGAAATGCCGCGCCCGGCGCGGCGCCTCGATGCCGGCCTGCCGGCGTGGCGTAACCCAGCGGAACCTGAGCTGCTTTCGGACCACCCGGCGCCCCGGCGGCGCACCGGCACGCGTTTCGCTCTTCGGCGATTCGTCATGATGCGCGTCACGCGAATCGAAGGGGGCGATGGGCGACCCGGACTGCGGGTCGAAGGACGGCTCACCCGCGAGAGCGCGCAGGAGCTCCGACGCGAGTGCGAACGCATGCTGGCCGCGCACGCGGCGCTGGACCTCGACGTGTCCGGCCTGCAGTTCGCGGACGCCGACGGCCTCGACGAGCTCGCGCGCCTGGAACGCGGCGGCGTGGCCCTCTCGAACCGCACGCCGCTCGTGGGCGCGCTGCTCGGCGACGCGAGCGACGCGCGACGCGGCGCGCCGGCCTCGCCGGCGGCAGAGGATGCGGCGCTCCTCGCCCGACTCCGTGCCGGCGACGAGACGGCCTTCGAGGCGATGGTGCACGCGCACGGCGGGCGCATGCTGGCGACCGCACGGCGCATGCTCCCGGGCGAGGACGACGCGCGCGACGTCGTGCAGGAAGCGCTGCTCTCGGCGTTCCGATCGATCGGGTCGTTCGAGGGGACGGCGCGGCTGTCCACCTGGCTGCATCGCATCGTGGTGAACGCGGCGCTCATGAAGCTTCGCGGGCGGCGCCGCCGCCGCGAGGAGTCGATCGACGATCTCCTGCCTCGCTTCGCCGAGGACGGCCATTTCGCCGAGCCGGTGGCGCCCTGGGAGCTCGAATCCGAGACGCTGCTTGCCCGGCGCGAGACGCGCGCCGCCGTGCGGCGCGCCATCGCCCGGCTTCCCGAGCCCTACCGGACGGTGCTGGTGCTGCGGGATATCGAAGAGCTCGACACCGAAGAAACCGCCGTGGCGCTGCGGCTGCGCCCGAATGCGGTGAAGACGCGGCTCCATCGAGCGCGGCAGGCATTGCGCACCCTGCTCGCACGCGAGCTCGGCCACGGCGCGAGCGACGGCGGCGCGCGCGCGCGCACGAGCGACCCCCACGCGGCATAGTCGCGCCGTGGCGTCCTCGCGCTCCGTCGCGCTTCGTTCGCGCGAGGCGACCGGCGCCGCCGTGACGCGGGCGCGGCTCGCGGCTGCCACGATCTTCTTCGTGAACGGCGTCGTGCTCCACCCGAGTTTGACGCGCCGCGGGGCGGCCGTGGTAAGCCGCCGCGCCAGGCACATGACGCTCCTCGACGGACGGCGCGCGATCGTCACCAGCGGCGCCTCGGGCATCGGCCGGGCGACGGCGCGCCGCCTGGCGGCGCACGGCTCGGGCGTCGACGGCATGCTGCTCGCCGTGGAGAGCAAATTCGGGCCCCGATTCCGCGAATGACGCCCACGCTGCCGCGCAAGCGACGGCGCGCCATGCTGGCGCGGTTTCTCGGCACCCGGCGCGCCGTGCCCGCGCCGCAGAGCCTGCCCGCGCTTGCCGCGGCCAATCTGCCAGCGCTCTACGGCCGCCGCCTGGAGATCGTGCGCGACGCGCGCGGCATCCCCCACGTCTACGCCGACGACACGCGCGACCTCTACGCCGCGCTCGGCTGGCTGCAAGCGACCGATCGCTTCTTCGCCATGGACGTGCTCCGCCATCTCGCCGCCGGGCGCATGTGCGGGTTCGTCGGGAACCTGATCGCCCCGCGGCGGGATCCGCTGTTCGGCGGCAAGCGCATGGCCGACGTCGACGGCTTCGTGCGGCCGTTCGGCTTCGAGGCGCAGAGCGAGCGCGACGCCGCGCGGCTCTCCCCACGGGCCGCGGCGGTGCTCGAGGCCTACGCGGCCGGCGTCAACGCCGCGCTGCGCGCCATGGACGGCGTCTACCCGCCCGAGTACCTGTTCGTCGGCCCGGTGCGTCCGTGGCGGCCAGCGGATTGTCTGCTCGCGGCGCGAGCCTGCGCCTTCGTGATCTCGCTCACCCCGTTCGAGAACGAGCTCACGTTCGACGCCGTGCGCGGACAGCTCGGCGATGCCGGCGCCCGGCGCCTCTACCCGGAGGCGCCGTGGGATGCCGTGCCGACGACGTATCGCGTGCGCGGCGACGTGCCGGAGCCCGAGCTGCCGATCCACGGGACGGGCGGCGGCAGCAACAACTGGGCGGTCGGCCCGGCACGCAGCGCCACGGGCGCGCCGATCGTCGCCAACGATCCGCACGTGCCGTTCGTGCCGCTCCCGACCTTCTGGCACCACGTGCACCTGGACGGCCCCGGTCTCACCGTGCAGGGCGGCGTGTTTCCCGGCTGCCCGGTGTTCGGGCTCGGCCACAACGGCGCGCTCGCCTGGGGCTGCACCACCGGCTTCCGGGACGCCTACGATCTCTACCGCATCGAGCGCATCCCCGGTCGTCCGGAGCGCTATCGCACGCCGTCCGGCACCGGCGAGATCACGCGGCACGAGGAATC
Organism: Candidatus Limnocylindria bacterium; assembly: GCA_035559675.1. Taxonomy (GTDB): domain Bacteria; phylum Desulfobacterota; class Binatia; order DP-6; family DP-6; genus DATMAZ01. Next base: position 29,796 of record DATMAZ010000007.1, read on the forward strand.
GATGCCGGCGCGCGGCGGGCGCACCATCAGGCTCCGCTGGCAGTCGTGCGAGCACGGCGTGCTGTACCCGGGCTGGCGTCACCACGACGGCGCCGAGCTGGCGGTCCGGCTGGTGCCGACCGATCTGGCGCGCTGGTTCGAGGGCGCGCTCGCGCTGGCGGCGTCGACCACGGTGGACGAGCACCGCGCGGCGCTCACCGAGATGCACGAGGGCCCCTTCGACTTCAATCACGTCTACGGCCACCGCGACGGCCACATCGGCTGGGAGCTGTACGGCCGTACGCCGGTGCGGCGTCGCGACGGGCTGTTCGTGCGCGATGCCGCCGATCCCGAGGCACAGTGGGACGGCTTCGTGCCGTTCGACGCGATGCCGAAGCAGCTCGCGCCCGCGCGGGGATTCGTCGCCACCGCCAACGGCGCCACCGACCCGTCCCACACGATCGTGTTCACGGCGACGCACTGCGAGCCGCGCTACCGGACGAACCGCATCGAGGCCCTGCTCGCCGCCGAGCCCGCGCACACCACGGAGACCTTCGCCGCGCTCCAGCGCGACGTCACCGCGGCGCACACGCTCGCGGTGCGGGACGCGATCGTGGCGATGCTGGACGAGCCGCTCGGCGAACCGGACGGGCTCCTCGCACGCGCCGCGCGCGTGCTGCGAGACTGGGACGGCGTCTGCCACACGGAGTCGAGCGGCACCGCCATCATGGCGTTGCTGCAACGTACGCTGCTGCCGCGCTGCTTCGAGCCGTTGCTGGGACCGCGGCTCGGCGCGCGCTACGACACCGGGCGGCGCGCGCTGCCGCGCCTCCACGCGCTGCTGCTCGATCCCGACGACCCGGTGCGCGCCGACATCGAGCGGGCCGCGCAGCGGAGCCTCGCCGATCTGGTGCGCGGCGCTTTCGCCGAGGCGGTGGGACAGCTGCGTGCCGCGCAGGGCCCGGATCCGACGCGCTGGCGCTGGGGGCTCGTGCATCGCATCTGGCTCGGCACCGTCATGGCCATCGTGCCCGGGTTCGGAAAACCGTTCGTCGCGCTGGACGCGCCCTTTCCGGGCGAGGAGTACACGCTCAATCCCTCCCGCGCGGTTCCGTTGCGCGGCAGGCTCTACGCCTTCGTCGGCGCCACCACCCGCTTCATCTGCGATCTCTCCCGCCCCGACGAGGCGCTGTGGGCGCACTCCTCCGGCCCCAGCGCGGATCCACGCACGCCGTATTTCTCCAATCTGTCCGCCCCCTGGCTGCGGTTCGAGTACTTCCGCTCGGCGCTCTGGCGCGCCGACGAGATTCCCGATCCGGTCGAGCGTCTGGTGGTGGAGCGGCCAACGGCGTAGGAGTCGCGGCATGGACTTCGCCATTCCCAGCGAGATCGAGGCCCTGTGCGCCGGCGTGCGCCGCTTTATGGAGGAAGAGATCCTGCCGCTCGAAGGGCAGACGCATTGGCGGCTCGAGGAGCGCGGCCCCGCGTATCCCGAGGCGATCCGCGCGGTGCAGCAGAAGGCCAAGGCGCTCGGCTACTGGGCCTTCCACCTGCCGCGCGAAGCCGGCGGCGCCGGCATCCCGTTCATGTACTACGTGCTGGTGAACGAGCTGCTCGGCCGCAGCCCGCTGGCGCCGGTGTGCGTGGGCTCGCAGGCGCCGGATTCGGGCAACGCCGAGATTCTCTGGAAGCACGGCACCGAGGAGCAGAAGGCCCGCTGGCTCGCCCCGCTGGTCGCCGGCGAGATCCGCAGCTGCTTCTCCATGACCGAGCCCGAAGTGGCCGGATCCGATCCGCGGCTGCTGCGCACCACCGCCGTGCGCGACGGCGATCACTACGTCATCAACGGGCACAAGTGGTTCACCAGCGGCGCGCACGGCGCGTCCTTCGCGATCGTCATGGCGATGACGAATCCCGAGAACCCGAACCCGTACCTGCGCTTCAGCCAGATCATCGTCCCGACCGACACGCCCGGCTTCCGCATCGAGCGCGGCGTGCCCGTCATGGGCGACCACGACAACCATCACGCCGAGATTCGTTACGAGGACTGCCGGGTGCCGGTGACGAACCGTCTCGGCGACGAGGGCATGGGATTCGTCATCGCGCAGGAGCGGCTCGGCCCGGGCCGCATCCACCACTGCATGCGCTGGCTCGGCATGGCCCAGCGCGCCTTCGAGATGATGTGCCGCTATGCCACGCAGCGCGAGCTGTTCGGCAGCACGCTGGCGCGCAAGGCGAACATCCAGGACTGGGTGGCCGAGTGCGCCGCGGAGATTCAGGCCGCGCGCCTGATGACGCTGCACGCCGCCTGGAAGATCGACACCGCCGGCGCGCAAGGGGCGCGCGACGAGATCGCGCTCATCAAGTTCCACGGCGCGCGCATGCTGCACCTGGTGGTGGATCGCGCGATCCAGGTCTTCGGTGCGGCGGGCGTCACCGAAGACCACATTCTCTCGCACTTCTACCGGCAGGCGCGGCTGGCACGCATCTACGACGGGCCCGACGAGGTCCACAAGATGACGGTCGCACGCCGCATCCTCGCTCGGTACGAGCCGGCGCGCTGACCCAGGCGAGCACCACGCGATCGAGCCGCAGCGCTTCGGCGACGGACCAGGCCTGAAACGGGCAGCCGCGCGCGGTGTGCGGCGGCTCGCCGTCGGCGATCTCCGGCAGGTGGCCGAGCCCCACCTCGCCCCCGCAGGCGAGCAGCGGCTCGAGAAAGCGCTGGCGCGCCTCGACCTTGGCGCCAGCCGTGTCGCCACGAACCCGCACCCAAGCCTCGACGAACGGGCCGAGCAGCCACAGCCAGACCGTGCCTTGGTGGTACGCGCCGTCGCGGGCGCGCGAATCGCGCTCGTAGCGCGGCCGGTAGCCGGGCTCGTCGGGCGCCAGCGTGCGCAGCCCGAGCGGCGTCACGAGCTGCCGCTCCACCACGTCGACGACGCGGCGGGCGCGCGCACCGGCGAGCAGCGGCACCGGCAAGCCGCCCACGGCGAAGATCTGGTTCGGCCGCAGCGTGCGGTCGACCGTGCCCGGCCGGTGATCGACGTCCACCAGGTCATGGAGCATGCCGCGGGCGTCGTCCCAGAATCGCGCGGTGAACGACTCGCAGGCGCGGCGTGCGAGCGCCAGCCAGGCCGGGTCGAACGGCGTTGAACTCGGGAGCTTCGCCGCGGTCGGGAAAGCGGTTGGGCAGCATGCCCTCCGAGACCGCCCCGGTTCATTGCAGCAGGATGGCGCCCGCCTCCGCCGTGCGGCCGGTGGCGAGGCAAAGCCCACGCAGCAAGATGAAGGTGTCGCGCCCCTAGTCGGTGAACCACGGATAGCCGGCGACCACCGTCTTGCCGGCGCCGCGGCCGACCAGGTACGCGCCGGCCGCGCGCTCGAGCGGCGTGGCGAACCGTGCCCGGCGCCGTGCCTCGGCGACGCGCAAGTCGGCGACGGAGTCGCTCGGCTCGTGGCCACCAGCAGCGAGCACCCAGGTGGCGGCGCGGCCGTGAAGCCCGCGATGCGGGTAGCGCCGTGCGGATGGATCACGCCGGGCACGTACGCGTGCGAGGTGAGCGGCACGGTCCGGCCGGCGTCTTCGAACCAGGCTTCGCAACCGTTGACGAGCACGTAGCGGCCGGTCGGTGGGGTCGTCGCCGCCACGAGCAACGCGTGGAAGCGCCGCGTGCGCACCCCGCACACCGTCCCGGACGCGAAGCCGCCGAGGCCGTCCGCCTCCAGCCACTCGGCCGTGCTATGCGAAAGTGAGGACGTTCTTGATCCCCTGGGCAGGGCCCGTCAGCAGGTCGCGGTAGGCCTCGATTGGATGGCGGCCGGTGACCAGGCTTTGCACCGCCGCGGGCCAGCGCTCGACGAAGAGCCCGAGGTCGGCGACGGCGGCGGCAAACGCATCGTGGCCGGCGTTCACGGTGCCGAACACGACCTGGTTGCGCAGCACCAGGTTGCGCATGATGGTGTCGGTGTCGATCTCGATCGGGGCCTTTCGCCCGGGCACGCCGGTGAACACGAAGATGCCGTTGGTGCCGAGCGCCTTCATCATCTCGAAGGCGATCCCCGAGGCGCCGGTGGCTTCATACACCACGTCGACGTTCCCGACCCGCTCTGCCAGCTGCGCGGGGGACAGCGCGCCGGCCGAGTAGTAGCGCGCGCCGATCGCCTCGGCCAACGCCGACTTGGCGTTGGGCGCCGGCTCGCGCGAGTAGACGGCGGTCTCGAAGCCCCGCGCCACGAGCGCCATCGCGCCGAGGAGACCGACGGGCCCGGCGCCGAGTACCACGGCCCGGCGACACGCGCGTCGCGCCCGGTCCGGCGCGAGCTCGCATGCCCAGGGCAGCCGCTCCTGGATGTCGTCGATCTGCAGCAGCGCCTTCTCGGCGATCGTGAGCGGCTCCACCAGGATCGCCACGTCGCGGAGCGCGCGCGCCACGGCGTGCATGTAGCGCTCGTCGTCGACCACCAGCTCGGTCATGAAGCCGTGCAGCTTGCTGATCCCCCGCTCGGCAAAGTCGCCGGTGAAGCAGAAGTCCTGACGTCCGGCGCGGCACGCGGTGCAGTGCGCGTGCGGGCACGGGCGGCGTACCATCGGGATCACCAGATCGCCGGGGACGAGCCGCGACACCGCGCCGCCGACCTCGAGCACCTCGCCGAGCGCCTCGTGGCCGATCACCAGACGGGACTCGCCGGCCGGCGGCGTGCCGTACTGGAAGGCGCAGATCTCGCGGTCGGTGCCGCACACGCCGACGTCCAGCATGCGGAGCTTCACGTGGGTGGGCTCGGTGAGGCGCGGCTCCTCGTGGTCGACGAGGGACACTTCCCGCCTTCCCGGTGCGACGGCGACGGCTTTCATGCCGGGTTCGATGCCGCCGCGCCGGCTCCGGTTGCGTCACCGAACCTAGACCGGGCGGCGCAGGCTGCGCGCGACCTCACGCCGTCTCGGGAACGCGCCAGGGCGGAACGAGCCCGAGCGCGACGAGCGTCCGTTCGACGGCCTCGGGCGTGCCCCAGTCGCTCCAGCCGAGGCGCTCGCCGCGGAGGACGAGCAGCTCGCCCGCGATGCGTTGCAGGAAGTCCCGGGAGAAGTTCCACGCCGGCAGTGCGCCGTAGGCCCGCGCCAGCGCCGCCGGATCGCGCACCACGGCCGCCAGGCGGCCGACCGCGTCGGGGTGCACCTCGGCGAGGAGCTCGAGAAAGCGCGCCACCCGGCCCACCATGACGAAGCTGTTCCACAAGCCGCCGCGGCGGATAAGGCGGCTGGCCAGCGCGGCATCCGGTTTTTCGTGGAAGGCGCGTACGCGGAACGATGGGCGCGCGGCCCCGGGCAGCCGGGACCCCGGCGCGATGTAGCCGAATCCCGTGTCGGCGCGGTCGGGGCGGACGCCGAGCAGCGCCAAGCGGTTCGGATGGTGCGCCACCACCGCCGCCGCCATGTCGGTGATGCACGAGCGGAAGGCGTGCTCGTCGCGAACGTCATGGTCGCTCGGAAACACGCTCACCAGCGCGTCGGGATCGCGGCGTGCCAGCTCGAGGAGACCCAAGAGGATCCCCGGGCCGGTATCGCGATTCGCCGGCTGCACCACCACGTTCGCCGCCGGCAACGCCACGAGCTGCGGGTGCGCGAGCGGCAGGTGCGCGTGGGTCACCACGGCGAGCGTCCGGCCGGGCGGCACCAGCGGTGCCACGCGATCGAACGTCGCCTCGAGCAGCGAGCGCTCGCCCAGGATGCGACAGTACTGCTTCGGGATGGGCGCGCCGGTGAGCCGCCGGGTGAGGTCCTGCAACCGGGTGCCGTCGCCGCCCGCGAGCACGAGCGCCCAGCGATGGTCGTCCGCCGTCGTCATGCCCGCTTGGATGCATCGGCGCGCCACACCGATTCCGGCCCCGCCCGGCAAACCGTCGGCGGCGGAGCGGCATCCAAGCGAGCGATGGCGGCGTGCGGCGGGTCCCTTGCGGCACGCCGACCGCGGGAGTACGCGACCCTATGAACTCGGATACCCGAACCGCGGCGCAGCGCGTGCACGAGGGCGGCGACGGCCCGCCGATCGCCTGCCCCGGGTGCGGCTACCAGAACGATCCGACAGCGGTCTTTTGCACCGCCCCCGGGTGTCACAAGGCCCTGGGGGAGTTCTCGTACGTGCTGGAGGAGCTGGCGCGCGACACCTCGCGCATCACCCGGCTCGCCGAGTGCGTGGCCGAGGTGAGCGGCCGGCCGCACTTCGTCACGCTGCACCTCGTCTGGTTCGCGGTGTGGATCCTCGCCAACTCCGGGCTGGTGGCGTTCTTCACCGCGTTCGACGCCTATCCCTACGGGCTCCTCGGCATCATCCTGTCGATCGAGGGTATCCTGATCACGCTCTTTCTGCTGGTGAGCAACAACAGGCAGAGCGCCCACGCCGAGAAGCGCGCCGCGCTCGACTACGAGGTGAACGTGCGCACCTGGCGGCTGGTGAACCATCTCGCCGACCACCTCGACGCCGTCGCCGTCCGGCTCGAGCGACTGGAGAAGCCATGACGCCGACGGTCCGCAAGCAGAACCCCTACGTGCCGCTCACCGAGGCGCAGTTCCGCGAGCGCTTCTTCGCACGCTTCTACGATCCCGCCTTCGACGCCGTCCGCGCCGAGCTCGAGCGCGTGTGTGCGGTCGCCTGGGACGGCTACGTCCGCTACCGCAAGTCGCCGCGCACGCGGCCAGCGGGAACGGGCTTCGCCGATCCGACCTTCGAGCTGCCGCTCGAATGGCTGGCTACGCGTGCGGCCATCGAGCAGGCCGAGGCACGCTTCGCGGACCCCGCCTCCCCGCTGCGCATTCTCCTGGTCGTGGGCTCGACCCGCAGCGAGCACACCTGTCCCGGCGAGATCTCGAAGACGCGGCGCCTGGTCGCCGCCGCCCGCGAGGCGGCGCTCGAGCACCCGGGCTGCGAGGTCGACGTGCTCGACCTCTCCACGCTGGCCGACGAGCCCTGGAAGGTCATCCATCCTTGCAAGGCGTGCGTGTCCACGTCGATGCCGCTTTGCCACTGGCCCTGCTCCTGCTATCCCAACCATGCGCTCGGCCAGACCAACGACTGGATGAACGAGCTCTATCCGCGCTTCGTGGCCGCGCACGGCGTGGGCTTCGTCTGCCCGGTGCACTGGTATCAGGCGCCCGCCAGCCTCAAGCTGCTGATCGACCGGCTCGTGTGCGCCGACGGCGGCAATCCCGACCCGACGACGACGCGCGGCAAGACGCCGCTGCTCGCCAAGCAGATCGAGCTCGCGGGGTGGCACTATCCGAAGCACCTCGCGGGCCGCGCTTTCGCGGTGGTGGCGCACGGCGACGCGTCCGGTCCGGAGAACCTCCGCCGCATGCTGAGCGACTGGCTCACCGACATGGGGCTCGTGCAGGCGGGCCCGTCGGCCGTGCTCGACACCTTCATCGGATACTACCGCCCCTACGCCGTGAGCCACGAGGACCTCGACGAGGACGGCGAGGTGTTCGAGGAAGTGCGCAACGCGGCCCGGAGCCTCACCGCCATGGCGCACATGATCCGCACCGGCGCCTGGCGGGCGCCCGACGAGGGGCTGCGGGATCCGCGGGAGAAGTGAGCCCCGCTCCCAGCGGTGCAGCTCGGGCAGCCTGTATGGCTCACCCGGCGCGCGGGCGGAACTTCGGCAGCACGACGTCGTCCTTCACCTGCTCGAAGACGACCTCGACAGGCATGCCGATACGGAGGTCCTCGTTGCGGCAGTCCACGACGTTGGCGTGGAGCCGGATGCCCTCCTCCAGCTCGACGATGGCGACGTTGTAGGGCGCGTCCTCCTGGAAGGCCGGATGCTGCGGGCGGTGGATCACGATGAAGGAGTAGATCGTGCCGCGTCCAGAGAGCCGCACCCACTCGGCCGCCTCCGCGAGACACTTGGGGCACACGTTGCTCGGCGGAAAGCGCAGGTGCCCGCAGGCGCCGCAACGCTGCACCCGCAGCTCGTGCGCGCGCGCGTACTCCCAGTACGGCGCGCCGTCCTCGGTGATGGCGGGCAGCGGCTTCTCGATCAGGAACATCGTGGCTCCGTCCTCCCTAGGGTCGCCGCAGAATCGCCACCGTGTAGGCCACCGTGGGCGGCGCCTCGTGCGGCGCGCCGCCGTAGCCCGTCACCATGGAGAGCTGCACGTCGGGTACCTGCGTGGTGGACGTGCCGCGCACCTGCCGCACCGCCTCCACCACGTGGTTCATGCCCGAGAGATGCCCGTCGGACAGCAGCCCCCCGTGCGTGTTGCAGGGAAGCCGTCCGCCGACGGTGAGCTGCCCGGTGCGCGCCAGCTCGCCGATTTCCCCCCAGTCGGCGAAGCCGTACGCGACGAGATCGTGCACGACGCGCGGCGTGAACGCGTCGTAGATCTGGAGGACGCTGATGTCCCGAGCCCCGCAGCCGGCCATCCGGTATGCCTGCGCACCCGCCTCCGCCCCGCCGCCCTTGCCGTCGTCCCAGGGCCGGATGATCTCGGACGAGTGGACCTGGCCCAGGCCCGAGACGAGCGCCGGGGTCTGCCGGAGATCGCGGGCGCGCTCGGCGCTGGTCACGATGAAGGCGCCGCCGCCGTCGGTGAACAGACAGCAGTCGAAGAGCCGCAGCGGCTCGGCCACCAGCCGCGAGGCCTGGTGGTCCTCGACGGTCATCGTCTTCTTCCCCATCTGCGCCGTGGGATTGCGGTTGGCGTGCGCGCGCCACTGCACGGCGATGTGCGCGTAGTCGAGGCTGGTGATGCCGTGCTCGTGCATCTGGCGGCGCGCCAGGTGCGCCATGAAGGTGATCGCCCCGATGTCGCCGTACGGGATCGTCCACGGCGACCCGAAGAGCATGGGGAAGATGCCCATCGGGTTGGTCTGCGTCCCGAACGTGCACAGCACCACGTTGGCGAACCCCGCATCGAGCGCCATCACCGCGGTCTGCAGCATGCCGATGGGCGTCGCACCGCCCATGTCCATGGTGGCACAGAAGCGCGGCGTGATGCCGAGCAGCGCCGCCACGCGCGAGGCCCAGCCGTGCTGCTCGCCCATCTGCGCCGGCATGAGGCAGAGCACGCCGTCGATGTCGTCGCGCGCGATGCCGCAATCCGCGATGGCGCGCACCGACGACTCGAGGCAGAACGCCATGGCGCTCACGCCGGGCACCTTGCCGTAGCGCGAGAGGCCGATGCCAGCGATCGCGTAGCGATCGCGCAGCCGCTCGGGTCCGGCCATGGGTCAGGCTCGCGGCAGGGCCAGGGTGGCGGTGCCGGTCACCTTGCGCTCGCCGGTCTGCGTCTCGGTCCAGATCTCGCAGTCGACGAGACGCGCATTGCCCTCGTCGCGGACCGCGGTCACCGTGCCGCGACACCGCACGGTGTCGCCGGGCCAGGTGAGCTTGGCGAAGCGAGCGCGGAACTTGCGGAGGAACATCGGCGAGCCGGCGGCCTGCACCAGGAACTGCCCGAGATAGCCCATCGACAGCATCCCGTGCGCGAACACGCCCGGATAGCCGGCGCTCTTGGCGAACTCGTCGTCGAGGTGGATCGGATTGGGATCGCCCGCCGCCGGGCCGTAGCGCTTGAGATCGTCCTTGGTGATCGGCCCCTTCACCAGCTCGGGCAGCGCGTCGCCCACCTTCACCGTCGTCACGTCGAGCGGCATCACGCCCTCCGGGAGATCAGCACGTTGCGGGAGAAGAACACGACGTCGCCCTGGTCGTCCTTGGCCTCGGTCTCGAGCTCCACGAAGTCGAGGACGCCTCCGCTGGAGCTCCGCTTCTCGTAGACGTTCGAGATGCGTGCGGTGAGCGCCAGTGTCTCGCCCACCCGAACGGGCCGGCGGTACTCGAACTCCTGCTCGCCGTGGACGAGCGTCATGAAGTTCAAGCCGAGCTGCTGGAAGACGTCCATGCCGCCCGACATGGCCTGGACCATGAACGCGATGGGATAGGTGGGCGGCGCCACGGCGGAGGGCCCGCGGTAACGCGGATCGGGATCGCCGAGCGCGTCGGCGAAGGCCGCCACGTGCTCGGCGGAAACGGTGGCGCTCCCCGTCGAGAGCACCCGACCGATCATGTCCGTGTTCGCCATCCGGCCGGTGCGTAATGACGAACGCCCGCGGGGTCTGTCAAGGATCGCCCGTCAGGACTCGGACCGGGCTCCGACCAGCCGACGCGCCAGGACGATGGCAAAGGGCAGCATGGCCAGGCCGAGCGCAACGAGAACCCACGGCCGGAAAACCTCAGTGAGCTCGAGTACCACCAGCGATGCCTCCTTTCCTAATCGAACGAGCGTTCGATAGATAGGATAGCCCCGGTCGGGTCAGAGTCAAGCCCGACGCGTCGCGTCAGTCCAGACCCAGGGTGCGCAGCGCCACCCGCACGACGTGCTCCCGGGTCTGCGCCGCGACCTCAGGATCCTCGAAGCCGCGGCCGAGGTGCTGCCGGTAGACCGCCTCGTTCAGGATGTGCCAGTGCACCAGCGCGTCGACCGTCAGCATGAAATGCACGGGATCGATGCTCTTCACCTCGCCGCGGGCCTTGGCCGGCTCGAGGGTACCCTCCACCAAGCCGAGCCAGCGGTCGGACACGCGCTTGTCCCGGCTGGTCCGCGGGTCGCCGTCGAGCGTGCCGCGATAGCCGAGCTGCAAGAAGGTGCGGTGCTCGAGAAAGAAGTCGAAGATGGCCCCGACCACCTCGCGGGTGGCCTCGCCCAGGTCCTGGCTGCGGCCGAGCGCATCGACCACCAGCGCCCGCACGCGCCGATGGACGTGCTCCTGCACCTCGCCGTAGAGCGACTCCTTCGACGGGAAGTAGTGGTACAGCGTCGAGACTCGGATGCGGGCGCGCTGAGCGATGTCCCGCACCGACGTGCCGGAGCGACCGTACCGAGCGAACGTCTCGAGCGCGGCCGCGAGAATGCGCTCTCGCGTCTTGTCGCCGTCGGCGCCCACCGGACGCCCCGGCCCGCGCGCCGCCGGTGCGGCGCGCCTCTCGCGCACATGGCTCCGCACGTCGCCGACTATGACCCGGCGTGCACCGGAAGGCCACCGCCTCGCGCGGGGTCGCCCGGACCGAGAACCGCGCGCGCCGGCGTCATGCGGCGCCTCCCGGTTGACGCCCCGTGAGGCGCGATGTTACGCGCGCCGCCATGCGACTCGCGGGCCGGACGGCCATCATCACCGGAGCGGCACAGGGCATCGGCAAGGCGTACGCGCTGCGGTTCGCGCGCGAGGGCGCCCACGTGGTGGTCGCCGATCTCCGCGAGGAGGCGGCGACCGTGGTCGCCGAGGAGTGCTCGCGGCTCGGACCGGCCGCCTGGGCGGCGCGCGTGGACGTGTCGGACGAGGCCAGCGCGGCGGCGCTCGCCGGCGCGGTGGCGGAGCGCTTCGGCCGCATCGACGTGCTCGTGAACAACGCCGCCATCTACTACGACTTGGATCGCGCGCAGAACACGCTCGAATACTTCAACCGCGTGCTGTCGGTGAACCTCACCGGCGTGTGGATCATGAGCCGGGCGGTCGAGCCCTACATGAAGCGGGCGCGGCGCGGCAAGATCATCCATCAGGCCTCCACGGCCGCGTACCTGGCGAACGTAGGCCCGGTCGACACCACGAACCCGGACGTGCACATGCCGCCGTTCCACTACAGCGTGGCGAAGCAGGGCGTGGTCGGCCTCACCAAGTACATGGCGGGCGCGCTCGGCCCCTGGGGCATCAACGTCAACGCCATCGCGCCCGGCGTGACGCTCACCGACGCCACCAAGCGCGTGGTGCCCGAGGCGATCCTCGGCGCCCTCGTGCAGCAGACGGCGCTCCGCCGGCCGCTGGCGCCCGACGATCTCACGGGCACGGCCGTCTTCCTCGCCAGCGAGGATTCCGACATGATGACGGGGCAGACGCTCGTCGTCGACGGCGGCATGGTGATGCTCGGATGATCGAGAAGCTCTACGCGGTCGGGCGCTACGCGTTCGGCGTCACGTGGCACGACGGCCACGAAAGCATCATCCCGCATCGCAACGTGCGCCGTGCGTGCCCGTGCGACACGTGTACGTCCGCGCCGAGCGACGCCCCGCTCGCGCCGGCGGCCGAGCAGCCGCTCGACGTGCAGCTGCTGGGCGAGCAGAGCGCGTTCATCCGCTGGGCCGACGGTCACGAGACCGTCCTGCTGCTCTCCGAGCTGCGCGCGCTCTGCCGGTGCGCGCGCTGTGCGGGCGAGCCCGACTACCCGATCTCCGGTCGCTGATCCGCCGACGGCGGCGGTAGCGTCACGCGGGCCGGGAGCCGCAGCGACGGGGCGCGCGGCCCGTCGAACGCGGTGCCGCCAACCTGCTCGAGCCGCAGCTCCAGCTCGTACATGCCCGGGGTCTCGGGGACGGTGATGGCAAGCGGCTGGAGCAGCGATTCGCGGGCCGGGAGGTCGCGCCGCAGCCAGTACGTCTGCGGCTCGCCCGTGCTGTCGGTCTCGAGCAGACGCCACCGGGCCGACAGCTGCATGCGGTAGGCGTCCGGCACGTCGAACTCGAAGCCGATCGAGAGGATCATCGGCCGCTCCGGCGGCGGGACGCCCGGCCAGGACACGTGGCTCGCGTTCGTGATGCGCACCGGCGTACCCGCCGCCGGGCGAAGGAGCAGCCACCGCACGTGCGTCATGTCGATCAGGTCGTCGATGGCCCATGCATCGATTCCGGCTCGGTCGTTGCGCACTGACGGGCTTGCGGGCGAGCCCGCACGAGGGGCAGCTCGAGGAGCGCACCGCCGGCCGGCTCGCGCCCGCGGCCGTCGGGTGAATCCCGTCCACCAACCGGCCGAGGTCAGGACTTCGGGCCCTGCGCGCAGGGCCGGGCCGCACGAAATAGGGACGCGAGAACGGCAACGCCTCGGCGGCGGCGCTCGCCAGCGGCCACATGAGCCAGGCGAACACTGCGGTGTACCCGATCGGAACGCGCAGCCACCAGGCGAGACGCGACCCGCCGAGTCGTTCCGACACTCTTTCACTCACGGGGCGCGCTTTCTAGACAGTGCATGTTCCAGTTGCAACGCCGCATCACCAGCACCTACGACGCCGCGGGGCTGGGCGTGCCGCCCTGCGCGAAGTAGACGACCCGCTCCATCGCCGAGACGAGATACAGGCCGACCAGCCAAACGTGCGGCGTACCGTCCCGGCGTGCGTACACGGCGCTGCGCGCGCCGTTCAACTCGCCGAGCAGGATCCGGACCGGACCACGCCGACTCCGGAGCACGATGCGCGCGCGCGGCACGGGCTCCAAGCCGAACGACGCGCCGTCGCGCGGCTTGAAGCGGTCGACGGCGCGGAGCGTGGTGAGCGTGCGGAGCAGGTCCTCGAGCGCATCCGCGAGCGCCGGGCTCGCGGGGCGACCACCGCTCGTCCAGCCGCCGTCGACACGCTCCGCCGCCACGCGGTGCTCGCCGATGGTGAGCTCGATCCCGTCGACGGCGTCTGGCGGGATGCGGACCAGCCGCGGCCCGCTCACCGCCTCCTCGCCCGTGCGCCGCACGGGCGCCTCGACCAGCAGCACGAGCGCTGCCGCCGCAACCACCAGGACGCCCAGGATCGCGAGTCGCCGGGCGCTCATCCACGCCAGCGCCGCCGTCCAACGACGCCCGCGCCGAGCGCGAGCACCACGGCCGGCTCGACCACCACCAGCACGAGGAGCAAGCGCCGGCTCTGCGCCTCCGTCAGCACGAGCGGCGAGAGCGGCCGCTGGACTTCGGGAATCTGCTTCTCGCGCGTGCCGGCCAGCACGTCCTCGCGGGCGAGCCAGGCGATGGCGTTCAGCGCGAGGTCCGCATTGCCGAGCAGATCGTAGTACGCGTCGCTCGCGAAATCGGCGTCGCCCACCACCACCAGCCGGCCGTCGTGTCCGCCGGGTCCGGGCAGCTCGAGGCGAACCATCACGTCGAGCGGCCCCTGCCGATCGTCGGCCGTGGGCGCACCGCCGCGGCGCGCCCGCTCCGGGTCCGCCATGGCCCAGGCGCTCTCGCCGGTCCGCGCGATGCTCTCCACCCGCACCCCGGGCGGCGCGACGTCGGCCGACACGGTGCGCGCCGAGGGCAGCACCACCCCCTCGTCGATCGGGCGCGTCGCCGAGCCGGTGATCGGGTTGTCCTGCTTGAAGAACTCCACCACGGCGGCCGCCCCGTCGGTCGCCAGGATGCGGCGCTCGGGGTCGACCACCAGGTCGTCGCCCAGCGTGATGCCGAGCGGCGCCAGCAGCGCGCTCACGTTGGGCAGCGGCACGGGATCGAGGAGGAGGAGCACGCTGCCGCCGCCTTGCAGATACGTCGCCAGCCGCTCGACGACCACGCGCGGCAGATCGCGCTGCGGCCCGGCCACCACCACGACGTCGGTTGCCGCCGGCACCCCGTCGTCGGCGAGCGTCACCGGATCGATCACGTAGTTCTCGGCCTCGAGCGCGGTGAGCAGCCGGCGGTAGCCCTCGCCCCCGCCGCCGGGCGGACGCTCGTCGTGTCCGACCAGATACGCCAGACGGCGCGGCCGGTCGCGCACGACCCGCAGGATGCCGCCGGCGAGCTCGGCCTCGCTCGTGGCCGGCGCCACGACGCGGCGGCCCTCGTACTCGAGCACGGCGCGCCCGTACCCGTCGACGCCGAGGCTGCGCGCCCGCTCCAGATAGCGATCGTAGTCGTAGAGGACCGGTGTGACCCGTGGGTTCTCGGCCGCGAGCCGCTTCAACACCGCGCCGTAGCGGGCGCGGTTGCCGCGATCGTAAAAGACGGTGATCCGCAGCGGCCCCTCGAGCTCGCCCAGCACCTGGCGCGTGAGCGGCGCCAGCGTGAGCGTCTTGCCCACTGTCAGATCGAAACGCTGGTTCGTGCGGTCGGCGACGATCTGCAGGCAGCAGGCGACGAACAGCAGGGCGCCGAGCTGCACGGCGAGCTGCACCCAGCCGCGAACGGCGCGGCCGCCCCCGCTCATCGCACGCCTCGCCAGCGCCGCGACTCGAACGCCAGCAGCGTGCAGCCGAGACCGGTCGCGCTGAAGAGCACGAAATACACGATGTCCCGCGTGTCGATGCCGCCCTCGGCGAACACCGCCGTGCGATCGAACAGCGAGAGCGGCGCCAGCCACCCGAGCCACCCCTCGCTCACCGCTGCCTCGTTCCAGGTGAGCACCCAGAACAGCAGCAGCACGCCGTACGTGGCGGCCGCGGCCACGAGCTGACTGTCGGTCAGCGCGGAGACGAGCAGGCCGCACGAGACGCACGCGGCGGCCAGCAGCAGCAGTCCGAGATAGCCCGCGACGACGGGGCCCCAATCCAACGGGTAGATGCGTGCCAGCATCAGCGGATGGATGGCGGTGAGCCCCAGCGTGAGCGCGAGCACCAGCACGCAGGCGAGGAACTTGCCGGCGATCACGCCGGCATCGCCGATGGGATACGTCCAGAGCAGCTCAAGCGTGCCGAGCTTTCGCTCTTCCGCCACCAGCCGCATCGTCAGCATCGGCACCAGCACGATCAGCAGCCGGCGCGTGTCGAGGAAGTGGAACAGCCAGAAGCCCTTCACCAGGTCCATGGCGCCGTAGAGCACGAAGAAGTGGAGGTTGGTGTAGAAGAAGTAGCCCGAGAGCACGAGGAAGATGGCGGCGAGCGCGTAGAAGATGGGCGAGGTGAAGTAGAGCAGCAGCTCCTTGCGCAGCACGGCGGTCACGGCAGCGGCCTCTCCCGGCCGCTCACCAGCTGGAGGAAAATTTCCTCCAGCGCGAGCGGCTCTTCGCGCAGCTCGCGCAGCCGCCAGCCGCGCGCCAGCGCGGTCTCGCCCACCAACCGCGCCAGGTCGACGTCGAGGGCGGCGTCGATGCACACCGCATCGTCCCGGGACGTAATCCCGAGCACGCCGTCCACCTGCGCCAGCGCCGAGGCCAGCTCGCCCGGCGAGGCGTCGAGGCGCACGATCACACGGCGGCGGGCGCCGAGGCGGCGGCCGAGCTCGGCGGCCGTCCCCTCGCCGACGAGCCGCCCGCCGGCGATCACCACCACGCGCTCGCAGAGCGCCTCCACCTCGGAGAGGATGTGGCTCGAGAACAGGACCGTGCGGTTGCCGCGCAGCGTGCGCACCAGCTCGCGGATCTCCACCACCTGCGACGGATCGAGCCCGATGGTGGGCTCGTCCAGCACGAGGATGGGCGGGTCGCCGCACAGCGCCTGCGCGAGGCCGAGGCGCTGGCGGTAGCCCTTCGACAGCGTCCCGACCCGCCGCCGCGCCATGTCGCCGAGCCCGCAGGCGCCGAGCACCGCGTCCACGGCGTGCGGGCGCTCGCTTCGGGGCAGCTGCTTCGCCCGCGCCACGAAGTGCAGGTACTCGAGGACGGTCAGCTCGGGATACGAGGGCGCGTGCTCCGGGAAGTACCCGATGGCGCGCCGGCAGCGCCGGGCCTCGTGCACCGGGTCGTGTCCGGCGATACGCACGGTGCCGGTGGTCGGCGGGAAGACGCCGGCAAGCATGCGCAGCGTCGTCGTCTTGCCGGCGCCGTTCGGCCCGAGAAAGCCCACGATCTCGCCGGCGGCAATCGTGAAGGAAAGATCGCGCACGGCCTCCACCGCGCCGAATCGCTTGGAGACGGCGCGCAGCTCGATGGCCGGCACGCCGGGCGCGCTCACGAGCATCCGTCCCGATCGATCTGGTCCAGCAGCGTCTCGGTGAGGGAGGTGAGACTGTCCAGCCGGCGCACGCATCCCGAGAAGTCATTGTCGTACGTGAGGTCGCTCGGCACCGCAACGACCCGCATGCCCGCCGCCAGCCCGGCCCGCACGCCGCGCTCGGTGTCCTCGACGACCACGCATTCGTGTGGGGCGCAGCCGAGACGCGCCGCCGCCACGAGGTAGCCGTCGGGCGCCGGCTTGGCGTGCACGTAGTCCTCGCGCGCGATCACCGCATCGAAGCCGTGCGTCCATCCGAGGTGCGCGAGAATGACGTCGACCTCGGCGCGGACGCTGTTGGTCACCACGGCCAGAAGCCGACGCCCGGCGAGACGCTGCAGCAGCTCGCCGGCGCCCGCGCATGGACGAACGCCGGCGGGAATGAGCGCGCGATACGCCGCCGCCTTGCGCGCGCGCAGCTCGTCCGGCGCGACGGGCAGCGCGTAGCGGCGACACACCCAGTCGCTGCCGCCGGCGGCACGGATGAAGTGCCGCCGATACTCGTCCAGGCCCACGTGCACCCCGAACGGCGCCAGCGCCTGCTCGTAGGCCGTCCATTGCAGCCGCTCGGTGTCCACCAGCGTGCCGTCGAAATCGAGCAAGACCGCGCGAATCATGGGACTACAGCGTCCAGGCGTGCAGCGTTTGCTGCGCCGTGCGCCAGCGCTCGTACGCCTCGCCGAAAGCCGCAAACGGCGCCGGATCCGGGTCGACGCGGCGGCAGCCCGTCATGACGTGGACGGCGTCGGCGACGCCGGGGTGGAGGCCCGCGGACGCCGCCGCCACGATCGCGCACCCGAGGCTCGCGCTCTCCGGCACCGCGGCGACCTCGACCGGCCGGCCGAGCACGGTCGCCACGAGCGGCGGCAGGACGCCGACGCGGGTGAGGCCGCCGCTCAGACGCACCACCGCCGGCCGGCGCCCCGACACGCGTTCGAGCTGCTCGAGGTTGCCGCGCACAGCAAACGCGACGCTGTCGGCGAACGCCCGCAGCAGCTCGGCGCGGTTCGGGCGATCGAGGTCGAGCAGCGGGAAACGGAACAGCAGGCCCGCCGGGTGGAACGGGTTCATGTGCTTCAAGCCGAAGACCACGGGCCCGAGGTGGCAGATGCTGCGCTGCGGGCCGCCCGGCGCCGCACGCATGAGGCGCTCGGCCTCGGCGTGCGCGGCGTCGTCGGTTCCGCCGAGCAACAGGCCGAGCAGCCAGCGGAAGGCGCCGCCCGTGTCGCCGGCGTTGCTCTCCAGCACCCAGCGGCCGGGGACGACGAACGGGCTCGTCCAGAGCGAGCCGTCCGGGTCGAGCAGCGGCTCTTCCAGCACCATCTGCAGCGGCATCGTGGTGCCCATGACGACGCCGACGTCGCCGGGAGCGACCACGCCGCTGCCGAGCAGCGCCATCTCCGTGTCCGCGCCCCCGACGAAGACCGGCGTGCCTTCCGGGAGCCCGGTGGCGGCCGCCGCGGCCGACGTGACGCGCCCGGCCTCGGCGCCCGCACACCGAAGCGGCGGCAGCGCGGCTGCCGGCAGCTCGACGGCGGTGACGAGCGTGTCGCTCCAGGCGCAAGCCGTCACGTCGTACAGAAACGATTCGGCCGCGCTCGAGTGCTCCGCGGTGCGCTCGCCCGAGAGGCGATAGGTGATCCAGTCGTTCAGCATGAACACCATGGCAAGCCGCCGCGCCTCGGGCTGCCGACGAAACCAGACGTAGCGGGCGGCCGCGAAAATGTAGGGCGGGGCGTGGCCGGTGATGGCATGCAGGCGATCCGCGCCGAGGCGGGCCTCCAGCTCGAGCCCCTCGAGGACCGCGCGGCCGTCCAGGTTGGGGCCGGCGTAGAGCACGGCGCCCTCCGCGTCGGCGAACACGCACCCTTCGCGCTGGCTGGTGGCGACGACGCCCCGGATGCGGGCAGCGGCGGGCAACGCGCCGACGACGCGCCGCGTGCAGCGGGCGAGCGCCGCCCAGAACGCGTCCGGATCGAGGTCGCAGCCACGCACCATCGGCAAGGTGGGATGCTCGAAGAGGTGATAGGTGAACGGCTCCTGCGCCGCGGCCAGCACGCGCCCGGCGGCGTCGAACGCCATGCACCGGCCCGAGCCGGTGCCCGCGTCCAGCGTGACGATGCAATCCACGCTAGCGGGCGGCCATGCGCTCGAGCAGCGCGCACGCCAGCTCGGCGACGTGCGTGCGCAGCGCGTCGGCGAGCCGGGGATCCTGCACGCTGCCGCCCAGCACCGTGCAATACGGCGCGCTGTCGAGCGCATACACCATGACGACGGAGTGCATCGTCAGCATGAACAGCCGCGCCGAGGCGTCGTCGAGCTTCGCCTGGCGCGTCCACGCCGTGAAGTGCTCCCACGCCGGCCCCAGCACGTCGCGCTCGAGGCCGTGGTCGCGGTCCTCGCTCTCCACGATCCGGCGGAGCAGCAGCCGGGGGATCGTGGGCCGTGCGGCGAAGAAGTCGAACAGCTCCCGCATCACGCGGTCGACCATCTCGGGCGACTCGGCGCGCGGCGCTGCGCGCTCCAGCAGCGGCGTGATGCTCGATTCGAGGTGGTCCATGATGCGCGCAAAGACGTTGCGGAAGACGGCGACGTACAACGTCTCCTTCGACGCCCAGTGGTAGTGCAGGCTCGAGATGTTGACGTCGGCGCGCGCGGCGATCTCGCGCGTGGAGGCGCCTTCGAAGCCGCGCTCGGCGAACACCTGCTCCGCGGCTTCCAGGATGCGCACCTTGGTGGAGCGCGGGACGTCCGCGCCCTGCTCGACCGCCGCCTTGGTGGACACGAGCGCGGATGCTTAGAGCGGAGCCCCGGGCCGGTCAAGCCGCCGGCGCGGCTACTGCACCAGGCGCTCGCGGATCGCGAAGCGGACCAGCTCGGCCGTGTTGTGCAGGTCGAGCTTCTCCATCAGGTGCTTGCGGTGCGTCTCGACGGTGTTGACGCTGAGCGACAGCGCGGCGGCGATCTCCTTGTTGGTCTTGCCTTCTGCGATGAGCTGCAGCACCTCGCGCTCCCGGTCGGTCAGGCGGGCAAGCGGCTCGTCGCGGTCGCCCGGCAGCCGGTCGCCGAGGTAGCCGCTCAGCACCACGCGCGACACCGCCGGGCTGAAGAAGGACCCACCGGCGCCGACGGCCTTCACCGCCTTGATGAGGTCGAGGTCCTCCGAGTCCTTCAACAAGTAGCCGCGCGCACCGGCCTTCAGCGCCTGCCGGACGTAGACGTCGTCGGCGTGCATGGTGAGCATCAGCACGTGCGCGGCCGGCGCCCGCTTGGCGAGCTGGCGCGTGGCCTCGATGCCGTTCAGCTCGGGCAGCGCCACGTCCATCACCACCACGTGCGGCTGGAGGCGCTGCGCCAGCTCCAAGGCGGTGCGCCCGTCGCCCGCCTCGCCGACGATTTCGATCTGCTCGTCGGAGGCGAGGATGCGTCGCAGGCCCTGGCGCACTACGGTGTGATCGTCAACCAGCAGTACCCGTAGTCGCTCCATCGTCCTCCCGCTGTGCCGCCCGAGCCGCCTGCTGCTCCTGGAGCAGGCGTTCCAGCGCCGTCGCGCGCGCCTCGTGATGGCGGAGCGTGGCGATCTCCTGCATCATCGCCGCCACGCGGCGGTCTGCGGCCCGGCGCACGGCGGCGATCTTCCGCTCGTGCGTGGCGCGCAGCGCGTCGAGCTCCGCCGTGGCCCGCGCCAGCCGCCGCTCGACCGCCCGCAACGCCTTCTCGAGCGCGGCGATCGTCCGCGGCCGCTCCGCGCGGCGCGCGGTGGCGCCGCGGCTCGACCGTTTGCGCGAGGCTGCCCGCCGCTTCGCCATGATCAGTAGAACCGCGCCTCGCCGGGCGGCCGCGTCTTCCAACGCCGGTGCACCCACAACCACTGCTCCGGATACCGCCGCACCATGTCCTCGAACACCCGCGAGAAGCGCTCCGTATTGTACACCACGTCGCGCTCGAAGTCGCCCGTGTGCTCGGCCTCGAGGATGGGCAGCACGTGCACGACGTGCTGGCCCGACCGTCCCTGCCGGACGATGAAGGCTGGCACGACCGGCGCGCCGCTGCGCAGGGCGATGCGCGCGATCCCGGAGTTGGTGGCGGCGGCCAACCCGAAGAAGGGGACGAACACCGCCAGCCCGCGCGTCGAGTTCTGATCGAACGGCAGCACCAGCAGGTCGCCGTGCTTGAGCGCGCGGAGCACGCCGGTCGCCGCACGCGCCTTGCGCACGAGCTTGGTACCCGCCCGGGCGCGAATGTCGTTCAACCACCGATCGATCAGCGGGTTGGCAATGCCCCGGTGCACCATGGTGACCGGATGGCCGCGGCGGCCGTGGGCGTAGACCAACAGCTCCCAGTTGCCGAAGTGCCCGCTCAGGATGAGCGCCCCCGTCGGGCGCTCGCGGGTGATGGCCTCCGCCCACCATGCCTCGTCCTCGAAGCGCACCATCTGTCTCAGCTCGTCGTCGCTCATGCGCGGGACCCGCACGAACTCGACCGCCGTCCGGCCAAGATTCTGTAGCGAGTGCCGTAGGATGCGCCGTCGCTCGGCGAGCGATCGCTCGGGGAAGGCGATCGCGAGGTTGCGCATGCCGATGCGCCTGTGCGGCCACGACAGCAGGTAGACCAGCGTCCCGACCATGGCGCCGAGCCGCAACGCCACGCCGAGCGGAAGGGCGGCGAGGACGGCCGCCACCGCCCGGACGACGGCGTACTCGACGCGCTGCACCCAAGTGGCCGCAGCCGCGTCCCCCGCGCGCGCGCGCCGCTGCCGCGACTGCGCGCGTGCCGCTGCCACCGGCTCCGCGCCCGCCGCCATGGCCTGGTTGTAGCGGCTCCCCAAAATGGGCGCAAAAGGTTGCCTTCCGAGAATCCGCTGTGGTAGGGAGCGCCCGGTCCAGCAACAGGGGAAGGAGCACTTCCGTGGCACAGGGTAAGGTCAAGTGGTTCAACGGCCAAAAGGGCTACGGCTTCATCACGACTGACGAGGGACAGGACGTCTTCGTCCACTACTCGGCGATCGACGGCTCCGGCTTTCGGACGCTCGAGCAGGGGCAGCGAGTCCAGTTCGAGATCACCGACGGCCAGAAGGGTCTGCAGGCCGCGCGGGTCTGCAAGCTCGACGGCTAGTCAGCTAGCGTAGCTCGTCCCGCCACGGCCCGTTGCGGATCCACCGCACGTAGGCCACGAGCGCGTCGATATCCTCGGGAGACAGACGGTTTCCGTACGCCGGCATTTTCAGCGCTTGGCGGCGGAAGAACCATCCGCCGATCGGGTGCTCGGCGATACGCGCGATCTTTCCGTCCGTCAACCAGGCGCGCAGCTCGTCGTCGTCCCGCACGAGGTCGTCGAAGTCGCGTCCCCAGAAGCTCGGCACGTAGCCCTTGAACGAGCCGGGGTTCGGGACGCCGCCCGCGCCGAGCGGCCCATGGCAGGCGAAGCACTCGTACTCGATCGCCAGCTCGGCGCCGCGAAACGCCTTGGGATCGTCCGGCCCCGGCAGGATCTGACCGGAGGCCGCCCGGAGATACGCCACCAAGTCGTCGACCTGCTGCGCCGTGAGAAACCCGCGGTACGCCGGCATGCGCAGCATCGCCGCCTCGATCTCGGCGCGGTAGTCGGGGTCGTCGCGCCGTCGCGCGGGCATCCCATCGAGCACGTACTCGCGGAGCTCGTCGACGTTGCGTACGTACATCATCTGCGTCTGCTCGACGAAGGCGGGCACCTCCCCTTCGCGACTCCCCGGATTCTTCACGCCGCCCCGCCCGTCGGGACCGTGGCACGCGAAGCAGCCGAGCGCCGCGGCGAGCGCCTGGCCGCGCGCCGCCCGCGTCACTTCGACCTCGAGGACGGCGTCGCGAAGCGAGGGATATGCGGTCCAGACGAGCCCGACGACGCCCAGCGCCGCCAGGCCCCGCATGATCCACGTTTGCACCGTGCCGCGCATCGCTCGTGCCCCGGGGGTGTGGATCCGGGGGTCCCATCGTGTAGCGCGATCGTGCGGCCATGGCCACGCGCGCGGGCTGCGAATCGCGCTGCTCGCCGGGCTCGTCCCGTCGCCCGCGCCGCCGTGGCGGCGCCGCGTCAGCCAGTCTGCGGCATCGCGACGTCCGGCTCGGGCGGCAGCTTGGCCAGCACGTCGAGAAACTCGCGATGCCAGTTGCGCACCACCCCGAAGCCCTTCAGGTACCCGTCGACGCCGAGCAGCGCACGCCCGATGAACACGTCGTGACCGGGCGCGAGCAGCGGCTCGCCCGCGAGCCCGATGCGCGTCGCCTCCGTGGCGAGCGCGACCAGGTCGTGCGTGGTGGGATCGAACGGCGCGTCCTTGATGAGCGGCGATCCCGACAGCCGCATGAGGCGCACGAAGACCGTCGGGTCCTTGTCGACGAAGCCGAGGTCCCGGCCGGCCGCCGCCATCTCCTCGGCGTCGTCGCGCACGAGCGCGTGGGCCAGACGCACGTAGCCGCGACGGATCGCCGGCTCGAGCGTGCGCACGCAGCCGAAGTCGAGCATGCAGATCTTCGGGTGATGCGTCACCAGATAGTTGCCGGGATGCGGGTCGGTCTGCACCATCCCGAACTCCAGGAGCTGGCGGTAGAAGAGCCGGAATATCTTCACCGCCGTCCATTCCTTCATCGCGGGGTCGACGCCCGGCGCCATCAGCTGGTCGATGGGATAGCCGTCGAGCAGGTCCATGGTCAGCACCCGGCCCGTCGACCGATCGGCGTGCACCCGCGGAATCACCACCTCCGGGTCGTCGGCGAAGAGCATGCGAAAGCGCTCGGCGTTGGCCGCCTCAAGCCGGTAGTCCAGCTCTTCGCGCAAGCGGGCCTCGAGCTCCGCCACCACCAGCTTGGTGTCGACGTCACGGCCCATGACGTCCCGGCCGATCGCCGCCATCACCCGGATGAGCGCCCGAATGTTCTTCAGGTCCTGGCCGACGGTGTCCGCGACCCCGGGATATTGCACCTTCACGGCGACGCGCCGGCCGTCCTCCCGCTCGGCGCGATGGACCTGTCCGAGCGACGCGGCGGCGAACGCCTGCTCCTCGAAGCGCGCGAAGCAGCGCTCGGGCGGCGCGCCCAGCTCCTCTTCGATCACGCGGCGCACGACGTCGGCCGGCATCGGCGGCATCGACGAGCGCACGCTCGCGAGCACGTCGACGGCTTCGGCCGGGAGCAGATCGCTGCGCATGCTGAGCATCTGCACGAGCTTGGCGAAGGCGCCGCGCAGCTCGACCGACTGCGAGACGAGCCGTTGTGCGTTACGGATGTGCGTCGCGAGCATCGTCTCCTGGCGTTCCTCGCTCGACTGGAACGGCCACTTGACGAACTGCCAGAGGTAGCTGCCGCCGATCGCGGTGGTGAGGCCGCCCACCGAGAGCCCGCGGCGCGCCCGGCCGGACTTGATGTCGCTCATGGCACGGGCCGCAGCATGCGTGCCGCCGCCGCGGCGGCACCGAAGCCGTTGTCGACGTTCACCACCACGACCCCCGCGGCGCAGCTCGTCAGCATGCCGGCCAGCGCCGCGTCACCGCCGGCCGCCACGCCGTAGCCGACGCTGGTCGGCACCGCGATCACCGGGCGTGCGACCAGACCGCCCACCACGCTCGGCAGCGCGCCCTCCATGCCGGCCACCACGATGATCACGGCGGCCTTCCACAGCCGGTCGCGCCGGGCGAGCAGCCGGTGCAGCCCCGAGACGCCTACGTCGTTCAACCGCTCCACCGCGCACCCGAAGAATTCGGCGCAAAGCGCGGCCTCGTCTGCCACGGGCTGGTCGGCGGTGCCGGCCGACACGATCAGCACGGTGCCCTCGAGCGTGGGCGGGCGCGGCGCCGGACGGCGCACCGCCAATCGCGCACGGCCGTGGTAGACGAAGCCCGGCAGCGCCGCCGCCAGGCGGGCGCCCAGCTCGGGCGAGCAGCGCGTCACCAGCACGTCCTCGTTCTCGGCCGCGATGCGCTCGGCGATCGCCACGACCTCGTCCGCCGTCTTCCCGCTCGCATAGATCACCTCGCCCGCCCCGGACAGCAGCGGACGATGGTGGTCAACCGTGGCGAACCCGAGATCCTCGAACGGCAGCCCGCGCAGCCGGGCGAGGCCCTCGGCCGCACTCAGCTCGCCGCGCCGGAGCGCTTCGAGCACGGCGAGGACCTGCGGCCGGGTCATGGGCGAACGGTAGCCAGGGCCGCCCGCACCCGCAAGTCAGGTGAAGTGGTCGAACCCGGGTGCCGGCGTCGGCACGACGTGCCCGGCGCCGTCGCGCAGCGAGACTCCGCGCCCCCGGACGATCGTGCCGATGCGCGTGCAGGCGCAACCGAGGCGGAGCCGCGCGAGCTGCCCGGCGCGCGACGCAGGCACCGTGAACAGCAGCTCGTAGTCCTCGCCGCCGGTGGCGGCGAGCAACCAACCGCGCCGCCCGAGCGCCGCGCACGGCCGCACCACCGGCAGCCGGTCGAGGTCGATCACGGCGCCGACGCCACTCGCGCGGCACACGTGCCCCAGGTCCTGCACGAGGCCGTCGCTCACGTCGATCATCGCGCTCGCGAGCGACGCCAGTACCGTGCCCGCGCGGAAGCGCACGGGGGGCAGCGGCAGGCGCGCTCGCCGCCCGGCGCGGCGCTGCCGCACGCCCCAGGC
>DATMAZ010000008.1:0-4569 GCA_035559675.1 Candidatus Limnocylindria bacterium
GCCGCCACCGCCAGCGACCGCGCGAGCCCGCGCTGGCGCTCGAGCCCGCGCACCAGCGCGTCGGCGCGCGCGAGCGCGCTCGCCCGGTCGCCGTCCGCGATCGGCGCGAACCGCATCTGCTCGCACAACAGGAGCAGCCCCGTGGCCTCGTCGACCAGCGACGCCGGCACGGCGGTCGCGTGCAGCTTCTCGGCCACCGTCGCGGGCGACACGGCGCCGGGTGGGAGATCGAGCTTGGCCGCCAGGTACTCCTGCATGCCGCGCGCGAGCGCGTCGTAGAAGCGCGCGGCGTCGCCGCCTTGCAGCGCCGTGCGCGCGTCGTCGAAGCGGCGGCGGGCGAGCGATCCCGCCCGGGTGAAGCGAGCGTAGCGCTGATCGCCCGAAAGACGCCGGCGGCGGCGATCCCACATGACGCAGGCCCCCCAGAGAAGCGGCGGCAGGAGCTGGAGCAGCCAGAAGACGGGAGACCGCCAGCGGCGGCTGCCGACGGGCACGAGGCGCCCGGGATCATCCTTGATGGAGACGAGATCGCGCCCGAGCACCTCGTCGCGCGCGCCCGGCGCGGCGGCGGGCGGGGGCACCACCACCGGCGTCTCGCTCGCCGGCGCCGGCAGCACGCGAAGCGCGATCGGCGGTGCCGTCGCCGTGCGGTAGACCCCGGCATCCGGATCGAAGAAGGCGAAGTCGAGCGCCGGCAGGCTCACGTCGCCGGGCGCCTGCGGGATCACCACCTGCTCGAAGCGCTTCTCGAGCGCCGCGCCGCGCGCCGATTCTTCCACCAGCGACGGCGGGTAGACCTTCAGCGCATCGCTGCCGTCGAGCGCGGGTGCCGTGGCATGCTCGAGATTGCCCGTGCCCCGCAGCGTGATCGACACCGTCACCGGGTCGCCGGCTCGTACCTCGAGCGGGCTGGCGCTCGCGGCCAGCGTGAAGCTGCCGACGGCGCCGCCGAACGACGGCGGCCGGCCCGCCTCGGGAAGCGGCAGCACGACGAGGTGCACGGGCTCGGCCTCCAGCGTGACGTTTCGGCGGCTCCCGAACGTCGGATCCATGCCGAAGAAGTGGTCGAAGAGCGGATTGCCACGGCGCACGACCACCGCCAGCGTTATCGTGGCCGACAGCGTGGCCTCACCGGCGCGCACGGGCAGCAGGTCGGTGGCGAAGTCCACCACCTGCACGCGACGACCGCCGCGAATCTCTTGGTGCTGCTCGGGCTCGGCGAACTTGCCGATCGAGAAGGCGTCGCCGCCGACCACGGGGTAGCGGACGTCCGTCACCTGCACGTCGCCCACCTCGAGCGTCACGCGCAGCGGTACACGCTCGTGCAGGTAGACGCGCTCCTTGCCGACCGCCAGCGAGAGCCGAAGCCCGTCGGGCCCCAGCGCCTGTGCGGTGGGCGGCGGGCCACCGCCCGTTTCCGGGGCCGCGGCGGCGCCCGTCACCTCGAGCCGGACGCTGCCGGCGTCGACGGCCCGGCCGCCCGCCTGCACGCGAATGGGTCCCACCTCGTAGCTGCCGGCGCGGTCGGGGACGAGGAGGAAGCTGTGCGTGAGGCTCGTCGACATCGCGCCGTTCACGATCGACACCTGCGTCGACTGCCCGCGGTACTCGATCCGCAATCCGTCGGGCACCGGCACGACCGGCACCTCGGCGTTCTGCGTGCCGCGGATCTCGACGTCGAGCGCGGCCGGCTGGCCGACCACCACGCGCCCTGGGCGAAGCCGCGGCTCGACGCTCACGTCGGCGGCCGCGCTCGCGACGGCCACCAGGACCACCCACGCCGCCAGCAGTCGCATCGGGTCTACCAATCCTGCAGCGGCACGTCGCCGCTTCCGAGCTGTCTACGGATCACTTCGTCCGGCCGCAACTCTTCGTTGCGCTCGGCGTCGAGCAGCGCCGTGGCTTCCTCGCGCGTGAGCTGTCCATCGGTGGTCCGGGCGTCGGCCTGCTGCGACTCGCCGCCGCCGGGCGGCGCCTGCTCCGGGCCGGGCTCTTGCGCCTGCGGCTCGCCGGTCTCTGGCTGGTCGGTGTCCTCCGGGCGGTCCTGCTGCTCCCGCTGACCGGCCTCTCCGTCCTGCTGCTCCGGCTGCGGCTGGTCCTGCTGATGCTGACCCTGCTCCTGCCCTTGCTCTTGCTGCTCCTCTTGCTGCTGCTGCTCCTGCTGCTGTTGCTGCTCCTCCAGCTTCTTTTGCAGCTCGTCGATCTTGCGGCGCACCCATTCGTAGTTGAACTTCGCGTCCTCGTCGGCCGGATCGCGGGCGATGGCCCGGCGGTACGCCGCCAGCGCCTCGGCCCACTTGCCGAGCGCCTCCTGCGGCGCCTTCTCCTCGGCGGCCAGCCCGAGGCGGTAGAGCGCGTTGCCCTGGTTGTACAGCGCGGCCGGGTCCTCCGGCAGCGCACCGTAGGCGCGGGCGGCCGCCTCGAACTCTCCGCGGCGGTACTCGGCGGCGCCCAGGTTGAAGTGCAGCAGGTCCGAATCGGGCTCGTCCACCAGCGCCTGGTTGTACTTGGCGGCCGCCTCCTCGAACTGCCCCGCGTCGTAGAGTCGCGCCGCCTCGCGCGGCGCCGCGCTCGGGTCGAGCCAGCCGAGCGTGCACGCCGCGGCGGCCGCCAGCACGAGCATCCGCCCGGCTCTCATCGCCCCTCCTCGGCGCGCCGGCGGGGACGGCGATCGGCGAGCAGCATCTCGGCCACCAGCAGCACGAACGCCACGGCGAGCGGCCACTGGAAGCGCTGCTCCCAGCGCCGCTCGAGCGTGCTGCCGAGCTCGCGCTTCTCCAGGCTGGCGATGTGGTCCCGATAGAGCGCGGTGAGCGCGGTCTCCGGCCGCTCGGCGTGCACGTAGACGCCGCCGGTCTCCGCGGCCACGTCCTGCAGCGTCCGCTCGTCGAGCCGCGACTTCACCACGTTGCCGCGCCGGTCCTTCAGGAACGAGCCGCCGTCGGCGGGAATGAGCTCGCCCTCGCGCGTGCCGATGCCCACAGTGAACACCTTCACGCCGCGCTCCTGCGCCCGCTTGGCGGCGGCGGCGACGTCGCCTTCGTGGCTCTCGCCGTCGGTGATCAGCATGATGGCCTGGTGCCTTCCCTCGCGGCCCTCGAACGCGCCCAGGCTCTCGTCGAGCGCGGCCGCCAGCGCCGTGCCGCCGCGCGGGATGATGCCGACGTCGAGCGCGTCCAGGCTCTGCAGGAAGACGCCGTAGTCGAGCGTGAGCGGGCACTGCACGAAGGCGCTGCCGGCGAAGGCCACCAAGCCGATGCGGTCGCCGCCCAGCGACGCCACGAGGTCGCGCACCGCGAGCTTGGCGCGCGCGAGCCGGCTCGGCTTCACGTCGCCGGCGAGCATGCTGCGCGAGGTGTCGATGGCCACCACGAGATCGACGCCCTCGCGATGCACGCGCTCCCAGCGAAAGCCCCACATCGGCCCGGCGAGCGCAACCACCAGCGCAGCCACGGCGGCGACCACGAGGGCGGTGCGCAGCCGCCGCCGCCCGCGATCGACGTCGGGCACGACGAGCGCGTGCAGCTCGCTCGCGACGAAACGCTCGAGGTCGCGCCGCCGCCGGCGCTCTGCCCAGGCGAGAAAGGCCACCAGCGCCGGAACGAGCACCAGCGCCGCCAGCACCAGGGGTTCACGCCAGGCGATCATGGCAGCTTGCGGAGCCAGGTGGCGCCGAGCGACAGCTCGGCCAGCAGGGCCGCCAGCGCCGGCCAGGCGAGCCAGGGATAGAGCTCGCGCCAATCGAGGTACTGCGGCGCCTCGAAGGGCGTCTTCTCGCTGCGGTCGATCTCGGCATAGATCTCGCGCAGGCTGTCGGTGTCGGTGGCGCGGAAGTAGCGCGCCTTGGTGGTCTCGGCGATCGCCCGCAGCGTCTGCTCGTCGATGTCGACGGGCATCGGGCGGTACACCTTGTTGCCGAAGATGTCGGTGGCGGGATACGGCGCGAGCCCGCGGGTGCCGGCCCCGATGGTGTACACCTTGATGCCGAGCGCGGCCGCGGCGTCGGCGGCCGTCTGCGGGCTCACACGGCCCGCGTTGTTCTGCCCGTCGGTGAGCAGCACGACGAACTTCGAGGGCGCGGTGGACGCCCGGAGCCGGTTCACCGCCGTCGCGATCGCCGAGCCGACCGCGGTGCCGTCCTCGATGAGCCCGACCTCCGCCCGCGCCAAGTTCTGATCGAGCCAGCCGTGGTCGAGCGTGAGCGGGCTCTGCGTGTACGGACGACCGGCGAACAGCACGAGCCCGATGCGGTCGTCGGGGCGCGCGCGGATGAAGTCGCGCACGACGGCCTTCACGGCCGCCAGCCGGCTCGCGCGCCGCCCCTCGAGGGTGAAGTCCTCGGCCAGCATGCTGCCGGAGATGTCGAGCGCCAGGATGATGTCGACGCCCTCGCGGTGGACGCGCGTCTCCTCGCTGCCGAGCTGCGGGCGGCCGAGCGCCGCCACCATGAGGGCGAGCGCCAGGAGCCGCAGCACGCCGAGGCAGCGCCGTCGCCGGACGCCGCCGCTCGGCGCCACCGCCCGCAGCACGCCGAGCGACGGGTAGCGCACGGCGGCGTCGGCCGGGCGG
>DATMAZ010000009.1:0-4819 GCA_035559675.1 Candidatus Limnocylindria bacterium
GGCGGTTGCCACCACACCCGCCTCTTGCCATCGGCGACCACGCGTCGCGCGCGTCGTGACGGCTCAGTTGAAGCAGGTGACGAAGTAGCGCGCTTGCGCGGAGCCGTTGAGCGCCGCCGAGCAGGAGGGCCGGGTGCTGCAACACGAGCCGATCCCCGCCGGCGGACACGAGACGACCTCGCATCCGTCGCCGTCCTCGCCGCCCGTGCCCTGACAGAGCGAGTAGCCGGTGAACGAGTGGATGCTGAAGGGGGCGGCGAGGGAACACACCAAGTCGATGTTGTTGTTCGGCCGGTTGATGGTGACGCTGCAGCCGGCAGGGCCGTTCTGCGTCGCCGTGCCGCCCGGCCACTGCGCGGAACTGAACAAGCCGCCGGTGCTGCTGTTCACGGTGAAGGTGAAGTTCGTGTTGCCGCACGAGCACACGCCGTCGATGCACACGTTGCTCAGGCAGTCGCTGGCGACGGCGCAGAGCTTGGTGAGGGGACACTTCGGGCAGACCGGCCCGCCGCAGTCGATGTCGGTCTCGAGCCCGTTCTTGTTACCGTCGGTGCAGGTGGCGGCCGCCGTCGTGGTCGTCGAGCTGCTCGTGCTGGTCGTGGTCGAGCTCGAGCTGCTGGTGGTGCTCGACGAGCTGGTGGACGTGCTGGTGCTGGTGGTGCTCGAGCTGGTGGACGTCGTGCTCGACGTGGAGCTGCTGCTCGACGTGCTCGTGCTGGAGCTGGTGGACGTGGAAGTGGAGGTGGTCGAGGTGGTGCTCGACGTGGAGCTGCTGCTGGACGTGCTGCTCGAGGTGGTCGAGCTCGTGCTGCTCGAGCTGCTGCTCGAGGTGGTCGTGCTGGTGGTGGTCGTGGTGGTCGACGCCTCGGTCGTCGACGTGACGGTGGTCGTGGCCGTGGTGCTGGTGGTCGGCGGATTCGGGCACGCGCTGCCGGCGCCGTTGCGGCACACGAGCTTCGCCCCCGTGCCGGCCGCGATCGGCTTGTAGCTGCACGACGTCTGCGAGAAGGTCGTGCAGTGCCGGTTGGTGTTTGGCCCGTTGGTCACCGTGAACACGGTGGCGACGCCGCCCACCGGTGGGGCGCCGGCGCCGAGGATGTCGATCGGCGTGTCGCCGAGGCTCTTGCCGACGAGCTTCAGCAGCTTGGTCGGTTTGATGATGCCGATCTTGGCGTCGGTCGGGCCCGCGCTCGGCGCGAGCTTGTTCACGTACTTGGCGACCAGCGCCTTGTTCGCCTTCCAGCCGTCCGATCCGTTGCTCACGCCGGCGGGGAGCACGAACGCGCCCGCCGCGCTGCCGCCCACGTAGGCCACCTCGAAGGTGACGTCGATCGCGGCGGGGTCCGTGCCCGCGCCCTTGGTGACGCCGCCGTCGATCGCCACGTAGACGACCTTGGCCCGGCTGGCCGCCGCCATCTTGTCGGTGATGATGAGCTTGCGGCCCGCGACCGGCACGTCCGCGGCCGCAGCGACGCCCGCGGCCAGCAGGCCGGCCAATATTCCAGCGAGATTGCAGATCGATCGCACGCGGCTCCCTTCGGCGACGGCGACGCGCTCGGCGCGTTCCCGTTCACTCCCCCGCCGCCGTGTCTACCCGGGGCGCGCGGCAACAAGCAACCGAAATCGACGGCACGAATCGAACGACCCTCCGGCGCCGGTATGATTCGCGGGCGGCCGGGCCTTCCGTTCCCGCAGGTCGCGTGTTAGCGACCCGGGAATGGACCTCACCGACTCGCCCGAAGACCGCGCGTTTCGCCTGAAGGTACGCGCGTGGCTCAAGGCTCACGTGCCGAAGCGCAGCGAGCAAGACCGCTCGATGGAGTCGATGGATCCGCGCCGCATCGCGCGCGCCAAGGCGTGGCAGCGTACGCTCTACGAGGCGGGCTACCTCGCGATGGGCTGGCCGAAGGAGTACGGCGGCCAGGGCGCCGACGTCATGCGCCAGACCATCGTCAACGAGGAGATGGTGCGCGCCCGTGCGCCCCAGATCATCGGCATGATGGGCATTCAGATGGTGGGCCCGACGCTCATCACGCACGGCACCGAGGAGCAGCGCCGGCGCTATCTTCCGAAGATCCTCACCGCCGAGGAGATCTGGTGCCAGGGCTACTCGGAGCCGGGGGCCGGCTCCGACCTCGCCTCGCTCAAGACCCGCGCCGACCTGGTGGGCGACCATTTCGTGGTGAACGGACAGAAGATCTGGACCTCGAACGCCCAGTTCGCCGACTGGATGTTCTGTCTCGTGCGCACCGACCCGCACGCGCCGAAGCACCGTGGTATCTCCTACCTCCTGATCGACATGAAGAGCCCGGGCATCACCGTCCGCCCGCTGGTCCAGATGACCGGCGACCCCGGCTTCAACGAGGTCTTCTTCGAGGACGTGAAGGTGCCGCGCGAGAATCTCGTCGGGCACCTGAACGACGGCTGGACGGTGGCCAACGCCACGCTCTTCCACGAGCGCAACATGCTGTCGTCGACCACGCGCACGCAGATGCTCTTCGACGGGCTCGTGCGCCGGGCGCGTAAGACGCAGCGCAACGGCAAGCCCGCCACGGCCGATCCGGTCGTCCGCCAGCGGCTGGCCGAGCTGGCCATCCAGGTCGAGACCCGGCGCCTCGAAGCCTATCGCCAGCTCACCGAGACGCTGCGCGGCCACCCGGCCGGCATCGCGGCGTCGGTGAACAAGCTCACCACCTGCGAGCTGAACCACCAGATCGGCCGCGCCGCCCTCGAGATCCTCGGCCCGCGCGGCTGGCTCCAGAAGAGCGACCCCGACGCGCCCGACGGCGGCCTCTGGCCCATCGACTTCATGTTCGCGCTCGGGCTCATCATCGGCGGCGGCACGGCGCAGGTGCAGAAGAACATCATCGCCGAGCGCGGCCTCGGCTTGCCGAAGGAGCCTCGCCCCGCATGATCGACTTCGGACTCGCCCCCGAGCAGGACGCGCTCCAGCAGAGCGCCCGACAGTTCCTCGCCAAGGAGTGCCCGCCGCTGCTGGTGCGCGACTGCATCCCGCTGGACGACGGCGTGCCCCGCGGCCTCTACCGCGAGATGGCGGCGCTCGGCTGGATGGGCGTGCTGGTGCCCGAGGCGCAGGGCGGCCTCGGCCTCGGCGCGATCGAGCTGGCCGTGCTCTGCGAGGAGCTCGGACGGGTCGCCGCGCCCGGCCCGTTTCTCTCGACGCAGCTCGTGATCGCGGCGCTGCTGCGCGGCGGCACGGCGGCGCAGCAGCGTGCCTGGCTGCCGCGGCTGCTCGCCGGCGAGGCCTTCGGGGCGCTCGCCTACCACGAAGAGGGCGCCACCCACGACGCCGCCGGCGTGCAGCTTCGCGCCGCCCGGGCGGGCGGCGGCTTCGTGCTCAGCGGCGAGAAGCCGCTCGTGCTCGACGCGCCCGCGGCCGACCTGCTGCTCGTCGCCGCCCGCACCCGGGCCGGACGCGGCGAGGACGGCGTCACGCTGTTCGCGATCGAGCGCGGCCATCCGGGCGTGCACGTGAAGCGCCATCCGTGTCACGACGTCACCCGGCGCCTCGGCACGGTCGAGCTCAGGCGAGCGCGCGTCGGACGCGACGCGGTGGTGGGCGGCGAAGGCCGCGGCGGCGCGCTCCTGGCGCGGCTTCTGGACCTCGCCTGCCTCGGCATCGCCGCCGACAGTCTCGGCGGCGCCGCCCGCACGCTCGAGATGGCGCTCGAGTACGCCAAGGTGCGCGAGCAGTTCGGCCGCAAGATCGGCTCTTTCCAGGCGATCAAGCACCTGCTCGCCGAGATGGTGGCCGACGTGGAGCCGGCGCGCTCGCTGGTCTGGCACGCCGCCTACACCGCCGACCGCGCCGTGCGCGAGCGCGCCCGCGCGGCGGCCATCGCCAAGGCCGCGCTGTCGGACGTCTACAGCCGCACCGCGCGGCGCTCGGTCGAGATCCACGGCGGCATCGGCTTCACGTGGGAGTTCGATCTCAACCTGTGGTTCAAGCGCGCGCACCTCGGCGAGAGCCTCTTCGGCGATCCGGCGTGGCATCGCGAGCGATTGGCTACGATCGACGGTTACTGAGCCGGACAAGAAATAGACGGTCAGAGCCGCTCGATGGCGTCGAGCGGGACCCACCCCCGCAGCCGGTCGCCGCGGCGCGCCACCTGCTTCCAGCCGTTGCGCTCGGCCAGCACCTCGACGACCGTGCCGGGCGGCGCGGTGTAGTGCGTCGTGCCCGACTCGCTCGGCTCGAAGCGCACGGCGGCCTCGCGCAGCACGCCGGCCCAGGCGGGCCACTCTATACGCACGAGCCGGTACGCCGCGGCGCTGCCCGCCAGCACGTAGACGGCGACCGCGGCCGCGAACGCCCAGCGCGCGGCGCGCGCCGTCGCGGGCAGGAGCCGCGCCACCACGAGCGCGGCGAACAGCATCCACCACGCCGCGGAAGCGAGCAGGAGCAGCGTCCCCGTCGCGAACCGTCCGGCGAGCGGCAGCGTGAGCCGCACCCACAGCGGCAGCGCGCCGTCGTCCGGCAGCTCGCCGCGCACGTACGAGAGATTGGCGGCGACGTCCGGGTCGGCCGGCGCCAGGCGGCGGGCGCGCTCGTAGTTCACCAGCGCCCGGCCCCGCTCGCCGCTGCGCGCGTAGGCGTTGCCCAGGTTGAAGTAGAGCGCGGCGCTCTCGACGCCGGCCGCCCGCACCGCCTCGTACGCGGCGGCGGCCTCGGCGAAGCGCTCCTCGCCGTAGAGCGCGTTGCCGCGGAAAAACAGCGTCTTCGCGTTCTCGCCGCCGGCGGGCGCAACCGCCGCCACGCCCAGCACCAGCGCCGCGGCCGCCACCGCCAGCGACCGCG
>DATMAZ010000010.1:0-3190 GCA_035559675.1 Candidatus Limnocylindria bacterium
CACGGGCAAAGGTGCGTGGCGACTCGCCATCGGCGACGTGAACGGGGACGGCAAGTCCGACGTGGCCACGAGTAACCTCGAGAGCGACAGCGTCACCGTTTTGCTTGCTCAATAGGAGCTACTGCGGAGGATACCAGGCCGCGGCCCAACAACACCGTGCAGCGGACGGCGCTTCGCGCCGCCGAGCGCTCCGGCGACGGCGGCGCCTGCTCCTTCTGCTTCGGGATCGGAGTAGGCCGGGCGAGGCGGCGGGAAAAGCCAGCGGTCGGTCGACGAAAAGGAGGTATTCACTCGTTCGCGTTGCGTCCGTCCGCACTCTGACAAGAGAAACTCGCGTCTCGACCGGTTTCAGGCAGCTTCGTCCGCGCGGCGCGTCGGGCGTCGACGTATCTTCGCCGGCGGGGTTTGACGGCCGACCTCGAAATTCAGCACCATGACGGCGCGTGACGACGAGGTGCCCGATGGAGGCCCACCTGATCGACAGACGAACGTTCGTGCACGGCGCCCTCGGCGGCGCGGCGGTCCTCTTGACCGACGGCCTGCGCCCGGTGCTGGCGGCCGCGGAGCAGGAGGCGGTCCTGGCGCGGATCGCCGCCCGCCACGACGCGACGGTGAAGATGCTGCGCGACTGGATCGCCCTGCCGTCGATCGCCGCGGAGAATCTCGGCTACCCGCAAGGCGCGGAATACATGGCGCGCCTCGCGCGCGAGGCGGGCTTCGACCACGTCGAGATCGTGCCCACCGCGGGCAAACCGGGGGTGTTCGCGACGCTCGACGCCGGAGCCCGAACCACCCTGGGCGTCTACTTCATGTACGACGTGAAGCAGTTCGACCCGGCAGAGTGGAGCTCGCCGCCGCTCGAGGGCCGGATCGTGGACAAGCCCGGCGTCGGCAAGGTCATGGTGGGACGCGGCGCCACCAACACGAAAGGGCCGCAGGTGGCGCTGCTCGCCGCGCTGCACGCGTTCAGGGACGCCGGACAGAAGCCGCCGGTGAACCTCGTGCTGGTGTGCGAGGGCGAAGAGGAGATCGGCTCGCCCAACTTCCGGCAGATCGTCTTCAAGCCGGAGGTCGAGGCGGCGCTGCGCAAGACGATCGGCGTCATCATCCCGCTCGGGAACCAGGACCTCGACGGTACGGTCCAGATCAACCTCGGCGCGAAGGGCATCGTCGAGCTCGAGCTGGTCTCGAGCGGCGAGAAGTGGGGGCGCGGGCCGAAGCACGACGTGCATTCGAGCTACTTCGCGCAGCTCGACAGCCCCGTGTGGCACCTGGTGCAGGCGCTCAACACGCTGGTCGGGCCCGACGGGCACACGCCGGCGGTGGACGGCTTCTTCGACAAGGTGCGGCCGCTCAGGCCCGAGCTGCGGAAGATCCTCGAGGAGGCGATCCCGAAGCGGAGCGAAGCCCCCGCGAAAAAGGCGCTCGGGGTCGAGCGGTGGTTCAACGACGAGAGCTGGCACGATTCGCTCGTGCGTCTGGTGACGCAGCCGACCATCAACATCCAGTGGCTCGTCGGCGGCTACACCGGACCGGGCGGCAAGACCATCCTGCCGCACCGCGCGGTCGCCAAGATCGACATGCGGCTGGTCCCCGACATGACGGCGAAGGAGACCCTCGAGCTCCTCAAGGCGCACCTGGCGAAGCGCGGCTTCGGCGACATCGAGGTGAACATGACGGGCGGGTACGACCCGACCCAGACGCCGCCCGACTCGAAGCTCGTCCAAGGCATGATCGCCGCGTACCGCAAAGCGGGGCTCGAACCACTGCTGTGGCCGCGGCTCGCCGGTTCGTGGCCCGGTGTGGTGTTCACAGGCCCGCCGCTGAAGCTCCCGGCCGGGCAGTATGGCCTGGGCCACGGGGGCGGCGCCCACGCCCCCGACGAGTACTGGGTGATCGAATCGGCCAACCCGAAGGTGGCCGGGATGGACGGCGCGGTGCGCTCTTTCATGCACCTCTTCTACGCCCTGGCGTGACGCCGGTGCTAACCAGGGGGTCGGCGTCCGCCGCCAGGCGACCGGCGGCGACGCGCAGGGCATCCGCGGCGGTCAGCAGGCGCTCTCAAATCCCAGATAGAGCGGGACGCCGGCGTATACGGATGGATGCCGGCACCGAAATGGAATTCGGCCCCGGGGACGTGGCGATCATGCGCCCCGGCCATGACGCGTGGGTCGTCGGTGACGAACCGAATGTGTTGATCGAGCTCGCAGACGCCGTAAAGCGACAAGAACAGGCTGGCGCCCCGCGGCGCTTGTCTCAAGCGCCGCCGCGCCTCATGACCGGCTGCAGATCGGGCGGCAGCTCGCCCATGACCTCCCAACGGACGAGCGACACGGGAATCAGGCCCGTGGCGATCACGTCGTCCATGAAGCGCCGCATCGTGAACGCGGCGCCGAGCTGGCGGCGGCGGTCGGCGAGCAGGCGCTCGAGCTGGATCTTGCCGATGAGGTAGCTCGTCCCATAGCCGGGCTGCTGCAGATACAGGTGCTGCTCGTTCCACACGAGCCGGCCGTCCATCCGGAGCCAGCCGCGAGGCGTATTGGCGCAGGCGAACTGAGCCGCCTGCTCGAGCGTGACCTGGTTGGCGTGCATCCGGAGGTCGCCGAGCGCCCGCGCGGCGCGCTGGGCCACGAGGATGTAGACCAGCTCGCGCGATCGCGGCCGGCCGTCGAACAGCCCGGCCTGCATCATCATCTCCTCCCAGGCCGTCGCCAGCCCCTCGGTCCGCGTGGCGAAGATGTTGTAGAGGAGCGGCACCGCGCGAATCGGGCTCGACGCCGCGCCGCGCTGCATCCAGGCCTTGTCGAACCAGTGGAAGCCGTGCAGGCGCATCGCCACGGGCTCGCGGTAGTCGACCTCGGCGAAGAACTCGCGCGGGCCGGGCGAGAACTGCCCGAGTCGGGCGCGGAGCGCCGGCTCCATGTCCTCGTGGACCGTCAGGATGTCGCGGCTCTTGAGGAACGCCATGTACTCGGTCACCGCGTCGCCGAACCGCCGCGCGTGCTCCTCGGCGCTCGAGACGACAGGAAGCTCGGGCAGGCCGGCGTTCCGCTGCTCCTCGAGCGCCAGGGCGGCATGCGCCCGGGCCAGCTCGCGCTCCATGAGCGTCACCTCGTCCTGCCAGGTGTAGGGCAGGAGCTGGACGTGCTTCAGATACCAGTCGTACTCGGCGATGCCGACGCCCGACGGC
>DATMAZ010000011.1:0-5505 GCA_035559675.1 Candidatus Limnocylindria bacterium
GTCGCCCGCCTCGGTCCTCGCGGCGCTGAAGGATCGGCGCAACGTCCAGCTCACCACGACCGGGCGCCGCAGCGGCAAACCGCACACAGTTCCCGTCTGGTTCGTGGTCGAGGACGACCGGATCTACCTCAACACGCTCGACCCGACGCGCGACTGGGTCCGCAACGCCAAGAAGACGCCGGAAGTCCGGCTCGACTTCGGCGACACGGTGCTCATCGGCCGCTTTCGCACCGTCACCGACCCCGCACTCGCCGCGCGCATCACCGAGGCGCTCCGCGAGAAATACTGGATCGCCTGGGCGGGCGGGCTGATCGGCCAGGGTCCCAAGGAAACCTACGTGGTGGACGAGCTGCGTCCGGCCACGCCCTGACCGCCGGACGTGAAGCCCAAGAGCGTGATCGGCACCAGCGTGAGGCCGCGGGTCACCGCCACGTCGACCAGGTGGAGCCGCGAGCCCGCCAGCCAATCGAGCTGCACGCTCGAATGGTGGATCGCGTGGAATCGCCAGAGCCGCGGCACCGCGTGGAAGAGCCGGTGCACGCCGCCGCAGCGGCACGGTGAGGGCCGCCCCCGCCAGCACGCCGGCGGGGAGCAGGGTCAGCACCGTGCCGGCCGGGTGCCGCTTGACACAAGTATTTCACATACATTAACTATTGACCACGATGAACGATCGGGAGAAAGTCGCGCAGGCGCACGCGGCGATCGCCGCGCTGCAGCGGCTCACCGACCTCTTCCGGCTGCGCCGCGCCCAGCTCGCCCGGGAGGCGCTGCTCTCCGAGCAGCAATGGCAGGTGCTCGAGGAGATCGCCTCCGAGCAGTTCATGCCGTCGATGTTCGCCCGCGGGCGCGAGCAGAGCCCGGCCGCAGTCTCCCGCGTGATCCGCCAGCTCCTCGACCGCAAGCTGATCGTCCCCGCCGCGGCCCGCAGCCGCGACCGCCGCCACCGGACCTACGCGCTCACCGCGCTCGGCCGCCGCACGCTCGACGCGCTCAGCGCTCGCCGCAGCCGCGCAATCGAGGCAGTGTGGCAGCGCATCGACCCACGGGCGCTCGGCACCTTCACGCGGGTGGCCACCGAGCTCGCCGCCCGCCTCGAAGCCTACGCCCGAGAGGAGGCCTGATTCACCATGGCGCAGACGTTGTACGAGAAGGTGTTCGACCGCCACACGGTCCGCCGGCTGCCGTCCGGGCAGTACCAGCTCTTCATGGGCCTTCATCTGATCCACGAGGTCACCTCCCCGCAGGCCTTCGAGATGCTGCGCGACCGCGGGCTCCACGTGCTCTACCCCGAGCGCACCGTCGCCACGGTCGACCACATCGTCCCCACGCACTCGCAGGCCCGTCCGCTCGCCGACCCGCTCGCCGAGGAGATGCTGGTGGCGCTCGAGCGCAACTGCCGCGACGCCGGCATCCGCTTTTTCGGGGTGGGCGCGGCCGAGCAGGGCATCGTGCACGTGATCGGCCCGGAGCAGGGGCTCACGCAGCCCGGCATGACGATCTGCTGCGGCGACTCCCACACCTCCACGCACGGCGCCTTCGGGGCGATCGCCTTCGGCATCGGCACCTCCCAGGTCCGCGACGTGCTCGCCACGCAGTGCCTCGCGATGGACAAGCTGCGCGTCCGCCGCATCGAGGTGACCGGACGGCTCCGCCCGGGCGTGTACGCGAAGGACGTGATCCTCGACATCATCGGCCGGCTCGGTGTCAACGGCGGCGTGGGCTACGCCTACGAGTACGCGGGCGACACCATCGAGCGGCTGTCGATGGAAGAGCGCATGACCATCTGCAACATGTCGATCGAAGGCGGCGCGCGCTGCGGATACGTGAACCCCGACGAGACCACGTATGCGTATCTCCGCGGCCGCCCCTACGCGCCGCCGGCCGAGGCGTGGGAGCGGGCGGTCGCGGACTGGAACGCCATCCGCTCCGATGCCGACGCGCCCTACGACGACGTCGTGCGCATAGACGCGGCTTCGATCGAGCCCACCGTCACCTGGGGCATCACGCCGGGGCAGTCCACCGCGGTCGGCGCCGCGCTGCCCGATCCGGCGTCCTTCCCGCCCGAGGAGCGGCCGCTGGTCGAGCAGGCCTACGAGTACATGGGCTTCCGGCCGGGGCAGCGGCTGCGCGGCACCCGGATCGACGTCGCCTTCATCGGCTCCTGCACCAACGGACGGCTCTCCGACATCGAGGAGGTCGTGCGCCACGTGCAGGGCCGCGGCGTGAAGGTGGCGCCGCACGTGAAGGCGCTGGTCGTGCCCGGCTCGCGGCAGGTGCAACGCGAGATGGCCGCGCGCGGCTGGGACACCGTGCTGCGCGAGGCGGGCTTCGAGGTGCGGGAGGCCGGCTGCTCGATGTGCCTCGCCATGAACCCCGACAAGCTCGAGGGACGCCAGCTCTGCGCCTCGTCGTCCAACCGCAACTTCAAGGGCCGTCAGGGCTCGCCCACCGGCCGCACGCTACTCATGTCGCCGGTGATGGTGGCCGCGGCCGCGATTGCGGGCGAAGTGACGGACGCTCGCGACGTGTTCGCGCTCGCCGGAAAGGACGCTTGACCATGGAAGACTCTCGCCGCGTCGTCATCAGCGGACCGGCCATCGCCGTCCGCGGCAACGACATCGACACCGACCGCATCATTCCCGCGCGCTTCTTGAAGTGCGTGGTGTTCGACGGGCTCGGCGCGCACGCCTTCGCCGACGACCGCGCGCAGCTGCGCGAGCGCGGCCACCTGCACCCCTTCGACGATCCGCGCTTCGCCGAGGCGCGCATCCTGCTCGTCAACCGCAACTTCGGCTGCGGCTCGTCGCGCGAGCATGCGCCGCAGGCGATCATGCGCTGGGGCCGCGGCATCCGCGCCATCGTGGGCGAGTCCTTCGCCGAAATCTTCGCCGGCAACTGCCTCGCGCTCGGCATCCCC
Organism: Candidatus Limnocylindria bacterium; assembly: GCA_035559675.1. Classification (GTDB taxonomy): domain Bacteria; phylum Desulfobacterota; class Binatia; order DP-6; family DP-6; genus DATMAZ01. Next base: position 2,918 of record DATMAZ010000011.1, read on the forward strand.
TGTCCCACCGCCCGGCCCGAGGACCTCGCCGCGCTCATGGCCGCCTGCGAGCGCGACCCGTCGCTCGAGTTCCGGCTCGACCTCGAGGCCATGACGCTCGCCGCGGGCGGGCTCACGGCGCCTCTTTCGATGGCGCCCGGGCCGCGGAGCCAACTGCTCGCCGGCACGTGGGATTCGACCGCCGAGCTGCTCGCCGCCCGCGACGCCATCGCCGCCACCGCCGCCCGCCTCCCCTATCTCGGGAACTGGCGCTGACGGCGATTTCCGTGGACGCGCGGGCGACTCCCGTGCTTTCTGACCCCATCTACTGCACCTGCGAGTGGCGGGCGGTGAAGCTCTACGCGCTCGCCGGCAACAGCCGGCGCTTGATGGATCTGTTCGTCGATCCCAACGAGCCGGACTATGGACCGCAAGCTCCGCAAGAAGGGGCCGCAACCCGGCGACCTGCCCGCGACGGCATCATCGACTCGGCCGAGCAGTGCGACTCGGTCAACCTCGGCGGCCGGACCTGCACGTCGATCCCGGGCGGGTTCAGCGGCGGCACGCTCGCCTGCTCGGCGAGCTGCACCTGGGACACGAGCGGGTGCACCCCATAGGCCGTACGCACGCGACTTGACTTGCGGGTGTCCGTTTGCGAGCCATGCCGGCTCGACGAACTCCCCATGAATCTCGCCTACAGCGCCGAGTACGAAGCGTTCCGCGCCGAGGTGCGCGCCTTCCTCGAGGCCGAGTGGGGCAACGAGCCGGTCGAGGCGGGCGATCCCAACAGCGTGGCTGCGGCGCTGGGCGCGGTCGTGCGCACCGACGAGAAGGCCACGGCGTTTCGCAAGGCGGCCATCGCGCGTGGCTACCTCTACCGCAGCGTCCCCAAGCGCTACGGCGGCTCGGAGCAGCCGGCCGATCCGTTGAAGGCCGTGATCATCGCCGAGGAGTTCCGGCGCGCGAAGGCCCCGTTCGAGATCATGGGCCAGGGGCCCAGCATGCTCGTCCCCACGCTGCTCGAGCACGGCACCGAGGAGCAGAAGCAGCGCTTCATCGAGCCGACGCTGCTCGGGCGGCTCACGTGGTGCCAGGGCTACAGCGAGCCGGGCGCCGGCAGCGACCTGGCGTCGCTCAAGACCAAGGGCGTGCTCGAGGGCGACCATTGGGTCGTCACCGGCCAGAAGATCTGGACGTCCAACGCCCACGAGGCCGACTGGATGTTCGCGCTGGTGCGCACGGAGCCCGACGCGCCGAAGCACGACGGCATCACCTACATGCTGATCGACATGAAGACGCCCGGCATCGAGGTCCGGCCGCTCCGCCAGATGACCGGCGAGGCCGACTTCAACGAGGTCTTCCTCGACAACGTGCGCGTTCCCGCCGAGAACATCGTGGGCAAGCGCGGCCAGGGCTGGCAGGTGAGCCGCTCGACGCTGAAGCACGAGCGCGCGCTGATCGGCAACGCCTCGCTGATCCGCCGCACCTTCGACGGCGTGCTGGCGCTGGCCCAGCTCACCGAGGTGCGCGGCCGACCGGCCATCCAGGATCCGGTGATCCGCGACCGCCTGGCCGACCTCGAGGCGCAGGTGCTCGCCGCCGAGTACAACGGGATGCGCCTGCTGACGGCCGGCGCGCGCGGCGAGGATCCCGGGCTCGCGGGCCTCGTCACCAAGCTGCACACGAGCACGCTGCAGTACCACATCACCAAGCTCGCGATGGACATCATGAGCGACCGGGCGCTGCTCGCGCCCGGCGAGCCGACCGCACCGTTCTCCGCCATGCTCACCACGGCGTTCATGTGGTACTTCGGCCTGGCCCTCGGCGGCGGCGCGCCGAACATCCAGCGCAACGTGATCGGCGAGCGCGGCCTCGGCCTCCCGCGCGACCAGCGGAAGTAGCGATGGACTTCGGGCTCTCGGAAGACCAGCTCCTCTTCAAGGACTCGCTGCGGCGCTACCTCGACGCCGAGTGCCCGACCGCGCGCGTGCGCGCCATCATGGAGGGGCCCGACGGCCACGATCGCGCACTCTGGCGCGGCCTCGCGGAGATGGGCGTGACGGGGCTCATGATCCCGCCGGCCTACGGCGGCGCGGGGCTCGAGCTGCTCGACGTGGCGCTCGCCGCCGAGGAGCTGGGACGGGCCGCGACGCCCGGGCCGTTTCTCGCCTCCGCCATGGCCGCGGCCGCGCTCATCGAGAGCGGGAATGCGGAAGCGCAGCGGCGCTGGCTGCCCGCCATCGCCTCGGGCGAGTGCGTGGTCGCCTTCGCGCTCGGCGAAGGCCTCGGCGAGTGGGACGCGGGGAAGCTGCAGACGCGCGCCAACGGCGGGACGCTCAGCGGCGAGAAGCCGGTGGTGGCGGCGGCCGGCGTCGCCGACGCCCTGGTCGTGGCCGCGATGGACGCCGACGGGCCGGGCCTGTTCGTGGTCGAGCGCGCCGCCTCGGGCCTCACCGTCTCGCCGCTCGCCGGCCTCGACATGACCCGCCGGGTCGACCGCGTCGTGCTCGACGGCACGCCGGCCGCCAAGATCGCGAGCGGGCGGGCCGCCATCGACCGCGCGCGCGACGTCGGCCTCGTGCTGCTGGCCGCCGACGCCTACGGCGGGG
>DATMAZ010000012.1:0-60209 GCA_035559675.1 Candidatus Limnocylindria bacterium
GCCGGGCGGTCGCAAGCGCCGCGAGCAATCCGAGGCCGCCCGCCGCCACCGCCACGAGCCCGCGCGGCGCCGGCGCGTCCTCCGTGCCGGTCGTGCGCGCGCCGGCCCGCGTGGCATCGCTCACGAACCGACCGCGCCCGCGCTTTCGACCACCACCTGCTGCACGCTGCGCGCAGCATAGTGAAGGGGCTCAGGGGACGCCAGCCGCGTCGCGCGCCGCGCGGCGCTCGGCTGGACGGCCCGCACCCGGTGCTCTAGGAGAGGGAGCGATGGACGAGCTGGAGCGGCCGACCGATTTCATCCGGCAGATGGTCGCCGATGACCGACGGACCGGGAAGCACGGTGGCCGGGTGGTGACGCGCTTTCCGCCGGAGCCGAACGGCTACCTCCACATCGGCCACGCCAAGAGCATCTGCCTCAACTTCGGCATCGCGCGCGAGCACGGCGGCCGCTGCCACCTCCGCTTCGACGACACCAACCCGACCAAGGAGGACGTCGAGTACGTCGAGTCGATCCAGCGGGACGTCCGCTGGCTCGGCTTCGATTGGGGCGAGCACCTGTACTACGCGTCCGACTACTTCGAGCAGCTCTACGAGTTCGCCGTGGGCCTGATCCGCGACGGCAAGGCCTACGTCGACAGCCTCTCCGCCGAGGAGATCCGCCTTTACCGCGGCACGCTCACCGAGCCGGGCCGCGACAGCCCCTACCGCAACCGTCCCGTGGCGGAGAGCCTGGACCTCTTCGCGCGCATGCGCGCCGGCGACTTCCCCGACGGCGCCCACGTGCTGCGGGCGAAGATCGACATGGCGTCGCCCAATCTCAACCTGCGCGATCCGGTCCTCTACCGCATCCGCCACGCGACCCATCACCGCACCGGGGACCGCTGGTGCGTCTATCCGATGTACGACTTCGCGCATCCGCTCTCCGACGCGATCGAAGGCATCACGCACTCCATCTGTACGCTCGAGTTCGAGGACCACCGGCCGCTCTACGACTGGCTGATCGAGCACTGCCGCACCGAGGCCCGCCCGCAGCAGATCGAATTCGCCCGGCTGAACCTGACCTACACGGTGATGAGCAAGCGCAAGCTGCTCGAGCTGGTGCAGGGCGGACACGTCTCCGGCTGGGACGATCCCCGGATGCCGACGCTCTCGGGGCTGCGGCGCCGCGGCGTGCCGCCGGCCGCCATCCGCACCTTCTGCGAGCGCATCGGCGTCTCCAAGCGCGACAGCCTGGTGGACGTGGCCATGCTCGAGCACGCCATCCGCGAGGAGCTGAACCGCACCGCTCCCCGGGTGATGGCGGTGCTCAGGCCGCTCCGCGTCGTGATCGACAACTACCCCGAGGGCCGCACCGAGGAGCTCGATGCCGTCAACAACCCCGAGGATCCCGGCATGGGCAGCCGGAAGATCACCTTCTCGCGCGTGCTGTACATCGAGCAGGACGACTTCCGCGAGACGCCCCCGCCCAAGTACTTTCGGCTCTCGCCGGGCCGCGAGGTCCGGCTGCGCTGGGCCTACATCGTTCGGTGCGAGCGCGTGGTGAGGGACCCAGCGACGGGCGCCGTGGTGGAGGTGCACTGCACCTACGATCCCGCCTCGCGCGGCGGCACACCCGCCGACGGGCGCAAGGTGAAGAGCACGATCCACTGGATCGCCGCCGCCGACGCGATCGACGCGGAGGTCCGCCTCTACGATCGGCTGTTCGACGTCGAGGATCCGGGGGGCGACGACTACCTCACGCACTTGAACCCGAGCTCGCTCACGGTCGTCCCGGACGCCAAGCTCGAGCCGTCGTTGCGGACGATCGCGCCGGGCACCGCGGTGCAGTTCGAGCGGCTGGGCTACTTCGTCGCCGACGAGCGCGACTCCCGCCCGGGCGCCCCGGTCTTCAACCGCATCGTCACCCTGCGCGACACGTGGGCGCGCATCGAGCAGGCGCAGCGAGCGCGCGCCTAGCGAGGAGCACTGCCGTGGCGCTTTCGTCGTGGGACGACTTTCCAGTGCATCAAATCGCCGAGCCCGTGCGCCACGTCGGCACGAGCGACCGCAACTTCTACGATCGCTACTACTTCAACCTGCACGCCTCGAGCGACGCGCTGTTCCTTGTGATGGGCATGGGCCAGTATCCCAACCTCGCGGTGCAGGACGCCTTCGCGGTCGTGCGCCGGGGGCCGCGCCACCTCGTGGTGCGCGCCTCACGCGAGCTCGGCGACCGCATGGACACGAGCGTCGGCCCGTTCCGCATCGAAGTGCTCGAGCCGCTGCGGCGTCTCCGCGTGGTGCTGGAGCCGACCGAGCACCCGCTCGCCTTCGATCTCACCTGGACCGGGGCGGTGCCGGTGTTCGAGGAGCCCCGCCACTACATCCGCAAGCACGGCCGCGTGCTGTTCGACACGCTCCGCTTCGCGCAGACCGGCTGCTGGAGCGGCACGCTGCGGGTCGGCGACGAACACTTCACCGTCACGCCCGATCGCTGGAAGGGCACGCGCGACCGCTCCTGGGGCGTACGGCCGGTGGGCGAGCCCGAGCCCCCGGGCATCCGCGGCGCCGAGGGCCAGATGACCGGCATGTGGAACTACTCGCCCATGCAGTTCGACGACCACGCGATCTACTACATCCTGAACGAGACCGACGCCGGGACGATCATGCTGTCGGAGGCCGTGCGCGTCTGGGCCGATCCCGCCCGGCCGCCGGAGTGGCTCGGCCGGCCCGAGTATCATCACGTGCTCAGGCGCGGCACCCGCATGATCGAGCGCTCCACGATCGCCTTCCCGCACGCTCCCGGGGGCGCCTTCGCGGTGGAGGTCACGCCGCTCACCCACTGCTTCATCACGGTGGGGACGGGCTACGGCATGGAGCAGGACTGGCGCCACGGCATGTACCAGGGGCCCCTCGTGGTCCAGGGCCTCGAGTACGCGCACGACGAGATCGCGCCGCTCGGGCAGTACGGCGTGGTCGACCACGTCGCCCGCTTCACCTACGAGGGCCGCGTCGGCTACGGCCTCCACGAGCACGGGTTCTTCGGGCCCTTTCGCAAGTACGGCATGACCGACGCCGCGAGCGGCGCCGCCTGAGCCGCCGCCTCAGAGCGGCAGATCGCCCGTGGCGGTGCGCGTGGACCCGTGCTTCTTGTACGCCTCGATCGTGCGCTGGGCGATGCGCCACTGGTGCACCTCGTCGGCGCCGTCGGCGAAGCGCGCCCAGCGCGCGTGCTGCGCCATCGCGGCGAGCGGCGTGTCCGTCGAATAGCCGAGCGCGCCGTGCACCTGGATGGCGCGATCGATGATGCGACCGAGCGCCCCGGCGACGAAATGCTTGGCCATCGAGACCTCGCTGCGGAAGTCCTCGCCGCGGTCGATCTTGTAGGCGGCGTGCAGCACCATGAGCTTCGCCTGGTAGAGCTCCATCGTGGAGTCGGCGATCATCCACTGGATGCCCTGCTTCTCCGAGAGGAGCGAGCCGTGGGCGAAGCGCGTGGTGGCGCGCGCCACCATCATGTCGAGCGCGATCTCCGCCTGCCCGATCCAGCGCATGCAGTGGGCCAGCCGGGCGGGGCCGAGGCGCGCCTGCCCCAGCAGATGCCCTTGGCCGCGCCCGCCCAGCATGTTGGCGGCCGGTACGCGCAGGTTCTCGATGCGGATCTCGCAGTGGTTGTGGCGGCCCGCCATGGTGGCGACGTCGCGCACCACGGTCCAGCCTTCGGCCGGCAGATCCACGATGAAGGCGCTGTTCGCCGCTTGCGGGATCTCGGGATGCTCTTCGGTGCGGGCGATCAGAATCGCGAACTGGGCGCCGCGGGCCCCCGAGATGAACCATTTGTGCCCGTTGATGACCCAGTGATCGCCCTCGAGCCTGGCGCGCGTCTGGATGAGCGTGGGATCCGAGCCCGCCACCTCCGGCTCGGTCATGGCGAAGCACGAGCGCATCCGCCCTTCGCAGAGCGGGCGGAGGTAGCGCTCCTTCTGCTCCGGCGTCCCCCAGTGGAGGAGCGTGTGCATGTTGCCCTCGTCGGGCGCCTGCGCGTTCAGCGCGAACGGCCCGAAGGCCGACTTCGCGGCCTCGGCCGACACCGACGCCATCGCCACGTGCCCCAAACCCATGCCGCCGAACTCCTTCGGCATGTGCGGCAGCCAGAGCCCCCAGCGCTTCGCCGCCTGCCGCATCTCGATGATCTGCTCGATCAGAAAGCGGCGATCGTTCTCGCGCTCGCGGATCTGCGCTTCGCGCGGCCGGACCTCCTCCTCGACGAAGCGGCGCACCTTCAGCCGCAGCTCGTCGATCTCGGGCGGAAAGGTGAAGTCGATCGCCATGCGCGTCTCCCTCCCGGCTCGTCTATCCACTCGCCCGGGAGCACGCAACGCCGCGCTGGACGGTGGGCGGGCTGCCGCGCTACGCGGGCGTCATGCCGCGTCGACCGCCCCGCGTGATCCTCGATCGCTCGCTCCGGCGTCTCGCGTATCGCTGCCATCCGGATGGCTGCCCGCGCGGGCGGACCTGCTGCGTCGGCCTGGTCGTCGAGGCGTCGCGCCGTGAGGTGCGCGTCATCGATTCGCTGATGGACGAGCTGGCGCGGCTGGTCCCGCACCTCCGGGAGGGCCGCGGGCGCTACGCGAGCTGCTTCGTCGACGACGGCGCGGGCTACACGATCGAGCCCCTCGACAATGGCGCCTGCCCGTTTCTCATGCGCACGCGCCGCCACGCGCTGTGCGCGATCCATCACCTGGCGCTGGCCACCGGCCGCCGCGTGGACGCCGTCAAGCCGGCGGCCTGCCGCCACTGGCCGCTCGTGCTGCAAACCGAGGAAGGCCGTCTCCGCGTGACCGTGCAGCCCGCCGCCCAGGCCATGGGCTGCGTGGCCCCGCGCGCCGAGCTGCCGGGCCAGCCGACGATCCTCGATGCGTTCCGCAGCGAAATCGCGGAGCTCACCGGGCGTGTCGGCGGTTTGACGGCCCGCCGCCTCATCTGAGCCGGCGGCCGTGCCGACATTCGAGGCATGGAGCGGGAGGAAAAGCGGCTGCAGCTCGTGCTCTGGGGCGCCTTCGTCCTCGGCGTGGCGCTCTATCCGAGCGCGCTCACGATCATCGTGCACCAGTGGCGCCCGCCGTACGACAGCGACGTGCTGGCGCGCCTCCAGGTCGATTGCATGCTGGGCGGCGCCGCGCAGACGGTCGCGGCGCTCTGGTTTTTCCGGCGCGGCGAGACGCTGCTGGCCGCGGGCCACCATCAGCGCGCGCTCTGGAGCTATGCGGTCGCGTGGGCGCTCAGCGAGGCGATCGGCCTCTACGGGCTCACCGTCGGGCTGTGGCGCGCCGCGCCCGAGGTGAGCACGTTGTTCTTCACCTGGGCGATCGCGCTCGTCCTGCTCTTTCGTCCGCCCGCCGCACGCGCCGCCGGCCGGCTGCGCGCCGACGGTCACTCGATGTCGGACATCACGTAGCCGCCGAAGAGCAGAAACATCTCGTCCTCGGTGGTGACGCCGGCCGTGAGCGGGCAGGCGTCGCACCAACCGTCGGCGGCGCCCGGCGCACTGTCGCAGGTGGCGTTGTCGCCCGGCCCGGAGCACGCCGCCCCCACCCGGCCGGCCACGCACGCCACCGGCGAGCAGGGCACGCCGTTGGTCGGCGTGACGGAGCGGCGGCGCACCGTGGTGACGTCCGGTGAGCCGTCGGCGGCGACGCCGTTGTTGTAGGTCGCGCAGTAGCGGATCGTGCGGCCGTTGATGTCGGGCGCATCGAAGGGCCTCGGCGGATCGAAGGTGGCAACCTCGGGGTCGGCGTAGATGAAGCTCTCGTAGAGCAGTGTCCCGTCCAGCAACTCGGCCCAGAAGCGCCGCAGGCGCTTGTGGGCGTGGGAGGTGAGGTACAGCAGCCGGGCGCCCTGCGGCAGGACGATCTCCTCGCACACCGTGCCTTCCGTGAAGGGTGGGATCCCGGCCGGATAGAAGACCGTGCCGATGCCGCCGATGGGGATCTGCTGGTAGCGCAGGTCGTCGGTGAACCAGTGGTTGTCGTAGGCGTGCATGCGGGTGTCGCCGCCGGTGAGGTTGAAGGCGTGCGAGTTCCAGTAGAGCACGCCGCGCACGGGCAGCGTGGTCCAGAAGCCCGGAATGGGCGCCTGGTACGACTGCGCGGTCTGCGCGCCGCCGACGAGGCTGCCAAGCAGCGCCGGCGCATACTCGGGCGGCCCGTACCCGATGCACGCGATCGACGGCGTCGGCGTGCTGCCGCAGAGACCGTCCCCGCAGGCATCGAGGTCGGTGGGCTCGCACGGCTGGCCGTCGAGCGCCCCGCCCTTGCAGGTCCACGCCCCGAAGCTCGGGTCGTGCAGCCGGTCCGGCGGCACGCCGACGTAGATGATCTGCAGGTGGTGGCTGTGCGGGTCCTGCCGCAGCTCGGCTCCGTTGGTGTAGAAGTGCTTGCCGTCCGGTGTGAGGAACTGCGGCGGAATCTGAGCGCTCAGGTCGAAGTATTGCGCGAAGCAGACTTCGGTCTCGCTGTGCGCGGGCAGCGTGAACTCGGGCATCCGGAACTGGATGCCCGTTCCGGGCGCCGGCGGATCGAGCGGCTTGATCTCGAGCGGCGTCGGCTCGGGCAGGCAGACGTCGAGCAGATCCTGCACGCCCGCGACGACCCCGGTCTCCGGCGCGCCGGCGTAGATCCACAGCCGCACCGCTTCGAGCTCGTCTTCGCTGATCGGCGGGAGCCCGCTCGGCATCGGCGATCCGCCGATCGTCACGCTGCCGGGCGCCGTGGCGGCGGCGAGCTTCAGCCACAACGAGCTGCGCCGCGGACCGCCGGGGTTGATGCGCACCTCCGCGCTGCCGGTCGACGGCACCTCGAGCAGGTTCGCGTAGGCGTGCTCCCGACGCAGATCGAGACCGCCCTCTCCCGGCGAGGAGCCATGGCACGCGGCCTGCGTGCAGCCGTGCCGTTCGATCACCTGCGCGTAGATGGCGTCCCACGAGCTCTCGAAGGTCTGCGCCTCGCAGGGACCGCGCGCGCACGTATTGGTGCACGCGTCGGCGTCGTCGACGTTGCCGTCGTCGCACACCTCGCCCAGCTGGAGCACGGCGTCACCGCAGACCAGGCTCGGACAGGCGAGCGGCGCGAACTGGTTCCTCGCCCGAAAGCCCCGCCCGACCATGCCGCCGACCGCGGTGGCGCAATGCCATTCCTGGCCGAGGCGGAAGAACACCTCCACCTGCTCGGCCGCGGCCGCGCCGCTCCACGGAAAGGCCGCTCCGCCCGCCTTGATGGTGAGCGCGCCCCGCGTGAAGACCACCCGCCGCACGCCGCCCCGCGTACCCTTCGGGTCCTTGTAGACGTAGCGCAGCACGCCGCCCTTCTCGCGCGCCTTCCAGCGCGCGGGGTCGAGCCACACGAACGCCGAGCGTCCCGGGCCCTCCCCGCCCACGGCGCGGACGAGAATCCCGGAGCCGACGGCCGCGGGGTTCTCGTCCGGGCTCGGCGTGAGCGCGTTGCTGAACCCCTTGAAGGCCAGCTTCCGCTTGCCCGACGCCTTGAGCAGCAGGGTCTCGGTCGCCATGCCGACCCGCGCCTGATGCGCCGCACCCGGCGCCACGAGGAGCAGGGTCAGCCCGATTGCCAGACGAACGGCCACCGTGCCCATGGGACGGAGGATGACGCCAATCGGGACCGGGTTGCAACCGTTTTCGCCGGCCTCTGTGTCCCAGCGCCCAAGCGCGCTAGAGTCGTAGGGTGAGTGAGGCGCCGACGGTCATTCCGGTGTACTTCGATTTCGCCTCGACGCTCTGCTACGCCGCCCACCGCGTCATGGGCCGCCTGGCGGCCGAGCTCGCCGCGGCCAGGATCACGCTCGACTGGCGGCCGATCGACCTCGCCCGCATCACCGGCTGGAAGCGCGGCCTCGACGTGGTGGGCCCCCGGCGCGCCCACGTGCTGCGGGTCGCCCGCGAGCTGGCGGGACCGCTCCGCATGCCGCCGCGCTGGATCGACTCCCGGCCGGCGGCTGCCGTGGCCCTGGCGCTCCACGGCACCCCCAAGGAGCCGGCGTGGCGCGAGCGCGTATGGACCGCACTGTTCGAAGAGGGCCGCGATCCCGACGAGGAGGGCGAGCTCGCCGCCTGGGCGCGCGACATCGGGCTCGACGACACCGTGGTGGACGTCCGCCTGGCCAGCGTCGAGGCCGAGACCGACCGCGCGCACGGCCTCGGCATCGACGGCGTGCCGACGTTTCTGCTCGGGCCGTGGCCCATGCCCGGCATCCAGGACGACGCCACCATGCTGGCGATGCTGCTGCGCTACGTGGAACGGCGCCGCCGCGACGGTTGAGATTCGGCCACGCCCGTGCGAGGGGCTGTGCCCCCGAAGTGAGCGAGTTCCGCACATCGTGGCCCGCCGCTGCGGCGCTGGTGACCGGCGGCCTCCTGGTCGCCGTCGTCCTGGCGGAGGTCGCGCTCCGCTGGTTCGTTCCGCCGCGCGCCGGCACGGACCTGGCCCGCCTGCACGAGCTCCGTCCGGACAAGCCGTGGCTCTACGGGATGCGTCCCGGCGTCGTGGTCGAAGGCCGGGGCGGCGTCAGGTACGAGATCAACTCCGCCGGCTTCCGCGGCGCGCCACCCGCGCCGCGGAAGGAGGCGGCCACGCTACGCATCGCCGTGCTCGGGGACTCGGTCACCTTCGGCTACGGCGTGAACCAGGAAGACACCTTTTCGACGCTCCTGGCGGAGCGCCTGGCGCGAGACGTGCCGGCACGCCGGATCGAGGTGCTGAACCTCGGCGTGAGCGGCTACAACCCGTACACGGAAGCGGCGCTGTTCGCCGACCTCGGGCCGACGCTCGCCCCGGACGTGGTGCTGGTGCAGTTCTGCATCAACGACCTGAACGACCCCACCATGCACTTCGACGCGTCCACGACCGCCGCCCTGGGCCCGCTGCCGGCCGCCGCCTATCCCGAGCCGCCGGCCGCTCCCCGGGCCGCACCGCCGGACTGTCACGGGCTGCGGCTCTGCGAGCTGGTACGCGACGTCTGGCAGCCGCGGCCCGGGCCCGACGATCCCGCCACCATCGGCGCCACGGTGCGGCCCCACGACCCACCCAACGACCGCGAGCTCGGCTGGCTGGCGGAGCGCTACGGAGAGATCGGGCGCACCGCCCGCGCCATCGGCGCGCACCCGGTGCTCGTCATCTTCCCGTACGCCACGCAGCTGGCACCCGGCGCCCCCAGCGCCACGGCGGCGGCACTCACGCGCCTTGCGGCGGACCTCGGCTGGACGTCGATCGATCTGCTGCCCGCGTACCGGGAGGCGGCGCAGCACGGTGCCGTGCTGTTCGCGGACCTCTGGCACCCGACCGTGGCCGGCCATCGGCTGGCCGCCAACGTGATCGCCGACTCGCTACGCCGCCACGGGCTGCTTGCGCCGCGCGAGACGGCGGCGACACTGCAGCGCCGGCGCTAGCCGCCCGTCGACGCCGGCGCGGGCCGACGCTCGATGCGTTCGGCGAGCGTCGACGCATCGAGGCCCGACGCGTCCGCGTTGCGGAGCAGCGGCACCACCGGCTCCTTGTAACGACTCATGCGCCGAATCTTGCCGAAGAACAGCTCCGCGCCGAGCGCCTTGCCGCGCTCCGGACGCATGTACTCCAGCAGCCACGACAGCGTGTTCGCGTTGGAAATGCCGTAAGCCGCATCGATCGACATGGGCACGGTGAAGTCGAGCCGCGTGTGGTCGTCGACCACCAGCGCCGCGTCGCCGGCGAAGCGACGCGCGCCCTCGTCGCCGAACACGAAGTGCGAGAGGAAGGCGTACGGATCGGGCACGCCGATGGCAGCCAGGTCGCGCTGCACGCTCGGGATGGCATAGGCGGCCAGCAGCTTCCGCATGTCCGGATCGAGCGGCGCCATGCTGCCGTTGATGACCCACGAATACTGCAGGGGCCCGTGCCAGACGCTCACGTGCGGAAACACCGCGAGCATCGTGCGGACCAGTGAGCGCAGGTCGTCCTCCGGCGTCATCACGATGTTCACCCAGATGCTGAAGATGCCACCCGGCCGCAGGTGCGCGTGGGCGAGCTCGTAGAACTCGCGGGTGTAGAGGTTCACCACGTGCGCGGTGTGCAGCTCGGGCGGATCCAGGCGGATGATGTCGAAGGTCTCGTGCGTGGTGAGGAGAAAGTTGCGGCCGTCGGCGATGATCAGCTCCACCACGGGGTGGTCCAGCACGTTGTTGTTCGTCTCGGCGAAGTACGGCGCGGCGGCCACCACGCTCGGCGACAGCTCCACCGACGCGACGCGCTCGACGGCGGGGTACGTCACCAGCGCGGCCAGCGAATTGCCGACCCCGAAGCAGATGCTGAGCACGCGCTCGGCGGCGCCGTGCAGCAGCATGGGCACGTGCGCGTACATCCGGTCCTCTCGCACCGTGACCGTGCCCGCCGTGCCCCGCCCGTCCCCGAAGCGGATCATGCGTTTGCCGGCGTCGTCGGTAACGAAGACCGTGTCCGTCACGTCCTCCTTGTAGAAGAGGAGCGGCCCGAACTGCCGGGTGAAGCTCGCTTCGACCAGACCCGGCGGAACGACCCGCAGGGCCACGACGGCGATCGCGACGGTCGCGAGCGCCGCGCCGATGCGCCGGGCACCGCGCGTGGCGAGCACCAGCAGCGCCCCGCCGAGCGCCAGGTTCAGCAGCACCAGCAGCATGAACGCGCCGCGGACGCCGAGCGCCGGCAGCGCCACGAAGCCGACCAGCCACGCCCCGCCGATGGAGCCGAGGGTGTTGGCCGTGTAGACGAGCCCGAGCCGCGTCCCGAGCGAATCGAGGTCGCGTACCACGAGCCGCACGGCCAGCGGAAACGTCATGCCGAACAGCAGCGTGGTGACGAGCAGCGTCGCCCCCGCCTCGGCGAACAGCAGCCCCACCACACGGTACCACGAGCCGAGCCCGCCGACCGCGGCCACCGCCCGGGGGATCCAGTCGCCGAAGCGTCCATAGAGCAGCAAGGCGGCGATCACGCTTACCGCCACGCCGACCTCGATCAGGCCGAGGAGCACCAACGGGCGGCGGCTCCGCTCGGCGAGCAGCGCCGCCAGCGCGCTCCCCGCGGCGAGGCCAAAGAGGAACGTGACCAGCATCGCGCTGTAGGCGTACGTCGAGTTGTGCACGAACTGCTCGAGCGCGCGCGTCCACAGCACCTCGTAGCCGAGCGCGGTGAATCCCGAGACCGCGAGCACGATGCAGGCGGCGGCAAGCCGCGACGCGGTCCCGCTCGGCGCCGCCTCGGCCGGCGCGGTCGCCGCGGCGCGCGACGCGGTCGAGCCGCGCCGGCCGAGCGCGATCGCCGCCACGCCGACCAGCACGTTCAGCGTCGCGGCCAGCAGGCTGGTGCGGCTGAGGCCGACCAGGCGCAGGAACACGAACCCCGCCAGAAAGCAGCCGAGCACCGCGCCGAACGTATTGATGGCATAAAGCATGCCCGCGCCCCGCGCGGCACGCCGCGTGTCGTCGAGCACGGCTCGTGATAGCAGCGGCAACGTCGCTCCCATGAGCGTGCAGGGGATAAACAGGACGCCGAACGCGACCGCGAAGCGGGCGGCCAGCAGCAGTGGCCCTTCGCCCCCGAGCGCGTCGTACAGCGCAATCCACACCGGACCGAGGTTGAACAGGATCCACGGCACGACCAGGCCGCTCACGCCGATCACCAGCTCGATCACGCCGTAGGCGAGCAGCGGGCGCGCCGTGCGATCCGCGAGCACGCCGCCCACGGCGGCGCCGGTCGCGAGACCCGCCATGAAGGCGCACAGCACTGTGGTGACGGCGTACACGGTCACCGACAGCACCAGGCTGAGCTGGCGCATCCAGACGACCTCGTACATGAGGCCGCAGGCGCCGGAGACGAGAAACAGCGCGCAGGCGACGCCCAGAGACACCCGGGGGGCAGCGGTCACGACCGCGCACTATTCCAGATCGCCGCGCCGAACACTACCGATGCGGGCCGCACGGGGCAGCCGGCGCGCACACCGCTGGATGCGAAGTGAGCCGTGGTGGGATCGAACCACCGACCCGCAGCTTAAAAGGCTGCTGCTCTACCAACTGAGCTAACGGCTCCGGCGCGGAATGACGCGACTTCTACCGGCTCAGGACCCCACGAACAAGCCAACCTGTGCCTGACCGGTGCCCGATGTCGGGTGTCCGCGTCGTCGCCGTAACCGTGCGCGCGAGCGAGCGAGCGGGATGCTAGGCGGCCTTGCCGATCAAGCGCTCGAGCTTGTCGCGCACGAGGCTCGGGTCGACCACGGGCTTGGCCAGATAGTCGTCGCAGCCGATGGCGAGCGCCTTCTCTTCGTCGCCGGCCATCGCCTGCGCCGTGAGCGCGATGATGCGCACGCGGTCGCCGACCGGGAGCTGGCGGATGCGCTTGGTCGCTTCCCACCCGTCCATCACCGGCATCTTGAGATCCATGAAGATCAGATCGGGCGGGTCGCTCTGCACGGCGTCGAGCGCCTCCTGCCCGTTCGTGGCCTCACGGATGTCGAACTGGCCGATCTTGCGGAGCCGGTAGACGAGGATGCGACGATTGTCCTCGTTATCTTCCACCACCAGAATCTTCTTGGCCATGGTCCTCATCCCTTCCGTAGTCGCCCTCTCCGCTTGCGAGTATGGCGTGGCGAACTCCGAGTCTCAATCACGGGACGCGCGGAAAGCCGCCGGACCTGTCGACAATTTGACACACTGTGTGCGCCCTGCGCATAGCGACGCGCCATGACCGTCCGGACGCGCTTTGCCCCGAGCCCGACCGGCTACCTCCACATCGGCGGGGCCCGGACGGCGCTGTTCAGCTGGCTCTATGCGCGCCACCACGGGGGCACGTTCGTGCTCCGCATCGAGGACACCGACCGCGCACGCTCCACGCCGGAGTCCATCCAGGCCATCCTCGACGGCCTCGCCTGGCTCGGCATCCACTGGGACGAAGGTCCCTTCTACCAGACCCAGCGCACGGCGCTGTACCGCGCCGCGGCCGAGCGTCTGGAAGCGTCGGGGCACACCTATCGCTGCTATTGCACGCCGGAGGAGCTGGAGGCGCGCCGTGCGGCGGCGCTCGCGGCCGGACGCACGCCGGCCTACGACCGCACCTGCCGCCGGCGCACGGGCACCGCGCCGTCGGGGCCCTCGGTGCTGCGCTTTCGCACGCCGCTCGACGGCACGCTGGTGATCGACGATATCGTGAAGGGGCCGATCCACTTCGCCCACGCGGATCTCGACGACTTCGTGATCGAGCGCGCTGACGGCACGCCGCTCTACAACTTCTGCGTGGTGGTGGACGACGTCGACATGCGCATCACGCACGTGATCCGCGGCGACGACCACGTGGCCAACACGCCGCGCCAGGCGCTCCTCTATCAGGCGCTCGGCGCCACGCTGCCGCGCTTCGCGCACGTGCCGCTCATCCTGGGCCTCGACAAGACGCGGCTCTCCAAGCGCCACGGCGCCACCGCCGTGACGGCGTACCGGGACCTCGGCTTTCTGCCGGACGCGCTCGTCAACTACCTGGTGCGCCTCGGCTGGTCGCACGGCGATCAGGAGATCTTCACGCGCGCCGAGCTGGTGCAGTACTTCACGCTGGAGCAGGTCGGGCGCTCGCCGGCCGTCTTCAACCCGGAGAAGCTCGAGTGGCTGAACGGCCACTACATGAAGGCGATGCCGGCGCGGGAACTGGCGGAGCGGGCGATCCCCTACCTCGAGGCGCAGGGCACGCCCGTGCCGGCCGATCGCGGGCTGCTCGAGCGCGCCGTCGCGACGCTGCAGGAGCGCGCGCGCACGCTGGTCGAGCTCGCCCGCATGGCGCGCTTCTACTTCGTCGACACGGTCGATCTCGACCCGGCTGCCGCGGCGCAGCACCTGACGTCGGCGATCGCGCCGCTGCTCGACGACGTGCGGGAGCGGCTCGAGCGGCTCGACGTCTGGACCGCAGAGGCGCTCGAGCGGCTCGTGCGCGACGTGGCGAGCGCGCACGGGCTCAAGCTCGGCAAGCTCGCGCAGCCGATTCGCGTGGCGCTCACCGGGAGCACCGCGAGCCCCGGCCTCTTCGAGGTGATGGAGATTCTCGGGCGCGAGAAAACACTCGGGCGGCTCGATGCGGCGCGTGCGCGCATCGTCGGCGCGCCGTCCTCACCTTGACTCCCCGGAGCCCTTCCAGTAGCTTCGCGCGCTGCGTTGAGGAGTTGGCTAATTGGTAAGCCACCTGACTCTGGATCAGGCCTATGCAGGTTCGAGTCCTGCCTCCTCAGCCTCGAGTGGTACGCCGGTCCCATCGTCTAGCGGTTAGGACGCCGGCCTCTCACGTCGGTAGCGGGGGTTCGAGTCCCCCTGGGACCACTCGCTTCCGCCCTGCACGTGCCGTGGCATCGCCGCGTCGACCGACAAAAACTTGACAGCACACAGGGCGGCCGGTACCCTCGAATCGCTTCAAGTGTTTGGGGCACCAGGTCAGCCTGAGGTATCGAGAAGCAGGCGAGGTGGGGTGGTGAGGCAGTGGGGACTCGCGATGTTTGAGCACAGTCGCCGCGTCCGGCCCGGTCGCGGGACTACCACGCCACGTACTCTCGCGAACGCACGGCGTTCGCGCGGACACTGCCGGTATCGCGCTTGCTTCATCGGACCTCCTAGCGTCGCCGGGCACGCCGCCTTCGCGGCTGCGGCCGGCCGTCACCCGCCTGGCGCGGGGGGCGTGATCGGCCGAGCCGGGCCGTAGGGGCAGGCAGGCGAACGGAGAGGAGCACCAGATGGAACAAACTTCTTCCTTCGAGCAGCTGATCAAGGAAGACCGCGCGATGCGCGAATCGAAGCGCTGGCGTGGCCCGTTTCTGGAGTACCTCGAGATCGTTCGCCGCACGCCACAGGTCGCGCAGCTGGCGCACGCCCGAGTGTACGACATGGTGATGGCGGCGGGCTGCCGCGACATCCTCGACACCAGCGACTCTCGTACGCACCGCCTGTACGCCGATGAGTCGCTCAAGGTGTACGATTTCTTCGCCCACGACTTCTTCGGCATCGAGAAGACGATCAGCCAGATCGTGCGCTACTTCCATTCGGCGGCGCTCAAGGGAGAAGAAAGCCGGCAGGTTCTCTACCTCATGGGGCCCGTCGGCTCCGGCAAGAGCTCGCTGGTCGAGCGGCTGCAGCGGGGCCTCGAATCGCTGGACCCCATTTACGCCATCGAAGGCTGCCCGATGTTCGAGGAGCCGCTCCATCTCATCCCGCGCCACCTGCGCCGCGAATTCGAGAAGATGCTGGGCGTCCACATCGAGGGCGACCTCTGCCCCGTCTGCCGCTATCGCCTGAAGGAGGAGTTCGGGGCGCGCTACGAGGAGTTCCCGGTCGTCACGCGCTACTTCTCGAAGCGCAACCGCACCGGCATCGGCGTCGTCCCGCCGGTCGACCCGAACAACCAGGACACCTCGGTGCTGATCGGCAGCGAGGACATCTCCAAGCTCGACCTCTACAGCGAGGGCGATCCGCGCGTGCTCGATCTCAACGGCGCGCTCAACGTCGCCAACCGCGGGATCTGCGAATTCATCGAGGTCTTCAAGAACGAGACCGAATACCTGCACGCCATGATCACCGCGACGCAGGAGAAGCACATCCCGGCTCCGGGCCGCCACGGCATGGTCTACGTCGACACCGTGATCATCGCGCACTCGAACGAGGCCGAGTGGCAGAAGTTCAAGGCCGACCACACCAACGAGGCGATCCTCGACCGCATCGTGGTGGTGAAGGTGCCGTACAACCTGCGGCTGTCCGAGGAAGTGAAGATCTACGAGAAGATCATCCGCACCTCGGACTTCCGCGCCCACGTGGCGCCGCACACGCTCGACGTGGCCTCGATGTTCGCCATCCTCTCGCGGCTCGAGCCGACCCCGAAGTGCGACCTCATGACCAAGCTCAAGCTGTACAATGGCGAAGAGGTCGTCGAGAAGGGCCGCACCAAGAAGATCGACGTCCAGGAGCTGCGGGACGACGCCAAGCGCGAGGGCATGAGCGGGATCTCGACGCGCTTCATCATGAAGGCGCTCGACAACGCGCTCTCCGACAACGCCGCCGGCAACTGCATCAACCCGATCAACGTCCGCGAGGCGCTGATCAGCATGGTGAAGGAGAGCGACCTCCCTGACGACACGCGCAAGCAGTACCTCGAGTTCCTGCAGGACACGATCCACAAGGAGTACCTCGAGATCCTCGAGAAGGAGATCACCAAGGCCTTCGTGTACTCCTACCAGGAGCAGGCCGAAGCCCTCTTCCAGAACTACCTCGACCACGCCGAGGCGTTCGTGAACAAGACGCGGGTGAAGGACCGCAACACCAAGGAGGAGCTGCAGCCGGACGAGGGGTTCCTCAAGTCGATCGAGGAGCAGATCGCCATCATCGGCTCCGCTGCCGAGGGCTTCCGCCAGGAGGTGATCGCGTACCTCTGGGCCGCCTCGCGGCGCAACGAGCGCATCTCGTACCGCTCCTACGAGCCGCTCAAGGAAGCCATCGAGAAGAAGCTCATGAGCTCGGTGCGCGACATCAGCCGCGTCATCACCAAGGCGCGCACCCGCGACGAGGAGCAAACGAGCAAGTACGACGCCATGGTCGCCAGCCTGCTGGCCAACGGCTACTGCCCGAACTGTGTCGACGTCGTGCTCAAGTACGCCGCCAACAACCTCTGGAAGGACTGACGGGCGGCGCGGCCTTGGGATGAACCCGCGCGTCGAGTCGATCTTTCGGCCCTACGTCCCGTCCGACGCGGAGCGGAGCGATCGCTCGGCCGGCGACCGGGCGCGCCATCGTCTCAAGGTGCGCGAGTCGATCCGCGAGAACATCGCGGACATCATCGCCGAGGAGTCCATCATCGGGCAGGACCGCGGGCGGGTGATCAAGGTCCCGATCCGCGGCATCCGCGAGTATCGCTTCGTCTACGGCGAGAACACCCCCGGCGTCGGCCAGGGCGACGGGAACTCGCAGCAGGGTCAGGTGGTCGGCAAGGCCGACCAGGACGCCCCGGGCGAGCCCGACCGCGCCGGCAACCAGCCGGGCGCCGACTTCTACGAAACCGACGTCACGCTCGAGGAGCTGATCGAGATCATGTTCGAGGATCTCGAGTTGCCCGACCTCGAGCGCAAGGCGCTGCGCCAGATCGAGTCATTCCGCTTCACCAAGCGCAAGGGCTACCGCCCGGTCGGCATCCGTAACAAACTCGACAAGCACCGCACGGTGCGCGAGCGCGCCAAGCGCAAGCTGGCCGCCGCCCGCCGCGGTCGCGCGCTGCCGGCCGAGGTGCCGTCGCGGCGCTTCCCCTACCACGTCGACGACCTGGTCTACCGCCACATCACCAGCGACCTGCACAACGAGTCCAACGCGGTCGTGCTCTGCCTCATGGACACGTCCGGGTCCATGGACACGATGAAGAAGTACCTCGCCCGCAGCTTCTTCTTCCTGCTCTACCAGTTCATCTGCACGAAGTACCGCAACGTCGAGATCGTCTTCATCGCGCACCACACCGAGGCGCGCGAAGTGACGGAAAGCGAGTTCTTCCACAAGGGCGAGTCGGGCGGCACCTTCATCTCGTCGGCCTACACGAAGGCACTCGAGATCATTCAGGACCGCTACCACCCGTCGCTGTGGAACGTGTACGCCTTCCACTGCTCGGACGGCGACAACTTCGATTCCGACAACAGCCAGGCGCTCAAGACCGCCGGCGAGCTGGCGGAGGTCTGCAACCTGTTCGGGTACGGCGAGATCAAGCCGCTCGGCTCCCGCTACTACGAGAGCTCGATGCTGAACATCTTCCGCCGGCTCGACGCCGACAACTTCCACACCGTGCTGATCGAGCGGAAGGAGGACATCTGGCCCTCCTTCAAGACGTTCCTCGGCAAGGACCGTGGGCGGGACGCCTGACCGTGGCCGACTACGCGCTCTCCGACCTGGAATACTGGGATGCGCGGATCCGCGAGCAGGTCGAGGCGCTGGGTCTCGATTGCTTCCCGCAGGAGTTCGAGCTCTGCGACCACAACCAGATGCTCGGCTACATGGCGTACTCGGGCATGCCGGCCCACTACCCGCACTGGAGCTACGGCAAGGCCTACGAGAAGCTGAAGACGCTCTACGACCACGGCGTGTCCGGGCTGCCGTACGAGATGGTCATCAACTCCAACCCGTCGCTCGCCTATCTCATGCGGGACAACTCGCTCTGCCTCCAGATCCTGACGATCGCCCACGTCTACGGGCACAACGATTTCTTCAAGAACAACCTCACCTTCCGACACACGCGTCCCGAGTTCACGCTCGGCACCTTCAAGGCCCACGCCGACCGGGTGCGTCGCTACATCGACACGCCCAGCATCGGCCAAGACAAGGTCGAGGCGGTGCTCGACGCCGCCCACGCGCTCGCGCTGCAGTGCCAGCGGAACTTCGCCGTGCGCCGGCTCTCGGAGAGCGAACAGCGCGAGCGCGCCATCGAGAACGCCACGCCCGACCGCGATCCATTCCAGCGCATCCATGCCCGCCAGGTGGGCGAGGAGCCGGACCTCCGCAAGGTTCCCCTCGTCCCGGACGAGGACCTGCTGCTCTTCATCCGCGACCACAATCCGTTTCTCGCGGAGTGGGAGCGGGACCTGCTCACCATCGTCCACGAGCAGAGCACGTACTTCATCCCTCAGATCGAGACCAAGATCATGAACGAGGGATGGGCGTCGTTCTGCCACAAGCGCATCCTGGAGGCGCTCGACCTGCCGCAGGGGCTCCACATGGAGTTTCTCGTCCGGCACAACCAGGTCGTGCGGCCCATCCCCGGGGGGCTCAACCCGTACCACCTCGGGCTGCGGGTCTGGGAGGAGATCGAGCGCATCGGCAACGATCCCACGCCGGAGGAGCGCGAGCGGCTGCCGCCCGGCACCACGGGCCGCGACCTGCTCTTCGAGACGCGGGCCTGCGATCGCGACGTCTCGTTCCTGCGGCGGTGGCTCACGCCCAAGCTCATGGCCGATCTCGATCTCTTCCGTTACGAGCGCCGGCAGGACGAGCTGGTGGTGAGCGACGTGGCGGACGACGAGGGCTGGGAGCGCGTGAAGGCGACGCTGCTCGCGAGCGTCGGGATGGGCTCCGTGCCGGTGATCCGCGTGCACGACGCCGACTTCAACCACAACCGCTCGCTGCTCCTCGTCCACGAACACGACGGCCGCGACCTGCACCTCGAGAACGCCGAGCGCACGCTGGCCTACGCCCACCGGCTCTGGGGACGCGACATCGTTCTCCGCACCGTGGTCGACGGCAAACCCACCGTGCTCACGTACGGGGACAAGGGCTTCAACCAGGAGCGCGGCTGACCCACCTTGGTTCGCCGGAACGGGCGTGCCTATAATATGGGCACCCGTGCCGATCTACGAGTTTCGCTGCCGCGCTTGCGGCCGCAAGTCGACCATTCTGACGCTGCGCGTAAGCGAGCAGGTCGACGCCGTCTGCGAGCACTGCGGGGGCACCGCGCTCGAGCGGTTGATGTCCCGCTTCGCCCTCGTCCGCTCGGACGACCAGCGGCTGGACGACCTCGCCGACGAGGCGTCGCTGGGCGACGTCGACGAGTCCGATCCGAAGAGCGTGGCCCGCTGGATGCGCAAGATGGGCGACGAGCTCGGCCCCGACGCCGGCGAGGACTTCGACGAGCTGGTGGACGACATCGAGCGCGGGGAGCCGGACGATCTCGAGGACAGTGCGGACGACGGGGACGACCGCTAGATGGCGTCGAGCGACGCCATCGCGCCGGCGCTCGCGGACCTCCACTGGTCCGACGTCCTCGCCAGCATCTCCGAGGCGCTGATCGTCTTCGGGCCCGACGCGCGGGTGTTCGCGGTGAATCCGGTTGCCGAGACGCTGCTCGACAGCTCGGAAGCGCTCGTGCGCGGCAAGCATCTGGAGGAGCTCTGTCCCCCGGCCGGGCACAACGCCTGGCTCGTGCCCATTGTCGTAGGCACGCTGCGCGACGGCACGGTCCAGCGTCACGGGGAGGCCTGGCTCGCACGCCACGGCAAGCGCGTGCTGGTGTCCGCGACCTGCGGTCCCCTGCACGACCGTGCCGGCGCGGTGCGCGGCGCCGTGCTCGTGCTGCGCGACCTGACCCTCGAGCGCGCGCTCGACGACACCACCCGCCGCGCCGACCGGCTCACCGCCTTCGGCAGCGTGGTCCTCGGGCTCGCACACGAGATCCGCAATCCACTCAGCGGCATCAAGGGCGCGGCGCGGCTCCTCGAGCAAGAGCTGGTCGACCCCGGCCATCGCCGCTGCACCGAGATCATCGTCCGCGAGGTCGATCGTCTCGAGGGGCTGGTGGCGCAGCTGAACGCGCTCCGGGAGCCCCGGCCGCTGCGGCGCGTCCCCGTGAACATCCACCGGGTGCTGCAGGACGTCCTCAACCTCCAGCAGCGCACCCCGGACTGGGGTGCGGTCGTGCTGCGCGCGGCGTTCGATCCGAGCCTGCCCCCCGTGCTGGGCGACGCCGATCAGCTGACCCAGGTCTTCCTCAACCTGGTGCGCAACGCCCTCGAGGCGATGGGCGGGCGCGGCGAGCTGCACGTGAGCACGCGCGTCGAGACGGGGCTGCAGGTCCGGCTGCCAGAGGGCACGATGATGCTGGCCTCGGTGATCATCGGGGACACGGGGCCCGGCGTGCCGGCGGACGTCGAGCCCCTGCTGTTCGCGCCATTCTTCTCCACCAAGGCCCGGGGCAGCGGGCTCGGACTGCCCGTTTGCCACCGCATCGTCACCGAGCACGCGGGCACGATCGCCTACGAGCCGCGCGCCGGCGGCGGCGCCTCCTTCCGCGTCACCCTGCCCCTGGCTCCCACCGATGACCACCTCGACCACTGAACACACCGGCACCATTCTCATCGCGGACGACGAGGAGTCGCTGCGCTGGGTTCTCGAGCAGGCGCTCGTCAAGCGCGGGCACCGCGTGGAGAGCGTGGCGGACGGTCGCAGCGCCTGGGAGGCGCTGGAGAGCGGCCGCTTCGACGTGGCGCTGCTCGACATCCGCATGCCCGGCCTCGCCGGCCTCGACGTGCTCACCCGCGTGCGCGAGCGCGAGGTCGACACGCTCTGCATCGTCATGACGGCCGAGAGCACGATGGCCAACGCCATCGAGGCCACCAAGCGCGGCGCGTACGACTACCTGCCGAAGCCCTTCGAGCTGGACGCCGTCCACCTCCTCGTCCAGCGCGCGCTCACCCTGCGGAAGCTCGCGCGCGACGTGGCGCGGCTGCGCGGCGAGCTGCGCCAGCAGCAGGATGCGCTGATCGGCAGCGCGCCCGCGATGCAGGAGGTCTTCAAGCTGATCGGACGCGTGGCGCCCACCGAGGCCACGGTGCTGATCGAGGGCGAGACCGGCACCGGCAAGGAGCTGGTCGCCAAGACCATTCACGCCCACTCCGACCGGGCCGGCCCCTTTCTCGCGCTCAACTGCTCCGCCATCCCGGCCGAGCTGCTGGAGAGCGAGCTGTTCGGCCACGAGCGCGGGGCGTTTACGGGGGCGGTCGACCGCCGGACCGGCAAGTTCGAGCAAGCCGCCGGCGGCACGCTCTTCCTGGACGAGATCGGCGACCTGCCGCTACCGCTGCAGGCGAAGCTGCTGCGCGTGCTCCAGGAGCGCGAGTTCACCCGTCTCGGCGGCCAGACCGCGCTCGCGGCCGACGTCCGCATCGTCGCGGCCACCAACCGCGATCTCGAGGCCGCGACCCGGCGCGGCGAGTTCCGCGAGGATCTCTTCTTTCGCCTGAACGTGATGCGGCTCCGCGTGCCGCCGCTGCGCGATCGGCGGGAAGACATCCCGGCGCTCATCGACCACTTCCTCGACAAGATGCGCCGCCAGCACGGCCTCTCGGTGATCGGTGTCAGCGACGACGCACGACGGCTGCTGGTCGGCGCCTCCTGGCCCGGCAACGTCCGCCAGCTCGAGAACACACTGCTGCGTGCGGCCGTACTCGCCGGCGGCACCCGGCCGCTGCTGCCCGAGGACTTCGATCTGGCGCCGGCCCTGGCTGCCGCACCGGCCCCGCCGGCCTCGCTCGCCGCCGCGGTCGAGCAGCGGGTGAGCGAGCTGCTGCACGGCAGCGGACCCCGCGTGCGCGACCTGCACGCGCAGCTGCTCGCCGAGGTCGAGCGGCCGATGCTGCGCGTGGTGCTGGCACATACCGGCGGCAATCAGCTGCGCGCCGCGGACGTGCTCGGCATCAATCGCAACACCCTCCGGAAAAAGCTTACCGACCTCGACATCCCCGTCTCCCGCGGGCGCGAGCCGTCGTGAGCGGGCTCGCGTTTCCGCCGCTCTACGCGATCGTCGATCCGCTCGACACCGGCCGCGACCCGGTCGCGTTGGCTCGGGCGCTGCTCGCGGGCGGCGCCCGGCTGCTGCAGCTTCGCCTAAAGGACGTGCCGACCCGCACGCTGCTGTCCGTCGCCAGCGCGATCCGCACGGCGACGCGCGAGGCCGGGGCGCTGTTTGTCGTGAACGACCGGCCGGACGTGGCGCGTCTGGTCGGCGCCGACGGCGTTCACCTCGGCCCCGACGACGTCCCCGTGCACGTGGCCCGGCTGCTGCTGCCGCCGCCCGCGCTGATCGGCGTCTCCACCCACGACGACGTCGAGCTGGCGGCCGCGCTCGCGGCGGGACCGGACTACGTGGCCGTCGGCCCCATCGCGGCCACGACGTCGAAAGCCGATGCCCGGACCGCCCGCGGCCTCGCGGTGATCGCCGAGGCCCGCCGGCGCACGCGGCTCCCGGTCGTCGCCATCGGCGGGCTCACGCCCGAGACGGCCGTCGCCGCCGTGCAGGCCGGCGCCCACAGCGTCGCCCTGATCGGGGCGCTGGTGCGCGCGCCCGACGTCGCCGCCGCGACCCGGGCGCTCATCGACGCGCTCGCGCGGGCTCAGGGCAGCCGGCCGCCGGCCGGCTCGTCGGGCACCATCTCGTAGTTCTCGAAGCGCGTGAACTCGCGCAGGAACGCGAGGTCGACAGTGCCGAGCGGCCCGTTGCGTTGCTTGGCGACGATGATCTCCGCGATGCCCTTGCGCGGGGTGTCTTCGTCGTAGACTTCCTCGCGGTAGATGAACGCGATCACGTCGGCGTCCTGCTCGATGGCGCCGGACTCGCGGAGATCCGCCAGCCGCGGCTTCGGAGGATGGCGGTTCTCGACCTGCCGGTTGAGCTGGGAGAGGGCGACTACCGGCAGGTTCAACTCCTTCGCGAGCGCTTTGAGCGAGCGCGAGATCTCCGAGATCTCCTGCTCCCGGCTGTCCTTGCCTTCCGAGCTGCGCATGAGCTGGAGATAGTCGACGATCACGAGCTTCAGGTTCGCCGCGGGATCGCGCGAGAGGCGCCGCGCCTTCGCGCGCAGCTCGAGCACGGTGAGCGCCGGCGTGTCGTCGATGAAGATCTTCGCCTCGGAGAGGTTCGCCGCCGCCTTCGCCAGCTCGTTGAACTCCGCGTCGTTCAAGTGCCCGGTGCGCACGCGCTTCAGATCGACGTGGGCCTGCGAGCACAGCATGCGCATCGCGAGCTGTTCCTTCGACATCTCGAGAGAGAAGATCGCGACGCCGGCGTCGCTCTTGAGGGCCGCGTTCTCGGCGATGTTCATGCAGAGCGCGGTCTTTCCCATGCTGGGACGGCCCGCCACGATGATGAGATCCGAAGGCTGGAGCCCGGCCGTCAGCCGGTCGAGGTCGATGAAGCCCGTCGGCACACCGGTCACCGCCTGCTTCTGCTCGAAGAGGCGCTCGATAGTGTCGAAGGTGGAGTTGAGGAGGCCGTCGAGCCGCACGAAGGCCGGACGGACCTCGCGGTCGGAGAGCGCGAATATCTCCTGCTCGGCCCGGTCGAGCAGATCTTTCACGTCCTGGCCGGCGTAGCCGCGCTCGGCGATCGACGTGGCGGTGGCGATGAGATTGCGCAGCACCGCCTTGTCGCGCACCAGCCGCGCGTAGTGCGTGACGTTGGCGGCGGTGGGCACGCGCTCGGCGAGCTCGGCGAGGTAGGCGGCGCCGCCGACGTCCACCAGCTCGCCGCGGGCGCGCAGCGCCTCGCCCAGCGTGACGAGATCGCACGGCTCGGACCGGTCGGCCAGCGCCAGCATGGCGCGGAAGATCTTGCGATGGCTTTCCCGGTAGAAGTCGTCGGGCTGCAGCAGCCCCGTCACCCGGTCGATCGCACCGTTGTCCAGCAGGATCGCGCCGAGGACCGACTCTTCGGCTTCGACGTTCTGTGGTGGGACCCGTCCCCCGCCCGCCGCCATCCGCCCTGCCCCTACACGATCAGCGCTCGACCACCATCGCGATGCCCTGCCCGCCGCCGATGCAGAGCGACGCCACGCCGAGGCGCGCGTCGCGGTCGATCATGGCGTGGAGGAGCGTCACCAGGATGCGGGCGCCGCTCGCGCCGATGGGATGCCCCAGCGCGATGGCGCCACCGTGCACGTTGACGCGGTTTGTCGGGATGCCGAGCTCGCGGAGCACGCCGAGCGACTGCGCCGCGAAGGCCTCGTTCAGCTCCCAGAGGTCGATCTCCTCCTTGCGGAGCCCCGCCTTCGCCAGGGCCTTCTCCGACGCGGGCCACGGGCCCATGCCCATGATCGACGGATCGACACCGGCCGAGGCGGTGGCGCGAATGGAGGCGAGTGGCGTGAGCCCGAGGGCCTTCGCGCGGGTGTCCGACATGACAACGACGGCCGCGCCGCCGTCGTTGATGCCCGAGGCGTTGCCGGCGGTGACGGTCCCGCCGTCCTTTTTGAACGCCGGCTTGAGCGGCGCGAGCTTCTCGACGCTCGTGCCGGGCCGCGGGTGCTCGTCGACCTCGAAGCTCACCACCTCGCCCTTCTTGCGCCCGGGCACCTGCACGGGGACGATCTCGCGCTTGAACTTGCCGCCCTCGATGGCCGCCGCGGCCTTCGCCTGGCTCTCGGCGGCGAAGCGGTCTTGCTCCTCGCGCGAGATGCCGTACTTCGCGGCGATGTTCTCCGCGGTGATCCCCATGTGGACGTGCGTGATGGGACAGGTGAGGCCGTCGGCGATCATCGAGTCGAGCAGCTCGTCGTGCCCCATCCGGATGCCGAAGCGGGCCTTCTTCAGGATGTAGGGCGCGCCGCTCATGCTCTCCATGCCGCCGGCCACCACGATCTCGGCCTCGCCGAGCGCGATCGACTGCGCCGCGAGCGCCACCGCCTTCAAGCCGGAGCCGCACGCCTTGTTCACCCCGAAGCTCGGCACCTCCTTCGGCACGCCCGACTCGAGGGCGGCCACGCGGGCCGGGTTGAGGCCGAGGCCGGCCGGCAGCACGTGTCCGAGGATCACCTCGTCGACCGCGTCGGGCTGGACCTTGGCGCGCGCCATGGCTTCGCGGACGGCGATCGCGCCGAGCGTGGTGGCGGGCACGCTGGCGATGGCGCCGCCCAACGTTCCGATGGCGGTGCGCGCGGCGCTGACGATCACTGGCTTCGGCATGGAAATCCTCCTTCGCGGTGGGCGAGCCTAGCACCCCGCCTCTGCCCTCGCTACGGGTTCGGTGGATCGGCCGGCACGGCCGGATAGCCCTCGGGGCGGACGTAGCGCGGGCTGCGCGCCGGCGGCACGGGTACGCGGTCCCGCTGCTTGTGGGTGAGCCGCAGCATGACCTTCATCGACTGCTCGAACTCCTCCATGGGCCGCGTCTCCACCAGACCGCGGCGCACCATGTCCTCGAAGAGCGCCTCGCCCCGCGCGCTGCGCAGGATGGTGATCGTCCAGTCCATGCACGCCACGCCGCCGCACGACACGTCGGCCAGCTCGGCGGTGAAATCGCCGCAGTGATGGCATTCGGGCCGGGCGTACTCCTGCGCCTTGTGCAGGCTCATGTCGACCACCGAGCCGTCCTTCCGGTAGATCAGGACCTTGCCCTTGACGTTGAACTTGCTCACGTCGGCGAGCGGGATGCCCATCTCACCCTGTATCTTCTGCACCATCAACCCTTCGTAGGTGAAAACCTCCGTGCAGAGCAGCCCGATCGTGAAGTCGACGATCGCCCCGTAGCCCTTCAAGAACTTCGTCTGCCGTTCGATGTGCTGCGGCTTCTTGCGGGGCGACTCGGCGAGGAACGCCGGATCAGCCAGCTGGATCTTGCGGACGGGGGTGATCTGACACGGCACGCCGACGAAGCAGACCTTCTTCAGCCCCTGCTGCTCGGCCTGCTCGAGGGCCAGGTCGTTCGGGCTGTACGTGTACCACGAGCGCGCGCTGGTGATCGCGTCGGCCACCGTGGTGACGACCTTCGGCTTCGGCGCCGCCGGCGTGGCGTCGTCGGCGGCCGCGACCACGGCGCCGTCGAAGATGCCCTCGCGGAGCCCGTGCGCCAGGATGGCGGTCACCACGCCGCCGTCCTGACAGCGGGCAAGGATCTCCGGATCGGTACAGCGCGCGGCCACGATCCGCCGGTACCGGCCGAAGACCCCTTCGTAGACGCCGGGCCCCGCGGGGTGCACCTGCTCCCGCATGTCGAACTCGCGGACACCGAGCCGCGGGCACACCTGCGCGCAAACGTCGCAGCCGATGCCCTCGCTCATGCCGCAGTAGTCGAAGGCGGCGTTCTTCTTGGCCACCTGCTTTGGCTTGCCGTCAACGTAGTCGATGACGTTGTGCGGGCAGACCAGCACGCACGTCCCACACTCGCAGCAGCTCCCATAGGCCACCACCTCGTTCATCATCTCCTTGAACGTGGGGGCACGGGGCATGGAGGGCGCCACTTAACGAGCCGCTGCTTCGTGTGTCAACGCGGGGCCTCGGGCCAGCCCCCATGTTGCGACACGGGTGGACGAAACGTTCCCAGCTCTGGCAACGGGACGGCCCGATCGGCAATATCCACCGACCAATCGCCCGGGGGCGCCGCTGGCATGGCACCTGCTCGGAGGGGGAGGAAAGCAGCCATGAGGATCGAGCCCTTCTTCGAGCCCACCAGCTCCACGCTGACGTACGTCGTTTTCGACGCCGCCGAGCGGGTGGGCGTCGTGATCGACCCGGTGCGCGACTTCGACCTCCACAGCGGCCGCACGTCCTGGGCGTCCGCCGAGGCTGTCGCCCGCTTCGTCGATGCGCAGCGGCTGCGCATCGCCTACGTCATCGACACGCACGCCCACGCCGACCACCTGAGCGGCTTGCCGTTCTGGAAGGCGCGCTACGGCGCGCGCACGGTGACGGGAAGCCGGGTCGGCGAGGTCCAGGCGATCTTCCGCGATCTCTACGCGCTCCCCGCCACGTTTCCCGTGGACGGTAGCCAGTTCGACGTGTTGCTCGACGAGGGCGACACGCTCGCGGCGGGCCCGCTGCGCATCCAGGCGATGCACACCCCCGGGCACACGCCGGCCCACATGTCGTGGCGCATCGGCGATGCCGTCTTTCTCGGCGACACGCTGTTCACCCCGGACTACGGCACCGCGCGCTGCGACTTCCCCGCCGGGTCCGCCGCCCTGCTGTACGACTCGATCCAGCGCCTCTACGCGCTTCCCGACGACACGAGGCTCTTCGTCTGCCACGACTACCGTCCCGGCGGCCGTCCGCCGCGGCCCGAGAGCACCGTGGCCGAGCAGAAGGCGTCGAACGTGCAGCTGAACGCCCAAACCAGCAAGGCCGACTTCGTCGCGTTTCGCACCCGGCGGGACGCCGAGCTGGTGATGCCGGCGCTCATCCTGCCCTCGCTGCAGGTGAACATCCGAGCGGGCGAGCTGCCCGAGCCGGAGGCGAACGGCACGCGCTATCTCAAGCTGCCGCTGGACCGCTGGTGACGCACGGACGGAGGACGACATGACGATGCACTGGTTGACCGACGCGATCGCCGTCGGCGATGCCCCGACGGCCGACGGTCTCGCGCGCCTGCCCACGGCCGGCGTGCGATCCCTCGTCGACCTCCGCAGCGACGGCGAGCCGCACCCGCGTGGGCTGCCCGCCTGGGAGGAGCGTGCGCTGGCGGAGCGCGTAGGGCTGGCCTACCGGCAGGTGCCGGTCGAGCCGCAGCTGCTCGGCGACGGCCTCGCCTACGCGGTCCGCGACGCCGTCGCCGCCTCGCCGGCGCCCGTGTTCCTCCACTGCACGAGCGGCCGGCGCGCCGGCACCTTCGGCCTGGCGCTGCTCGCCACCGAGCGCGACCTCGACGTCGACGAGTGCTTCGCCCGCGGTCGTGCGCTCGGACTCGACTGGGACGGCATGCCGCGGCTCGCCGCGTTTCTCCGCCGCTTCGTCGAGCGCCACGGCCGACGCTATCGCGCAGGCGCCGAACCGGTCAAACGGCGAAGCGGAAGTGGATGATGTCGCCGTCCTGCACGACGTAGTCCTTGCCCTCGAGCCGCAGCTTCCCTGCCTCGCGGCAGCGCGCCTCGCTCTTGAGCTCGATGAAGTCGGCGAAGGCGATCACCTCGGCGCGGATGAAGCCGCGTTCGATGTCGCTGTGGATGCGGCCGGCGGCCTTGCGCGCGGTGGTGCCGCGCCGGATGGGCCAGGCGCGGCATTCGTCCTCGCCGGCCGTGAGGAACGAGATCAAATCGAGCAGCGCGTAGCTCGCCCGCACGAAGCGGTCGCGCGCCGCCGCCTCGAGGCCAAGGTCGCGGAGAAACGCAGGCCGGTCGGCGGCATCGAGCTCGGCCACCTCCGCCTCCACCCGCGCCGAGAGCACGAGCGTGTCGGCGCCCGCCTCTTTCGCCTTGGCGACGAACTCCGGGGGCGCGGGCGCCGCCACCCGATCCTCGCTCACGTTCAGCACGACCAGCAGCGGCCGCAGCGAGAGAAAGGCGAAGCCGGCGAGCTGGCTACGCTCCTCCGCGCCGAAATCCAGGATGCGCAGCGGCTTGCCGGCCTCCAGATGCCGGGCGAGCTTCTCGAACAGCGCGATCTCCCGCTCCTTCCCCTTCTCCTTGCGCGCGCGCTCGAGCTTGCGCTCGACCTGCGCCAGATCGGCGAGCACCAGCTCCGTGTCGAAGGCTTCGAGATCCTCGAGCGGGCGCGGCGGCGCGCCGCCGATATCCGGAAAGCCGCGGACGACCTCCACCAGCGCGTCGGCGTCGCGGAGCGCCGTGACGGCCTCCTCGTCGAGCACGCCGCGCTTCTGGGCGTCCTTGGCGGGGGAACAGTCGAGGAAGGTGGTCTCCGCGTACGTCACCTTGCGCGGCTTGTAGATCTCGGCCAGCGCGTCTACCCGCTCGTCGGGGACCTTGATCGTGCCGATCTGCGTGCGCCGCTCGCCGAGAGCCGCGGGCGGCAGTCCCGTCAACGCCGCGAAGACCGTGCTCTTTCCCGCCCCGGGGAATCCTGCGAGGCCGACCTTCATCCTGCTCTCAGGGCCTCGGCGGCCAGCAGCAGCGCCAGCGCCGTCTTGCCGTCGGGCACCTCGCCCCGCCGGACCATGGCCACGGCGTCACCGAGCGGCACGCGCTCGACCCGCTCGATCACCTCGTCGTGGTCGCGCGCCTGCGTGGCGGGGCCGAGCTCGCGCCCAAGAAAGAGATGGATGCGCTCGTCGCTGTACCCCGGCGTGGGCAGCATCGTGAGCAGCAGCTCGAGCCGCCCCGCGGTGAGCCCGACCTCTTCGGCCAGCTCCCGCCGCGCGCACACCTCCGGCGCCTCGCCCGGGTGGAGCACCCCGGCGGGCATCTCCCACAGGTAGCCGCCGGCGGCGTGCCGGAACTGCCGGATGAGCACGACGCGCGACTGCTCGTCGAGCGCCACCACGCCCGCGGCCCCGGCGTGACGCACGACCTCCAGCTCGACTTCGACGCCGGTCGGCAGCCGCACGCGCTCGAGGCCGAGATCGACGACGCGCCCGCGATGGATTTGCCGCCGCATCCGGCCTGCCGCTTATCGCGCGCTGCCAGCGAAGGCAACGCAGCCGCGCCGCGGCACGAGCTCTGCAGGTAGGCGGTCAGCGCGCGCGCGACTTCCTGCACGTACGTGCCCTGCCGCTTCCCGCCCGCACGCAGAAAGCAGTCCCGCAGTGCGCTCTCGACCAGTCCGACCTGCAGCTCGGCGGCGACGCGGGTGTCGCGCAGACTCACCCGCCCGGCCCGCACCGCACGCCGGAGCCCGTCCTCGATCGCCGCCAGCATGCGCTCGCGATTGGCGGCCTGCGCCGGCGCACCCTCGTCGGGATCGTTGCTCAGCAGGAACGCGACCAGCGGCCCGCCGCTCTCGGCGACGTAGCGAAAGATGCGCTCCACCATGGCGGTCACCGCCGGCCCCGGGTGGATCTCGATCGGCCCGTCGCCGAACGCCGCGCCGACGAGCCCGGCGCCATACGCGTCGCCGACCGCCCGCAGCAGCCCCTGCTTCGATCCGAAGAGATCGGGTGTGCGTGA
Source organism: Candidatus Limnocylindria bacterium (assembly GCA_035559675.1). Taxonomy (GTDB): domain Bacteria; phylum Desulfobacterota; class Binatia; order DP-6; family DP-6; genus DATMAZ01. The sequence continues at coordinate 30,366 of DATMAZ010000012.1, forward strand.
GCGGCTGCAGCGTGTTCCGGAGGTGGTCCCGGCGCGCCGCGGTGTCGGCGTGGAAGGCGTCGTGGATCTCGGCCGGGCACGCGGCCACGCAGTTGAAGCAGCGGTACTCGACCTTGAACGCCATCGACTGTTAGAGCGCCGCGATCTCGGCGTCGGTCCAGCGCCGGGCGAAGGTCGCGGCCTGGCCTCCCCGAGATCGCGCACGAGATCGAGAAAGCCGGGGATCGAGTCGCGATAGGTGTGGTCGTAGCAGGCGAAAAAGTCGAAGTCGCCGTCGGCCTTGATGGCCGCCGTCGGGCACGACGCCACGCAGAGGTTGCACTCGAGGCACGGATTCCACGCATCGGGCGTGCCGTACGCTTCGTCCTCGAACTCGAGGTTGGTGAGCACCGTGTCGATGAGGCAGTAGGCGCCGACGCGCCGGTGCAGGAAGTTGCGGCTCGTGCCGATCACGCCGGGCCCCGCCGCCTGCGCCGCGAGCTGGTGGGAGAGCGGCCAGATCGTGTCCGCCCAGCGCTGCGAAACCTCCTGCGGCCAGCCGATCGTGGTGGTGAGGCCGGCGCCGCCCAGCGACTCCACCAGCTTCACCGTGCGGTGCCCCCACGCGAACAGGCGCTCCTCGCACGCGTAGAGCTCGTGGTTGGCACTCGGCAGGTAGCGCGACTGCATGGCCGCCTTGTTCTCTTCGCCGATCAGCACGACGAGCGTGCACGCGTGCGGATAGACGTGGAGGATCTCCTGGAGCTTGTGGGCGAGCGCCGGATGGTCCACCCGAACGAGGCCCGCGTCGTCGGCATAGCCGCGTACCTGCTCGAGGAACTGCGCCCCGGAGATGGGCACCCGGACGTGCCGGGGCTCCACGCGGCCGCGGTCTAACCCCGTTATGTCCGTGAACGGCCAGCAAAAAGCAGTCTTGGGCTCGACGCTCCGCCGCCTCACGCGCCCCGGCACCGCAAACGGAAACGGCCACTCCGAGGCGCCCCGCGGCCAAGGACCGAAGCGAATGGTCTCCCCCGGCCGTCGAGCGAGACGTTGCGGCCGCGCCGCATGCGGGCTAAGCGGCTCGCACCATGCCCTCCCGGCGCGACCAGATCGCCCTCACCCCCGCCGAGCAGCGCGAGTACCTCGAGAGCTCGCACACCATCATCCTCACCACCATCGACCGGCGCGGCTACCCGCACTCGGTCGCCATGTGGTACGCGGTCGACCCCGCCGACGGGGCCGTGGTGATGACCACCTTCCGCAAGTCGCAGAAGGTGAAGAACATCGAGCGCGATCCCCGCTGCGCGCTGCTGATCGAGAGCGGGCGCGAGTACGCGAAGCTGAAGGGCCTGCTGATCCGCGGCCGCGCCACGATCGAGGACGGCAAGGAGCACGTGCTCGACGTCCTCGAGCGCATCAGCCAGAAGTATCACGGCACGAGCGGCCAGGGCGTGCGCCAGGCAATGGCCGGTCAGGCCGCCAAGCGCGTCGTCCTGCGCGTCGTGCCCGAGCGGATCTCGAGCTGGGACCACTCCAAGCTCGCGCCGGGGGTGTACTGAGATGCGGGCGGTTGCGAGCGTCGTTTTCGTTGCGCTCCTCGCCTCGGCGTGCGCGCACCGTGCGCCCCGCCCCACAGTGGCGCCTCCCGGCACCGCGAGCACGCCCGAGGACGTGGACCGCCTGTTCGGCGCACGCATGAACGCCGGCGACCTCGACGGCCTGCTGGCACTCTACGAGGGCGGCGCCACGCTCATTCGCTCGGACGGCGCGCCGGCCACCGGCCATGCCGCCATCCGTGCCGAGCTGGCCGGTATCCTCCACGCGAAGCCCCGCGTCGTGATGGACGTGAAGACCGTGTGGCGCGGCGGCGAGAACCTCGCGGTCCTCTACAACGACTGGCACGGCACCGCGGTGGACGCCGCAGGCAAGACGGTCGTGCTGCGAGGTTGCGCTGTCGAGGTGGTGCGCCGTCAGGCTGACGGCCGCTGGCTGTTCGTGATCGACGACCCCGACGGCCGGCGCTGCGGCCTCCGCTAGACGCCACCCCGCAGCACGCGCCCGGGCCGTCGGCCGGTGGGCGTACCGCGGGCCACCACGGGTTCGCCGCCGACGAACACCCACTCGACACCGGTGGCGCGCTGCAGGAGCCGGGGCTTGCGCTGCGGGAGGTCGCGCACTACCTCGGTCGGTCGCGTGCCGACGCGCTGCGGGTCGAACAGCACCAGGTCGGCCACGTAGCCGGCGGCGATGCGCCCGCGGCCGCGGAGCCCGTACCGCTCGGCGGGAACGGCGCTCACCAGCCGAACCGCCTCCTCGAGCGTGAGCCGCCGGCGCTCGCGTACCCAGTGCCCGAGCAGATACGTGGTGAACCCCTGGTCGCAGAGCGTATCGAGGTGCGCCCCGGCATCCGAGAGCGCCACCACCGCCGCCGGGTGCCGCAGCAGCCGTTCCACCTTCTCCTCGTCGAAGTTCATCACGAGCGCGCCCCACTGGCCCGCGAGATCGTCCGCCAGCACGAGGTCGCAGAACGCGTCCACCGGCTCGCAGCCGCGCTCGGCGGCGACCTGGGCGACGCTCTGGTCCTGCAACGGGCGCGTGGCGTCGCTCGCGGCGACCCGCAGCACGAGCCGCTCCCAGCCCGGCGCGAGGTACGCCACGAAGCCGTGGGGCGCGGTAGCGAGCGCCTGACGAAACGCCGGGTCGGCGAAGCGGCGGCGGCGGTCTGCGAGCGGCTCCTGCAGGATCGGGCGCCAGAACGGATTGTTGTCGAGGCCGAAGCCCGCCCGCGCGAAGTCGAAGCGCAGCTCGAGCGGCCGGCAGCCGACCTGGGGCACGACCATCACGCCCGCCTGCTGGTAGGCAGCCGCGTCGGCGAGGCAGCGCTCCGTCGCGCCGGCGTGAAACGGGCTCTCGAACAGCGGCGCCCACGAGACCGTCTTGCCGCTCGCCCGCGCCCATGCCGCGAACACCGCCTGCTCCGCCACCTTGTCGGCGGTGCCGCCGAGCGTGCTCTGCGGCGCGACCTCGATGACGCCGCGATCGAACTCGGCAAGGGCGCCGGCGAGCGCCAGCAGCTCCGCCTCGTCGGCGAGCCGGCTCGGCGCCGGCTTGCCGTCGTCGGCGAAGAAGTGGGTCGGGCTGCGCGACGTCGACCAGCCGAGCGCGCCGGCACGCACGGCGTCGCGCACCACGGCCGCCATGGCGGCGCGCTCCTCGGGCGTGGCGGCGCGCTCCACCGCGGCGGCACCGAGCACCTCCAGGCGCACCGCCGAGTGCCCGACGAAGACGCCGACGTTCACCGCGGCCCCGCGGCGCTCGAGCGCCGCCAGGTACTCGGGAAAGGTGCGCCACTCCCACGGGATCGCCGCGCGAAGCGTCTCGAGCGGCATGCCCTCGACGAAGGCGAGGAGCCGCAGCAGCGTGTCGCGATGCTCCTCCCGACACGGCGCCAGCGTGAGCCCGCAGTTCCCCATCACCACGGTGGTGACACCGTGCCAGGGCGACGGCGACGCCTCGGTGTCCCAGAAGAGCTGGCAGTCGTAGTGGGTGTGCACGTCGATGAAGCCGGGGGCACACACGAGCCCGCCGGCATCCACCTCGTCGGTTCCGCGGGCGCGGACGGCGCCGCACTCGACGATGCGGCCGTCCGCCACGGCGACGTCGGCCTCGCGGGCGGGCGCGCCGCCCCCGTCGCAGACGCGCGCGCCGCGAATCACCAGGTCGGCCATCCGAGCTCGCTTTTAACGCGGCTCAGCGGTCGGCGCGAGCCTGCCGAGCATCCCGGGCATCGCCGTCGGCGATGCCGCCGTCGGCCAGGGCGGGCGCGGAGAGCGCCACTGGAAGGCCCTGTGAGCGCTCGGCCGCTGCCCGGATCAGCTTACGGTCGACGCCGCGCAGCTCGGGATGACGCGCCGCCACGCGGACGGCCTCGTCGGCGAGCGATTTCGTACGCCGATAGACGTCCGGCGAGGTCTGCACGAAGAACGACGCGCCGCGCCGCCCGATGCGCACCGGCTGGTAGGTGAGCTCGACCCGTGTCCCGACCGGCACCAGCGGGTAGAGCCGCTCGATGTCCTCGGGATAGAGGCGAATGCAGCCGTGGCTCACCGCCATGCCCGGCCCCCAGGGAATGTTCGTGCCGTGAATGGCGTACGGCGGCCTGCTGAGCGCCAGCCGATACTTGCCGAGCGGGTTGTCCTCGTGACCGCCCGGAATGGCGCGGCGGTGGTCACCGCGCTCGCGGATGTGCTCGCGGCGGATCGACTCCGGGATGACCCACATCGGGTTCTCGGTCTTGGCGCGCACGGTGTAGACGCCTCGCGGCGTCGGATGCTCCGGCTCGCCGACCCCCACCGGCGCGGTGAACACCCAGAGCTCGCGCGGGCGATCCGGCTCGCGGCGGTAGTAGAACAGCCGCATCTCCGCGACGTTGACGACCAGGCCCTTGTACGTGCAGCACGGCAGCGTCCACTGCGTGGGCACGACCGCCAGCGCGCCGGGCGTGGGCACCCACGGATCCAGCTGCGGGTTCGCCTGCGTGATCTCGCCGTAGCCGAGGCCGAAGTACCGTGCCACGTCGAGCAGCGTGTCCTCCTTGCGGATCGTCCACGTCTTCGGCCTACCGACGACCGTGGTGACGGGCTTCCCAGCGTCGTCCAGCTCCACGCGAAAGGCCGTCGCCGGCCGGGCGGCGAAGGTGGCCTCGTCGAACACCACCTGCGGCGTGCCGACCGCCGGCCCCCGCAGCCGCATGCAGCCCGCCGCCGTCACGGCGACCAACGCGAGCGCTCCGATCCGCCGGCACCGCATGCTCGGCGTCCTAAGTGATCCGATCGCCGCCGGCGTGCAAGTGCCCGCCTTCTCGCCACGCGTGCTCATGTGGGCAGCAGGCGCCGCCGCAGGTACGGCAGGACGCCCGCAATCTGCCAGCGTGCGCACGTGCGCACGGCACGGCACGCGCGTTGCTCAACAGGTCCCGGCTAAGGAGTCCCCCTCCAAATGGGACCGGCGGGCTCGGGGCGCGGCCCGTCCGGGTCGCGCCCCACCCTCCCCGACGCCGAGCGCGCCGTGCGCGCTCAGGCTGCCTGCGACACGACGCGCGGCGGGCGTTCGAAGGGCAGCGTCACCGAAAAGCGGCTTCCCACGCCCGGGACGCTGTGCAGCGTCACCGTGCCGCCGAGCTGCTCGACGAAGCGCCGCACGATGTGGAGGCCGAGCCCCGTGCCTCCGAACCGGCGCGTGTCCGAGCCGTCGCCCTGCCGAAACATCTCGAACACCGCGGTGTGGTCGCGCGGGTCGATGCCGATGCCGGTGTCGGTGACGTTCAGCACGAGCGCGGCGCTCTCCAGCGCGAGCTGGACCTGCACCCAGCCCTCCTCCGTGAACTTGAGCGCGTTGTGGACGAGGTTGCGCATCACGATGATGAGCTTGCGCGGATCGGTCACCAGCGTGGCGTCGCCCAGCAGCGGCTGCCACTCGAAGGCGACGTTTGGCTTGCGGGGCAGGATGGCACACTCGCGGCGCAGCTGCTCCCATAGCGCCGACGCCTGCACGCGCTCGAGCTCGACCGCGTCGTGTCCCGATTCGATGCGGCCCATGGCGAGCGTGTCCTCGATCAGCCGCAGCAGCTCGCGCCCCGAATCCTGCACACCGCGCAGCAGCTTTCGTCGCTCCGCCTCCGGAATGCTCTCGTCCTGCGCCATCTCGGCGAAGCCGAGTATGATGTTAAGCGGCGTGCGCAGCTCATGCGACATCGTCGAGACGAACTCCGAGCGCAGCTTGTTCGCCGCGCGCAGATCGTTGATCAGCGAGGAGTTGGCGAGCGCCAGTGCGGTGGCGTGCACGATGCCCTGCGCCAGCCGCCGCTCGCGCGCCGAGAACGGGCCGCGGCGCTGCGTGTAGGCGAGGCAGAGCGCGCCGACCACACGGCCGGCCATCGTGATAGGTGCGACGAGCTCGGAGGCGACGCGCCAACGCGCGAGCAGACGCGGCGAGACCATCTCGGGGTCCTGCTGGTCGGCATCGGCGATCTCCACGATGAGCCCCGCCTCGATGTGCCGCACGAGCGGCAGGTTGCGCGCATCGAACTCGGCGGCCTCGATCTCCTCCCGTACGCCGGGCGGCTCGCCAAAGACGCCCGCCAGCCGGTAGACGTTGTCGCGAGGGTCGAGGTGGAAGGTGGTCGCCCAGTCGCAGCCGACCGTTTGCACAGCCACGCGCGTGAGATGCGCCAGCGGATCGAGCTCGTTCACGTGCTGGCTCAGCGCCTCGGAAACCTTGAGCAGCGCCGCCGCGATCTCGGCTTCCTCCTGCTTCTCGCGCGAGGCGCGCACGAGCTGGGCCTGGCGCACAAAGCCGCAGAACCGGTAGCGGTCGAGGTAGACGACGCCGCCGACCGACGTGACCAGCGCGGTGAGATCGACCACCACAGCGTAGGCGAATTGCTCGGAGCTGTCGCCTCCGATGCCGGCCGCCACCGAGCCGAGCACCGAGACCAGCCCGACCAGAAGCTGGTCCCTCGTCCGCCACGGCAGCAGGAAGAAGACCCCGTAGAGGAGACAGATGTGGCCGCTCGCCAGGCGTTCGGGGTTGCCGCCGACGAACAGCATGTAAGCGGTCAGCACGAGGCTCCAGCAGGACGCCAGGCCGGCCGCCACGGTCGGCAACCGGAGCCGGGCTGGCCGCCACCAGGCGAGCAGCAGCCAAAATACCGACACACCGACGTGAATGCCGTAGAACACCCCCGCCGTCACTCGGCGTTCCGGGAAAAGGCTCCATTCGACGCCGATCGCGCTGCCGACCATGACGAGGTAGATGGCGGCGGTGATCGGAATGCGCTGCGCCAGCAACCGATCCTGCTCGGCGCGGTAGGCAGCGCGCAGGCTCTCCAGGTCGGCGCCGTCCACCGGTTTCAGGGCCTCGAGGCCCGCCTCCGTCCCGTTGTCGTCCCCGCGCATCGATGCACGGCCCCCGGCCAAGCCAGAACCGCTCGCTGAGGGTATCGGCCACGACGGCCCACGACTTGAGCGGCCGGGTCCCGGCCGCGTGGGCCCCAATGCCCCTGGCGCGATTCGAACGCACGACCCCCGGATTAGGAATCCGGTGCTCTATCCACCTGAGCTACAGGGGCGACTCGGCAGCCCGGCTTAGCGCGTCGGCGCGGCGCCCGCAAAGCGGCGGGCGGCACGGAAGACGCGGTCGAGCATCGGACGGGTGAGCCGGCGCGTAAACGTGTTCTGCTGGCTCGGGTGATAGGAGCAGACCAGCACGATGCCGTCGGGGAGCCGGTGCACGGCGCCGTGCGCGAAGCGCGGCAGCGGGCGCGGCCGCGCACGCCCCGCGGCCTGGTACGCCGCCAGGAACCCCGTGTGCGCGATCTGCCCGAGCGCCACAACGACGCGTACGCGGCGCAGCAGGCGCAGCTCTTCCACCAGATAGGGCCGGCAGGCCGCGATCTCCCCCGGCGTCGGGCGGTTGCCCGGCGGGGCGCAGCGGGCGACCGCCGTGACGTATGCGTCCCGCAGGCGAAGTCCGTCGCCGCGGTGCTCCGAGGCTGCCTGGTTGGCGAAGCCCGCGTGGTAGAGCGCCCGGTAGAGCCAGCGTCCGCTCTCGTCGCCCGTGAACATGCGACCGGTACGATTGCCGCCGTGCGCGGCGGGGGCGAGCCCGACCACCAGCACACGCGCGCGCGGGTCGCCAAAGCCCGGCACGGGCCGGCCCCAGTACTCGCAATCGCGGAAGCGCGCGACCTTGTCACGCGCCACGGCCTCGCGGTGCGCCACCAGGCGGGGGCAGCGGCGGCAGGCGACGACCCGGCACTCGAGTGCGTCGAGCCGGCTCACTCGCCGCAAAGCACGCCCGCCGTAACGAACATGCGATGCGTGTCACGCACGGTGCCGAACATCACACTGCCATGGCCCGCCGGCTCGACACGCACGACGTGGATCCCCCAGGCCGACGGGTCGCGCCGCTCGGTCGCCGGGTGATAGCCCTCCGGATAGTGGAAGGCGGTCTCGAGGGCGTCACCGGGCGTTAGCGCCGCCGCCGCCACGGGCGTCATGCCGGCGCGGTAGAAGGGATGGCCGTGGGCGGCCAGCACCGAGTGGCCGTTGTCCAGCACCACCCGAACCAACGGGACGTCGTCGCGCTGCTCGACCTTCAGGAGCTGCCGGAACCCGAGGCCCCCGCCGTCGAACCTCGTCAGCACCGCGAACCCCTTCTTCGGCGTCTCGTGCATCGCGACCGGCCCCTCGGCCGTCTCCACCATGCACGAGGTGGCGAGCCCGCGCCCTTCGCCCGCGGCGTCCGACATGCGAGCGACGCATTAGACGCAGCGCCGCCGGCGACGCAAGCGGGTCAGCGAACGATGGGGAACGAGAGCTGCCGGCGGTCGCGTTCCGGCGCGGCGCGCCGGCGTTCGGGGGCGTTGCGCTGCCCGGAGCGGATCATGCGCACCGCCTCCTCCAGCGTGACCCCGCTCTCGCGGCTGTAGCGCTGCAAGGCCGCCCCGAGCCCGAGCAGCTCGGCGCTACCGCCCCACAGCTCCGTCATGCGCCGCACCCGCCTCCACGGCGGAACCAGCGTCCCCCGGGCCCAGCGGCGGAGCACCGACGGGCTCACCCGCAGCGCCCGTGCCATCTCGCCCGTGCGCAGCCCGTGGATCGAGCGGACCGCCGCCAGGTACGCCGGCACGGTGAGCGAGCCAGGACCGTTGCCCGCCCGCGGCCGGCGGGACGCCACTTCAGCTTCTCGCGGCACGCGCCCGCGGCTTGAGCTTGCCGAGGCCGCCGCGCCGCTGCTCGATGAGGGCGTCGGCCCGAGCCAGCAGCGCCTCGTTCTTGGTGTACCGCTCCACCATGTACGCCAGGTCGCCCATGTCGTGGATCATCATCTGCACCGCCCGGTCGCGCCAGCGCTCGCTGCGCACCACCCCGAGGAGATCGACCACCAGGTCCTCCAGCTCGGAGCCCTCGAGGTCGACCGCCATCTCGAGCGCGCGCTCGAGCGTGACGCCCCCCTGGCGGATCTCCTGGAGGTAGGCGCCGAGCAGCGCGCGGAGCCGGGTGACCACGGTTTCCTCGAGCCACACCTTGGCGCCCGCTTCGCGCTCGGGGTCGGCCTTGATGATGGCCTCGACCAGCATGAGCGCCCCACAGTGCCCCGCCTCGTGACGTGCCATCCCGAACCAGAAGTTGCGAACCTCTTCCGGGCGGGGGAAGGCCTGGAGCAGCGCCACGTACAGCTCCATAACCCTGCGCTCGAGGTCGAGGGCCGTCCCCAGCACCTCGCGCACGGGCACGCGCCGTGCTCGAGCTCGCACCGGCATGCCGGCTTCTTAGCAAAGCCCCGCCCGGGATGTAAGAACGACGGATGGTCGACGTCGCCGCCCAGCTCGAGGCCGCGCTCACCAGCGGCGGCACGCTGCTGGTCTGGGCCGAGAAGTACCGCCACGAAGACCCGTCGGCACTGGCGAACCTGCGGCGGGATCTGCTCGCGGTCGGCGACCGCGCGCGCCGCCTCTCGCGGCACGAGGCACTCGACGAAGACGCGGCACGCGAGTTGCTCGACGCCGCGACCGCGATCAACGCCGGCATCCGCCAGCTGATCGAGCGGCGCAAGAGCGACGCCACCTATCAGCGAGCCGTCGCGCTCCACGCCGCGGGCGATCTCGCCGCGCTCGCGACAGTGCTGCCCGAAATCTTCGCCGGCGTGCGCACGGGCCTGCCCCCGGTCGCAGCCTTCTGGGAGCCCGTGTGGCAGCGCCGTGGCCGGCCGCTCACCCCGGCGGAGCTCGTCGCAGAGCTGCGCACCATCGCAACGACCGGGATCCCCGGAACGGGAGATGATCTTAGCCCCGGGACGGACGCCGCGCTGCCGGCCGTGTTGCTCGGCGCCGGCAGGCCGCCCGGCGCGCCGCTCGCGCTCCGCATCGACGGCGCGCTGCTTCCGCGTCCGGTGCTGCACCTTGCAGACGGCCGGCTTCTCGTCCCCGGCGCCGCGTTACGGCTGTCGTTCACGGTGGCGCTCGCAGCGGCCGACGAGCCGCTCGACGAGTGGATCGCCGACCCCGCGTCGTATCTTCAGGCGCTCGAGCGCGCCTGCCGAGACCACGGGTTCGCGGTCAGCCGGTAACCGACGCCTGCGGCGTCTTTCGACGCCGCAGGCGCCCCGGTAGTGCCGTCCATGGCACCGATACCGACCCCACCCCGCCTCACTGTGGACGTGTGAGTCGTTCTTGTACCGATCGCACCGCCTCGCGCAGCCGGTCGTCTTCCCTGAGCCGCCGCTCCACCACCGCCACCGAGTGGACGACGGTGGTGTGGTCACGGCCGCCGAACGCCTCGCCGATGGCCGCCAGCGACCGATCGGTATGCTGCCGGCAGAGATACATCGCCACCTGCCGGGAGAGCGCGACGCGCGCCGTCCGCCGAGCCGACGCCATGTCCTCGCGGCTCACCCCGAACTGCTCGCAGACCAGCCGGGCGACGTTCTCGAGCGTGCTCCTTAGCGGCGGGCGGCGCGCCGAGATTCCGAGTGCCTCCTCCACCAGCGGCCGGCCGACCGGCTTGCCCGTGAGCGCCGCATAGGCCGACACCCGCGTCACCAGCCCTTCGAGCTCGCGAACGTTGTCCCACCAATGTCCGGTGAGCAGCTCGACCACGGTCTCGTCGGGAACGATGTTCCACGCTTCGAGCTTCTGGCGCACGAGCGCGCAGCGCAGATCGGCGTCGGGCGCGGTCACGTCGACCGTGAGACCCATCGCGAGGCGATTGCGCAGCGGCCCTTGGAAGCCGGGCATCACCCCCGGGGCGCGGTCAGAGGCCAGGACGATCTGCTTGCCGTTCTGATGCAGCGCATTGAAGGTCTCGGTGAACTCGGCCTGCGAGCGGGCCTTGTCGGCCAGGAACTGCACGTCGTCGACCACCAGCGTGTCGATGCCCCGGAAGCGCCGGCGGAACTGCTCCATGCGGTCGCGCCGGATCGCCGCGATCATCTCGTTGACGAAAACCTCGCCCGAGACGTAACGGACCGGACGCCCGGCCGCGAGCAGCGCATTGGCGATCGCCGCAAGCAGGTGGGTCTTTCCCAGGCCGACCCCTCCATAGATGAAGAGCGGGTTGAACCGGACGCCCGGCTCGGTCCCCACCGCCTTGGCGGCCCGGTATGCCATGACGTTGCTCTGGCCCACCACGAAGCCGTCGAAGGTGCAGGGCGGCAGCGGATGGCCGTGCGTCGAGGCCGCGGGCGTGCGCTCCGCCCGCTCCGTGGTCGCGCCGCGTCGTGCGCGGCGACCAGCCTGCGCACGCTCCTCGAGCGTGCGGTTCACCAGGACGTCGACCGTCGCGGCGCTACCCGTGACGGCCGTCAGCGTACGCTCGATCTCATTGCTCAGATGTCGGCGGACGAACTCCCGTGCAAACGGACTCGCCACTTCGACGGTGAGCACGCCGTCTACCCACCGGACGGCCCGTGCCGGCTCGATCCACGCCTGGTAATGGCGCTGAGCCAACCGCCCCCGTAGCTCCTGCTTCACCTTGCCCCAGATGGCGTCCACCATCCACGCTCCCTCGCCGACCCGACTGTTCGTCGAACCATCGAAGAGACCGCGCCGCACCACCCCGGTATGGGGAAAACTTCCCCCACGTCATCCACCGCCTCGCTCCACCATGAGCCTGCGGTCCAAACTTCGAATGTCCCCCGGTCACTGCAACCCTATGCATCCTCTAGAAAGCTAAAGCTTGAGGGCGCCGGATGTAACACTCGCCAATTGCAGAGTGCAAGCAGAAACTTTCGCGCGCGTCGCGCTGCACGCGAAACGCGCGAAATCACAGCGAAGATCTGCGTGGCGTGCGCGACGTGCATGCGCACGCGCGCGCGTCACTCGAGCGGCACCACCGGAGCACGCGGCGCAACTGCGTAGTATTGCAGCGCTTCTGGCATCGCGTCGCTGATGCGTTTGCGTCGCGTCTCGTAACCCGGGTGCGTCGACAAAAATTCCGGCGGCGATCCGCCGCGCTGCTGCGCTTCCATGCGATCCCAGAACGCGAGCGCACCGCGCGGATCGTAGCCTGCACGCGCCATCAGAATGAGTCCGATGCGATCGGCTTCCGATTCGTGGCTGCGGCTGAACGGCAGCATGATGCCGAGCTGCGAGCCGAGACCGTACGCCGCCATCGCCAGCGCCGCGTTCTGCCCGGCGGCCGCGCCCACCACCGCACCTCCGAGCTCCACCAGCACGCCCTGGCTCATGCGTTCCGCGCCGTGACGCGCGATCGCGTGCGCGATCTCGTGTCCCATGACCACGGCGAGGCCGTTGGTGTCGACCGCCACGGGCAGAAGCCCTGTGTAGACCGCCGTCTTACCACCCGGCAGCGCGAAGGCGTTCACGTCCTTGCCTTCCAAGAGGGCGAACTGCCAGTGGAAATCCCGCTGCCCCGAGACCGCCGCGAGCCGGCGTCCCACGTCCTCTACCTGCGCGGCGGCGCGGGTGCCGCGCACGATGCGCTTGCCCTTCGTCGCCTGCTGGAAGGCCTGCGCACCGAGCTGGGCCTCCTCGCTCTCGGAGATCAGGACCAGCTGCGAGCGATTCGTGTAGGGAACGGTGGAGCAGCCCGTGAGCAGCGAGGCCACCGCCACGGCGATCGCGATGTGCCGGCGCATGCGTCAGTCGCGGGGGCGGCCCCCAGGGCCGCCCCCGTATGTCGAGGAGCGAGAGGAAACCGATTCGAGAAAGAGCTTAGCCCTTCCCCTTCGCCTGGTCGATCATCAATTGGAAGGCCTCGGGCGTCCGGCTCATGGCGCGCTTGCCGTTGACGAAGATCGTCGGGGTGCCCCGCACGTCGGCCGCCGTGGCCTGCTGCATCTCGGCGCTCACCTGGTCGGCGACCTCCTTCGAATTCATGTCCCGTTCCCACTTCGCCACGTCGAGGCCGAGCTGCTGCGCAAACTCCTTGAACTTCTCGGGGCTGAGCTGGCGCTGATTCTTGAAGAGAAGCTCGTGATACTCCCAGTACTTCCCCTGCTTGCCGGCCGCCAGGGCCGCCTTCGAGGCCCCCATGGCCTGGGGATGGATCGACGTGAGCGGGAACTGCTTGTAGACGAACGCCACGTCCGGGTTCTTCTCCAGCACCTGCGCGATCAGCGAATCGGCCTGGGAGCAGAACGGGCACTGGTAGTCCGAGAACTCGACGATCTTGACCTTGGCGTCCTTCGGACCCTTTACCGGCGAGTCGCCGACCGGGATGTCGTACACCTTGTTCGGATCCTGGTCCGGCCGCGCAGGCGCTGCCGGTCGGGACGCCACGGCCTTCACGTCGGTGGCGAGCGCTTCGAGCTTCGCCAGAATGTCCTTCTGGTTCTTCTTGAGCTCGTCGACGTCCTGGGGCGTGGCTCCGCATCCCCACGCCATCACCGCGGCAGCCAGAACCAACACCGCGCTTCGCATCAGTAACCTCCCGGGCGGCATCGGCGGGTGTCCCGCGCGCGCTCGCCATTGGCTGGATTCGGTCGAACGGGCCGGGATTAAACGTGCGGTCCAAGAGACTGTCAAGTCAGCAAAACCGCGCCCGCCAACCTTGACTCCCCGGGGCCTTTCGGTTACGCGCAGCCAGCCCCGACCGGTTCGGGGGAGGAGGAGGATCGTATGCGTAAGGTGCAGAGCCTGGCGGCCCTGCTCGCCTTGGTGGTGCTGGCATCCGGCTGCACCCTCGGCGGGCGCAAGTGGGGAAGTTGTGCGGTTGCGGGCGGCGTGATCGGCGCCACGGCCGGCGGCATCACCGGCGGCGCCCTGGTGAACAACCTCGACGATGATGCGAGCGACGGCGAGCGCGGCGGCGCCATCGCAGGCGGCATCGTGGGCGGCGGGCTGCTGGGCGCGCTGCTCGGCCACGTCATCTGCGATCCGCTCGACGAGCCGGTCGCGCAGCCGGCTCCGGTGGAAGCTCCTCCACCGGCGGGCACCCAGATCGGCGAGCTGAAGGGCGCCCACTTCGCATTCGACAGCGCGCGGCTCACCGCCGAGGGCGAGGCCCGGCTGGCCGACACCGTGGCGACGCTCAAGCAGCATCCCGACCTGAAGGTGGTGTGCAACGGCTACACCGATTCCATCGGCTCCGAGGCCTACAACATGCGGCTCGGCCAGCGTCGCGCCGACGCGGTGCGGGATTACCTCGTCTCCCAGGGCATCGACGCGAGCCGCATCCGCACCGAGTCCTTCGGCGAAAGCAACCCCGTGGCGAGCAACGACACCGAGGCGGGCCGGGCCGAGAACCGGCGCGTCGAGATCGTCGTCGAGTAATGCCCACCTGCTGACGCGACACCGGTCGGGTACGATAGGCACGACCGGTGTCGCGCTTCAGCGAGTGTTTCTTCCTGGTATTCGGCCAGCTGGCGGCTGGCGGGGCTCTCGCCCTCGCTGTGCCGCCTTTTCGCGTCCTCGACCGCGGCTTCTACCGCTCGAGCGGCGGCATCTTCGCCGGCTTCGCCCTGGCCTTCGCGCTCGCTTACGGGGTGCTCAACTGGCAGGTGGGTGGGCTCGCAGGTCGCACCGGCGTGGAGCTGGCGCTCTGGGGCGCGTTCGCCGCCCTCTTTACGGCCTACGTGGCGCTGCTCTGGGGCGAGCGGGCGCTCTTGCGGGCCCGCCTGTACAGCGCCTCCCTACTGCTCGGCGTGCTCGCACTCTGGGTCAGCGCCGGCGCGTTCGTGCCACCGTCGTTCTCGGGCGCCATCACCTGGGTGTACCCGCTGCCGTTCCTCACCGCCGCCGCCAGCCTCGGGGCGGTGGCAACCGGCATGCTGCTCGGGCACTGGTACCTGATCGACCTCGGCCTTTCGATCGATCCGCTGGCGCGTCTCCTGCGCTTCTTCATGTGGACGACGGCGCTGCACCTCGTCGTGCTCGGCCTGGTGCTCGGCTCGGCCTCGGCGAGCGGTGGGCCCGCCGCCGAGGCTGCCGCGGCGCTCTTCACCGAGCACCGGGCGCTGTTCGCCGCCCGCGTGCTCCTCGGCCCGGTTCCGGCGCTCGCCATCGCGTGGCTGATCCACCGCACGCTGCAGATCCCGCAAACGATGGCCGCCACCGGCCTCTTCTACGTGGCCATCCTCTTCGTCATGGTCGGCGAGATGCTGGGGCGCCTCGTCCTCTACCAGACGGGCCTCCCGCTCTGAGCCTGGACCGGCGGCCAAGCCTGCCGAAGGTCCCTAGTCCCGGACGCGGATGACCGAGACGACGGTGCCGCTCGAGAGGCGAGAGAGATCGAAGCCGACGCGCATGCCCTCGCGCAGGCCGCCGACGCGCGGGATCGGTCCCCGGATCTCCACGAACGGCGCCTTGAACCGGTACTCCCGTCCGGTGGCGTCGCTGCGCAGCACGCCGCTCTCGCTGCCGTAGTAAACCCGCGTGATCGTGCCCTGGTAGTACGGGTCGGCCGGCAAGGGCACGGCCGCGGCGCGTGCCTCCTCGTCGTCGGGCGTCATACCCCTTCGACGGCGGCGTTGGCGACCTCGGCGGCACGATCGAGGCCGACCCGATCGATGAACTCGGGAAAGCGCTCGCCCGGACGCCGCTCGCTCGCATAGAAGCGCGCCAGGTTGACGATGGCCTTGGGGGCGCCCTCCTCCGCGAACCGGCCGATACGCCGGCCGATGCGACCGCGGCCTTCGCCCACGCTACCGCCCACCAGGATGGAGTAGTACGGACGCTGCACGCCGTCGTCGTCCGTGACCGAATGCCCGGTGAGCCCGATGTCGCCCACGTGGTGCTGGCCGCACGAGTTGGGGCAGCCGCTCACCTTGATGCCGAAGGCGCCGAGCTCGGCGGCAAAACCGTTGCGGGTGGCAGGGTCGGCGAGGAGATGGTCGCGCACGCGCTCCGCCACGCCCATCGAGCGAGTGATGGCGAGCGAGCAATAGTCCATGCCCGGGCAGGAGACCACGTCGGTGATGGTCCCGGCATCGGCATTGCCGAGCCCGAGGTCCTCCAGCTCGGCGTGCACGGTGGTGAGCGCCTGCTCCGGGATCCAGGGAATCACGAAGTTCTGGTCGTTGGTGGTCCGCAGCGTGCCGTTGCCGCGGCGCCGCGTGAGTGCCGCCAGGGCGCGCATCTCGTCCACCGTGACGTCGCCGAGCGGCACCTGCACCACCACGCTCACGTATCCCGGCTGGCGCTGCGGCCGCACGTTCGTGCGGCGCCAGGCCGCGAAACCCGGGCGCGCCGGCGCCGGGCTACCCGGCGGGGCGGCAGCGGCGGGGACGGCGTACGTCTCCACCCAGTGCTGGACCTCGCGGCGCAGCTCGGCTCCCCGTTCGGCGTCCACCCGCGCCACCTCCGCTTCGATCGTGGCGCGGAAGCGCTCGACGCCCATCTTCTTCACCACGTACTTCATGCGGGCGCGGCTGCGGTTCTTGCGCTCTCCGTGCCGGTGCTGCACGCGCACGATGGCCTCGCACCACACGAGCAGCTCCGACGCCGGGATGAAGTCGCGTACCGGGACGGCGAGGAACGGCTGCGAGCCGAGCCCGCCGCCGGCCCACACCGAGAAGCCGCGCTCGCCGTCTCGCAGCCTGGCGTAGACGCCGATGTCGTTGATCGGCAGCTGCGCGCAGTCGTGGGAGCAGCCCTCGAGCCCGATCTTGAACTTCCGCGGGAGCGTGAGGTTCAGGGGGTTGAAGAGGAAGTAGTCGTGCACCGCCAGGCAGTACGGCGCCACGTCGAACGGCTCGTCCGGGGCCACGCCGGCATAGGGGCACGCCGTCACGTTGCGGACGGTGTCGGCGCAGGCGCCGCGGGTGGTAATGCCGACCTCGAGCAGACGGTCGTAGATGTCCATGATCTGCTCGACGGGCACCCAATGGACCTGGATGTCCTGCCGGGTCGTCACGTGGGCGATGCCGCGTCCCCAGCGCTCGGCGACGTCGGCGATCGCCTCGAGCTGCGGCGCGGTGAGCATGCCGCCCGCCACCTTGATGCGCTGCATGTGGCTCGTGTGGTCGAGCTGGTAGTACAGCCCGTAGGACAAGCGGATGGGACGCCAGGAATCGGCGTCGATCTCGCCGGCGAGATAGCGGCGTAGCCGGGTGGCGTGGCCGGCGAGCGCCGCGCGATGTTGCTCCAACGTGGTCGGCATGACGCGCTCAGTCGTGATTATGCGCGGGCGCCGTCCGGCAAGTCAACGTGACCCGGCTGCCACCTGGTCCGCCGCTCCGAGCGGCACACCGTGTGCACCGAGGCGGGCATAGTCGAGCCCGGCGAACGCCGCGGCCTCGCTCGCGATCGCCGCGAACACGCGCGCCGCGCTGGGCAGCTCGAGGCCCTCCTCGAAGCGCCCGAGCAGCTCCGCCAGCACCTGCCAGCCCGGGCGAGCCGCCCCGGGGGGCGCAACGGCCCGGTGGAGACGCTGCACCCGTCCGGCGTGGTTCGTGAACGTGCCGTCAATCTCGGTGTAGGCGGCGATTGGCAGCACGACGCTGGCGTACTCCGCCGTCTCGCTGCCGTGCGTGTCCAGCACCACGACGTACGGCACCGCCTCCAGCGCGCGGCGCACACGCGCGGCGTCGCCCCAGGCCACGAGATCGGTCCGGTGGAGCACGAGCACGCGCACCCGGCCGGACTCGAGCGCCGCCACCTCGCGCTCGAGTGCGCCCTCGGGCGACAGGCCGAGCGCCCGCAGGCCCTGCGTATTGGGGTTCTTGTCCGCCTTCAGCAGGAAGTCGTCGCCGCGGGCGTCGGGCGGCGACCACGCAACGCCGCCGACGGCCGCGCCGAGCCGCGCGCCGAGCCGGCGCAGCAGGTAGAGCTCCTCGTTGGGCGCCTTCGCCGAAGCGACGATGCGCACGGCCTCGGCCGGCGCCTCACGGAGCGCCGCCGCCGCGGCGTCGAGCGCCGCCGGCCAGTCGGCCACGACGAAGTGGTCGTCGGTGCGGCGCAGCACTTCGAGCAGCCGGCTCTCGCCTTGCAGCTCGTGACAGGACAGGCGTCCCGGATCGCACATCCAGTACTGGTTCACCGCCGGGTTGTACCGGGGCTGGAAGCGGTAGATGCGCCCCTCGCGGTGGAACACCTGGATGTTGCAGCCGTTGGCGCATGCACCGCACACGGACGGCGTCTCTTCCAGGTACCAGACGCGGGCGCGGAAGCGAAAGTCCCGGCTGGTGAGCGCGCCCACCGGACAGATGTCGATCACGTTGCCCGCGTAGGGGTTGTCGAGGGTCTTGCCCGGCGCGAGCGCCACCTCGCAGTGGTTACCGCGCTCGAAGATCGCCAGCTCGTGCGTCTTGGTGACCTCGTCGAGAAAGCGCGTGCAGCGGGCGCAGAGGATGCAGCGCTCCTGGTCGAGCATCACCAGCGGGCCGATCGGCACCGCCTTGCGCTTGCGGACCTTGTCGGCAAGCGCCACGCGGCTACGCTGCCGGTCGTAGTCCATGTAGTATTCCTGCAGCTTGCACTCGCCCGCCTGGTCGCAGACCGGACAGTCGATCGGGTGGTTGACGAGCAGGAACTCCAGGACCGCCCGCTGCGCCGCCTTGGTGCGCTCCGACTGCGTGTGCACCACCATGCCGTCGACCACCCGCGTGTTGCAGGCGATCTGCAGCTTCGGCTGCTTCTCGATCTCGACCAGGCACATCCGGCAGTTGCCCGCGATCGACAGTCCCGGGTGCCAGCAGTAGTGCGGGATCTCGATGCCGAGCCGCTCCGCGGCCTGGATCACGGTGAGCCCGTCTTCGACCTCGACCCGCCGGCCGTCGATCTCAACCGTGGGCATGGGCTCGCCTCTCTCCAGGGGCACGCAGCGGGCAGCGGCCGAGCCGCACGTGCTCTTCGAACTCGTCGCGATACTTGGTGACGAAGGCGCGCGTCGGCATGGCCGCGGCGTCGGCCAGCGCGCAGATCGTGTTTCCCATCATGTTGCCGGCGACGCTGAGCAGCAGGTCGATGTCCTCCGGGCGGCCGTGGCCCGCCTCGAGCCGCTCGAGCACGGTGTGCATCCACCCCGTGCCCTCGCGGCACGGCGTGCACTGGCCGCACGACTCGTGGTGGAAGAACTGCTGCAGCGTGAGCAGCGCCCAGACCATGCAGACGGTGTCGTTCATCACGATTACGCCGGCCGAGCCCAAAAACGAGCCGGCGCGCTGCACGGAGTCCATGTCCATCGGCACGTCGATCTCGGCCGGCGTGAACACGGGCATGGACGCCCCGCCCGGGATGACCGCCTTCAACGACCGCCCGTTCGGAATGCCGCCGGCATGCTCGTAGATGATCTCGCGCAGCGGCGTGCCCATCGGCAGCTCGTAGACGCCGGGCTTCACCACGTGCCCCGAGACGCAGAACAGCTTGGGGCCGGGGCTCTTCTCCGGGCCGATCGAGCGAAACCAATCGGGGCCGCGCGCCACGATGTGGGGCACGCAGGCGAGGGTCTCGACGTTGTTGACGATGGTGGGACAGCCGAAGAGCCCATGGGTGGCCGGAAAGGGCGGCTTGATGCGCGGATAGGCGCGCTTGCCCTCCAGCGACTCGATGAGGCCGGTCTCCTCGCCGCAGATGTAGGCGCCGGCGCCGCGATGGACGACCACGTCGAGGTCGAAGCCCGTGCCGAAGATGTTCTTGCCGAGCAAGCCCGCGGCCTGCGCTTCGCGCACCGCCGTCCAGAGCCGCTCGTAGCCGAGCTCCATCTCGCCGCGGATGTAGATGTAGGCCAGGTGGCACTTGATGGCGTAGGCGGAGATGAGGATGCCTTCGAGGAGCTGGTGCGGGTCGTCCTCGATGATCTCGCGATCCTTGAAGGTGCCGGGCTCGGACTCGTCGGCGTTGACGCAGAGGTAGACGGGCTTCTCGCTCTGCTTCGGCAGAAAGCCCCATTTCATGCCGGTGGGGAACCCAGCGCCGCCGCGGCCGCGGAGGTTGGAGGCCTTCACCATCTCCACCAGCTCTTCGGGCGTGTGCTGGGTGAGCGCCTTGCGCGCGGCTTCGTAGCCGCCGTGGCGGCGATAGACCTCGAGGCGCCGCAGCTCCGGGATGTCCCGGCAGCGCAGCAGGAGCCGCTCCGCCATCCTACGCGGTGCCCGCGCCGGCCTCGCTGTTCGCCCGCAGCAGCGGCTTCTCGCGCTGGATGCGGCGCTGCAGCGCCATGAGCCCGTCGAGCACGGCCTCGGGGCGCGGCGGGCACCCCGGGACGTAGACGTGCACGGGGATGATCCGGTCGATGCCCGGCAAGGTCGCGTAGTTGTCGTAGAACCCACCCGTGGACGCGCAGGCGCCGAAGGCCATTACCCACTTGGGCTCGGCCATCTGCTCGTAGACGCGCTTCAGGATCGGGGCCTGCCGCATGGTCACCGTGCCGATCACCATCAGCAAATCCGCCTGGCGCGGCGTGAAGCGGGGCAGCAAGGCGCCGAAGCGGTCGATGTCGTACGCCGACATGGACAGCGACATGAACTCCATCGCGCAGCAGGCGGTGGCGAAGGGATACGGGAAGATGGAGTACTTGCGCGCCCAGCCGATCGCCCGATCGAGCCGCGTGACGACGACGGCGTCGCCGAGCAGCGCGGTGTCGCTCGAGGTGGCCGCGCGCGGCGTGGCGGCAGGGACAGGCAGAGCCTTCGGCATGGTCCAACGCGAACCTCTAGCGAGCAGCTCCCAGCGTGTCAAAGGCGTTTGCATTGCGGCGGGCGCGCCGCTAGCCGCTGCCCGATGTCTCCGTTGCTGCACGGCATCCACGTGGCCGCGCTCGTCGTCTATCTCGCGTCCACGCTGTGGCTGCTCGTGCTGCTCGCCGCCGTCGGCCGGGTGGCGGATCCCGCCGAGCAGCGGCGCCGGCTGGTGCGCCAACTCCGTCCCTACAACGTGCTCTCCGTGGGCGCCGTGGGCGTGCTCATCATCTCCGGGGCGAGCGCCCTCACGGACATGAAGGCGCTCTACGGGCCGGGCTACGTGCTGCTGCTGTGGCCGCTCGCGCAGAAGCTCGCGCTCACGTTCCTGCTCACCATGGTGGCCACCTACCTGTCCTTCGGCCTGGCGCACCGGCTGGTGCGCGCCGAGCAGGGGCGGCTCCCGGTCGAGCCCGCGCAGCTCCGCAGCATGCTCACACGGCTGCGCGGCGGGGCGTACCTGGCGCTCGCCGTGGCGCTCTGGACGTCGTGGGTCGGCTATCGGCTCGCCCGCCAGGCCCTGCTCGTCCCGCCCGCCGCGCACGGCGTTGCCCGGCCGTAGCGCGGATGGTAAGCGACGCTGTTTCGATAGCCGCCGCGCGCCGGAAAGGAGATCCACGACATGCCGATTGCCGCCACCCAGCTCCGTGTGGGGATGATCATCCAGCACGAGGGCGAGCTCTGGCGGGTGATGAGCACCATGCACATCACGCCCGGCAACAAACGCGGGCACATGCAGACGAAGCTGCGCAACCTGCGCTCGGGCTCGCAGACCGAATATCGGTTCCGCTCCGAGGACAGCGTGGATCGCGTGAGCCTCGAGCAGCACGAGATGGAGTACCTCTACGCGAGCGACGGCTTCCACTACTTCATGAACACGGAGACCTACGAGCAGCTCCCGCTCTCCGACGAGGTGCTCGGGGACGCGATCCACTATCTCACGCCGAACCTCCGCATCCAGGTGGAGTTCTACGAGGAGAAGCCGATCGGCGTGGAGCTGCCGAAAACCGTAGACCTCCGCATCGTCGAAACCACGCCGGGGCTCAAGGGGGCCACGGTCACCAACGTGCTGAAGCCCGCCACCACCGAGACGGGGCTCGTGGTCCAGGTGCCGAGTTTCGTCGGGGAAGGCGAAGTGATCCGCGTCGACACCGAGACCGGCGAATACGTCTCGCGTGTGAAGGCGAGCTGATCCTACGGCGTAGCGAAGGCTAGCGCCCCTTCCATACTGGCCGGCGCTTCTCCGCGAAGGCGCGCGGCCCCTCCTTCGCGTCCTCGCTGGCGAACAGCTTCGCCACGGCCGGAAACGAGTGGCCGAGCGCTTCCTCGAGCGGCAGGCCGAGCCCGCCGAGCGCGGCCTGCTTGCTCGCCTGTACCGACAGCGGGCAGCACTCCACGATGGCCTCGGCCCAGCGCGTGGCCGCCGCCATGAGCTCCGGCCCCGGCACCACCTCGTTCACGAGCCCGTAGCGCAGCGCGTCCGCGGCGGTGAGCGGGCGACCCGTGAGCAGCATGCCCATGGCTATGCGCAGCGGAATCTGGCGCGGCAGCCGGTGCACGCCGCCGGCGGCGGCCATCAGCCCGACCTTCGGCTCGGGCAGCCCGAGCGTGGCGTGCTCGGCCGCCACGATGAGATCGCAGGCCAGCGCGATTTCGAGGCCGCCGCCGAGCGCGAAGCCGTTGACGGCCGCGATGATGGGCTTCACCAGGTCGAAGCGTGCCGTGAGCCCGGCAAAGCCGCTGCGCGGCATGCGCGGGAGGCCATGCTGCACGGTCCATTTGAGGTCGTTGCCGGCCGAGAACGCCTTCTCGCCCGCACCGGTGAGCACCGCCACCCAGCAGTCGGGGTCGGCCGCGAAGTCGTTCCACACGCGATCGAGCTCCTCGTGCGCCGGCGGATGGAGCGCGTTCATGACGGCCGGACGGTTCATCGTCACGTAGGCGATCCGGCCGCGCTTCTCGTACTGCACGAACTCGAGCTGCATGGGTGCGTCCTCCTCGCGTCGCATTGACAGTCCTCGGCACCCGAGGCAAGGCGTCGGGCGTGCCGATCGAACACCGCTACGTCTCGGTCCGCGGGCTGACGCTCCACTGCGCGGTCGCCGGCGACGGTCCGCTGCTCGTCCTGCTCCACGGCTTCCCCGAGTGCTGGTACTCCTGGCGCCACCAGCTCGACGCCCTCGCCAGCCGTTTCCGCGTGGTCGCGCCCGACCTGCGCGGCTACAACGAGAGCGACAAGCCACCCGGGGTGCGCGCCTACGAGCTCGGCGAGCTGGTGGCCGACGTCGAGGCCCTGATCGAAGCGTTCGGCGCCAGCGAGGCCGGTATCGTGGGACACGACTGGGGCGGCGGCATTGCCTGGACATTCGCGATGGAGCGGCCGCAGCGCACGCGCCGGCTCGCCGTGCTGAACTGCCCTCATCCAGCCATCTTCGCACAGGCGCTGCGGCGCGACCCGCGCCAGCTCCTCAAGAGCTGGTACATGTTCTTCTTCCAGATTCCCTGGCTGCCCGAGACGTTGCTCGCCCTGGGGCACGCCGCGGCCGTCGGCCGGGCGTTTCGCGACTCCACCGTCGTGAAGGGCGCCATCACCGAGGACGACCTCCGCGTGCTCCGCGACGCGGCCAGCCGCCCCGGCGCGTTGCGCGCCGGCATCAACTACTATCGCGCGGTCTTCCGCCAGCAGGCGCGGGCCGACGCGCCGGCGTGGCTCAAGACCCTCGCCGGCTGGACCAACGAGCCGCCGAGCCGCCGGACGCTCGCCGACTGGCCGCGCATCACGGCGCCCACGCTGCTCATCTGGGGCGAGCAGGACGTCGCGCTGCGAAAGGAGCTCACGTACGGCATGGAGCCGCTGTTCCAGGCGCCATTTCGCGTGCACTACGTCCCCGAGAGCGGGCATTGGGTCCAGCAGGAGCAGCCAGCGCTCGTGAACCAGCTGCTCCTCGAGCACTTCGGCTGAGGCGTCCGGCGCCCGCGCGCGCACGGCATGTCGCACCCGCTCTGGCGCAGCGTCTTCGGCAACGCGCGGCCGGTCGAGATCGAGATCGGACCGGGCCGGGGCGACGTCATCATCGCCTTCGCCCGCGCCTATCCCGGCGTCAACTTCTTCGGCGTGGAGGCGCAGCGCTGGTACGCGGCGCGTGCGCAGGCACGCGCCGAGCGGCTCGGGCTCGCCAACGTGCGCGTGATCGCCGCCGACGCCCGCTGCGTGCTGCGCCACCTTGTACCGGACGCCTCCGTGCACGCGGTGCACGTCTACTTTCCCGATCCCTGGCCGAAGAAGCGCCACGGCAAGCGGCGGCTGTTCTCGCCCGCGTTCGCCGAGGAGCTCCGGCGCGTGCTGGTGACCGGCGGCGTCGTCTACGTGGCGACCGACCTCGCGGACGTCTTCGCGCTGATGCGGAACTCGCTGCTGTCCGCCGGGTTCACGCCGGATCGCGCCGTGCCGGCGCGTACGCGCCCCGTCACCCGCTTCGAGGAGAAGTACGCCGCGTCGGGGACGTTCCAGGGCGCGTTCCGCGCTCCGCTGGTGCGCGCGGCGCGCTCGCCGCAGCCGGCGAGTTGAACGGCGGGCGGGCCTGCCACCCGCGCCCTACCCGCCGAGGCCGCAGAACACTTCGTAGTCGATCAGCTTCGTGACGGTCGGATTCTCGCCGCACACGACGCACTTGGGGTCGCGCCGGAGCTTGAGGATCCGCACGTCGCCCGTGAGCGTGTCGAAGTGCATGAGCCGGCCGTAGAGCGGCTTGCCCACGCCGAGGATCAGCTTGATCGCCTCGAGGGCCTGGAAGCAGCCGACGATGCCGGGCAGCACACCGAGCACGCCCGCCTCGGCGCACGACGGCACGGCGCCCGGCGGCGGCGGCTCCGGGAACATGCAGCGGTAGCAGGGGCCGTGCGGCGGATGGAAGACGGTCGTCTGTCCCTCGAACTGCCAGATCGCACCGTCGACCAGCGGCTTGTTCAGGAACACGCAGGCGTCGTTGGCGAGGTAGCGCGTGGGAAAGTTGTCGCAGCCGTTCACGATGATGTCGAACTGCCGGAAGATCTCGAGCGCGTTCTCCGAGGTGAGGCGCTCGCGGAATTCGACGACGCGCACGTCGGGGTTGAGCGCCTGGAGCGTGAGCTTGGCCGACTCGACCTTCGGCATGCCGATGCGGTCGTTCGTGTGCAGGATCTGGCGCTGCAAGTTGGAGAGATCGACCACGTCCATGTCGACCATGCCGAGCGTGCCCACGCCCGCGGCCGCGAGGTAGAACGCCGCCGGCGAGCCGAGGCCGCCCGCGCCGATGCACAGCACCTTGGCGTCGAGCAGCTTCGCCTGCCCGACCTCGCCCACCTCGGGCAGCAGGAAGTGGCGGCTGTAGCGAATCTGCTGCTCGGCCGTGAACTGGCGGTCTTCCTGGACGGGGAGACCCTGGTTCTTCCAGGCGCCGAAGCCGCCGCGCATGGAGACCACGTCGCGGTAGCCGAGCTCCTTCAGGATCCGTCCGGCGAGCAGCGAGCGCGTGCCGCCCTGGCAGTATGCGATCACGGGAATGTTCTTGTCGGGGATGGCCTCCTCGACCCGCATCTCCAGAAAGCCGCGCGGGAGCGACACGGCGCCGGGGATGTAGCCCTGGCGGAACTCTTCGCGTTCGCGCACGTCGAGGAGTGCCACCGGCTTGCCGGCGGCGAGCCGCGCTTTCACTTCCTCGGGGGACACCTCCGGGACGGCGGCTCGCGCCTCCGCCATGAGCTCCTGGTACGTCTTCGCCATGGTCAGCCTTCCAGTCCGTCGTAGAGGTTGAGTCGATACTCGAGCCAGCGCGCCACGCCGCGCGCATACGCCGGGGAGACGGCGAGCCGCACCACCCCCAGCGTGCGCCAGAGCGGATAGCGACGGGAGAGCGACAGCGGGTCCGCCCGCAGCCCGAAGAACTGCCGCAGCTTCTCCCGGTCGAGCCGGCGCAGCAGCCCGCGCCGCCAGAGCGTCAGCAGAATCACCGGCCCTCCGCGGCGGCGGCGGCGTCCTCCTGGTACTCGCGCAGCATGTCGGTCATGAGCGCGTCGCGCCCCCGCTCGGCCAGCACCCGCGACCGTGCCATCAAGACCTGCTTGGTCTCGATGAAGTCCTCGCGCGCGTAGCCCCAGATCTTCGGATGAACGTAGGTGTCCATGCGGATGGCGTCGCACGGGCAGGCCTCGACGCACATGCCGCAGTAGATGCACTGCAAGGTGTCGATCTCGTAGCGCACCGGGTACTTCTCGATTTCGGGATCGGGATGCTCCCCCGCCTCGATGTGAATGCACTTGGCCGGGCACGCGGTGGCGCAGAGGAAGCAGGCCGTGCAGCGGACGGAGCCGTCGGGCTTGAGCGTGAGCCGGTGGGCTCCGCGGTAGCCGTCGGAGTAAACCTTGCGCTCTTCCGGATACTGGGTGGTGGCCGCGGCACGCCGGTCCTTCGCCAGCCCGAACAGATGCAGCGTGTGCAGCGTCAGGTTGCGAAGGAAATGCCGGGTGGTGACCCCGACGCCGCGCAGCACCTCGGGCAGGTAGAGGCGCTCGGCGAGCGTCAGACGAGGCGCAGGAACCGCCATGACTGCGGACCCTAGCATCGCGCCCCAGCCGCTGCCAGGGCGCCGCCGCTCACTGCGGGCGTGCGCTCACGACCGCGCCGCTGCGCAGCGCTTCGAGATGGAACTCCAGCACCTCGACCAGCCGCTGTCCGCGCGCGGCGACGGCAGACGCCTCCAGCAGCGCCTGGCGCTCGATTACCGGCAGCTCGAGCTGCTGGGAGACTGCGTTGACGAATAGCTCGTCGTCGTTCGGCGGCTCGAAGCGGTCGGCCGCCCCGGGATGGCGGCGGCGGACGAACTCGCGCACGAGGTTCGCCAGCCTCGCCCGCAGCGAGGGCTCGAGGCGATCGGTCGCCTCGTACCGCCACTCCACCTCGGCCTCGCGGTAGAGGCCCCGGCGCAGCTCGCGCACGATGTGAAACTCCCGCGTCCCCCGGAGCACGATGTTGAAGCGCCCGTCGACCAGCTCCTCGGAGCGGACGATCTCTCCGGCCGTGCCATGCTCGAAGATCGGCGGCGTGCCGAGATAGTCGGCCCGCCAGTCGCCCCGCAGCAGCACCATGCCGATCAGCCGGGGGCCGGCGAGCGCGTCCCGCACCATGGCGCGATACCGCTGCTCGAAGATATGCAGCGGCAGAAGGACGCGGGGGAAGTGGACGACGTTCGGGAGCGGAAACAGCGGGACGGTGTCTGGCAAGCTGCGTGCCATCCCCGCCTCCCGGCGCCTCAGAGCCCCAGGCTGGCTACGCTCGGACGGGCGCGGATGCGCTCGACCCACTGCTGAACCGGCGCCAGCGCCGGCTCGAACTCGAAGCCCAGGCGCCCCAGCACGATCATGCGCGGGGCGAAGGCGGCGTCGGCCAGCGTGAATTGGCTGCCGCCCAGGTACTGCTTGCAGTCGAGCTTCTCGCGCAGGTGGTAGAGGCAGCGGCGCAGCTCTTCCCGGGCCTGCTCGACGCGCTGCACGTCGCGCTCCCCTTCGGGCTTGAGGGCCTGGGCCAGCAGCACGGTGGTCGGGGGGATGAACGAGTTGTCGCAGTAGTCCTCGAGGAGCCGGACGTGGGCGCGCCCCTGCGAATCCTCGGGCATGAGGGCCGGAATGGGGTACTCCTCGTCCAGGTACTCGTTGATGATGGTGGAGTCGTAGACCACCGTGTCCTCGTCCATGAGCACGGGGACCTTCCCATAGGGGTTCAACTGCAGGAACTCAGGGGTCTTTTGGTCCTGCTTGCGGAGGTCGACCAGCACCTTCTCGTATTCGAGGTCCTTCTCGGCGAGCACGACCCGCACCTTCTGGCAGAAGGGGCAGTCCGGGTAGTTGTAGAGCTTCAGCATCGCGAAACCTCCAGAAATTGCAGGACGGTATGCTGAAGCAGGCAGCCACGCAAGATCGAGCGCGCAAAAAATCCGACTTTTTTTGCGTCAGCTCAGGTGAGCCCAGGCATGGTACGAGCTGCGGACGAGCGGCCCGGATTCGACGTGCCGGAAACCCATGGCCAGCGCATCTTGACGCAAAGCGTCGAACTCCTCCGGCGTGACGTAGCGCTCGAGCGGCAAGTGCCGGGCCGAGGGACGGAGGTACTGCCCGAGCGTCAGGATCGAGCAGCCGACCGCCCGTAGATCGGCGAGCACGGCCCGCACCTCTTCGGTTTCCTCCCCGAGGCCGAGCATGAGCCCCGCCTTGGTGAGCCGCCGCCCGCTCGGGTCGAGCGCCGCCGCGAGCACCGCCAGCGACCGCTCGTAGCGGGCACCAGGCCGCACCCGACGGTAGAGGCGCGGCACCGTCTCGATGTTGTGGTTGAAGACGTCGACCGGGGAAGCCGTCACCGTGGCGACGGCCGCGAGGTCGCCCTGGAAATCGGGCACCAGCACCTCGATGCGGCAGCCCGGCACCCGCGCCCGCACCGCCCGGGCCGTGGCGGCGAAGTGCCCCGCGCCACCGTCGGGAAGATCATCGCGGTTGACCGAGGTCACGACCACGTGATGCAGCCCGAGCCGCTCGACCGCCTCCGCGACCCGCTCCGGCTCGCCCGCATCGACGGCGAGCGGGCGCCCGTGCGTGACGGCGCAGAAGCCGCAGTTCCGGGTGCAGGTGTCCCCGAGCAGCATGAAGGTGGCGGTCTTGTGTCCCCAGCACTCGGCGATGTTCGGGCAGTGCGCCTCCTCGCACACGGTGTGCAGGCGGAGCGCGCTCACCACGCCGCGCGTCTCCGCGAACCCCGGCCCGCCGGGCGCGCGCACCTTGAGCCAGGGCGGATGCCGGCGGACGGCGGGCGCGCTCATGCCCTAACCTCCAGCCTCTCCGGCCGCGTCCCCGCGTCGCAGGCGATCCAGCCGGCGTACCCGAAGGTCCGCACGAAGGCGTCACGCACCGCCGCCGCTGCCTCGTCCACCGTCGCGTCCACGCCCTCGCGGGCGAGCGACGTCATGCGCACGCCCTCGATGCCGCATGGCGTGATGCGCTCGAAGCCGGAGAGATCGGCGCCCACGTTGAGCGCCACGCCGTGCCACGTCACCCAGCGCCGGATCGCCACGCCGATCGAGGCGATCTTGGCGCCCCGGGTCCAGACGCCCGGCGCGCCGCTGCGGCGCTCGCCGTGGACGCCGAAGCGCCCGAGCGCCTCGATCAGGACGGCCTCCAGGCGCTCGACGTACCAGCGGACGTCCTGGCGATGCGCGCGCAGGTCCAGGATGGGATAGGCCACGAGCTGACCGGGCCCGTGGTAGGTGACCTGCCCGCCGCGGCTCGTCCGGACGACCGGGATGCCACCCGCCGCGGCCGTCCCGAGAAAACGCGGATCGGCGCCCCGGCCGAGCGTGTAGACCGCCGGATGCTCGAGGAGCAGCAGCCGGTCCATCCCGCCGGTCATGCGCTCCGCGACCAGCCGCTCCTGCAGGGCCGTCGCAGCGGCGTAGTCGAGCACGCCGAGCTGGCTCACGGCGAGTCGCATCGGTCTCAATCCAGCAGCGTCCGCGGCTCCTCGAGGCGCGACTTCAGCGCATCGAGGAAGCGGCCCGCGATCACGCCGTCGACCACCCGGTGATCGCACGACAGGGTGACGGTCATCAGCTCGCCCGGCACGACCTTCTTGCCGCGCACCACGGGCACGGCGCGGATGGCCCCGACGGCGAGGATGCCGGCGTGGGGCGGGTTCACCACCGCGGCGAAGTGGCTCACCGGATACATACCGAGGTTGGACACCGTGAAGGTCGCGCCGACGAGGTCGTCGCCCGCGATGCGCCGCGAGCGGACCCGCTCCACCAGCCCCTGGGCGCGGTGGACCAGCTCGGCGAGCGGGATGGTGTCGCAGCCGCGCACCACGGGAACCAGCAAGCCGTCGTCGGTTGCGACGGCGAGCCCCACGTTGACGGCCTCGTGCAGCACGACTGCGTCGTCGGCCCACGACGCGTTCATTTCGGGCACGGCGCGGAGCGCGAGCCCCACCGCCTTCAGCAGGAGATGCGTCACGGTCACCCGCTGCCACTCGCCGCCCCGGGCGCGCAGCTCGTCCTTCACGCCCACCAGCGCCTCCACGTCGATGTCGGTCGAGGCGTAGAAGTGCGGCACGTCCCGCTTCGCCGCGGCCATGCGCTGCGCCGTCGTGCGGCGGATCTTGTTGAGCGGCCGCCGGCCGCCCTCGCCTTCCGCGGCCGGCGTCGC
>DATMAZ010000013.1:0-3096 GCA_035559675.1 Candidatus Limnocylindria bacterium
GGCTGTACCCGCCGGCGGCGCGGAGCATGCTGCGCTCTTCCTGCAGCACGCCCCCCGAGGACAGCTCGAGGTGGTGCAGCCAGCGCTGCCAGATCGCGGTGTACGCCTGCTGGCCCTCGCTGCTGTAGGAGAGGAAGAGCCCGAGGAACTCGCGCCGGCGCTGCTCGCGGAAGTCGATGTCGGTGAGCGCGATGCCCCCGCCGAACCCCACGTCGCTGTCGTTGAAGACGAAGGGCGCGATGAAGCTCGAGACGAGAAAGCGCTGCAGCACGTTGCCGGGCTTGAGACGGCCCTCCGGGATGTAGCGCCAGCGCTCGGGATGCTCGACCGGCTTCTCGACCGCCGGAATCCGCCCGTCAGGCTCGATGCCGCGCCACGGGTCGTGCGCGTCCTCGGCCGCAGCCGCGCCGGCCAGCGCCGCGACGAGCCCCACGACCGCACCCACCATCCGCACGATGCAGCGTCTCTTCCATTCGCGCGCCGGTCTGTCCACCAGGCTTGCGGGCCCGAGGGGCGGCTCCTAGAAGCGGCGGTGGATGTCGATCCTGCGCCACGCACTCCGCGACCTCGGCCGCCGCAAGCTCCGCCACGGACTCACGGCCGCGGGCATCGCGATCGGCGTGGCGGCGCTCGTGCTGCTGGGCGCGCTGTCTGAGAAGCTCACCCGACTCATGCTGGGCGGCCGGCTGTTCGCGTCGGGGCAGATCAGCGTGAGCGGCGGCGGCTCGCGCGCGGTGGGCGATCTCACGCGCGGCGGGCTCATCGCGGGCGAGCAGCTGCGCGCGCTCGAGCGCGTGTCGGGCGTGCGCGCCGTGGCGCCGATCATCATGTTTCCGGTCGCCGAGTCGCCGGGCGGGCTGCCCTTTTCGCTGGCGCCCGTGGTGTTCGGGATCGACATGCGGCTGCTCGCCTTCAACACGGCGGTCGCACCGCTGGTGGTCCGCGACGGCCGGCTGTTCCCCGATCCCGCGCGGCCCGAGGTGGTGGTCGGCAGCCAGGTGGCGCGCGCCTACGACCTCGGCGTGGGCTCCACGCTCACGATCCGCGGGCGCCCGTTCACGGTCGTGGGCGTGCTCGAGACCACGTTCACGGGCCCCGACAGCTTCGCCTTCATGGCATTCCCCCAGGCGACGCAGCTGCTCCTCGACAGCGAGCCGCTGGTGCGCCGGATGGTGAACGTCCCGGGATCCAGCGTGCTGCCGATCGCCACCGCGGCGGCGGTGTTCTGGAAGCCGGGCGAGGACCCCGAGCGGCTCGCGGCGCGCATCCGGGCCGAGATGCCCGATCTCACGCTGATCACGCCCGCCGAGGTGAAGGCGCAGCTCGATCGCTCGCTCTTCTTTCTGAACGCCGTCATGCTCGGCAGCGGGCTGGTGGCGCTGCTGGTGGGCACGCTCGCCGTGGCGAGCACGATGTTCACCGCCGTGGTGGAGCGCCGGCGCGAGATCGGGCTCAAACGCGTGATCGGCGCCACGCGGCGCCAGGTGCTCGTGCAGATGCTGCTCGAGGCCGCGCTGCTGGGGCTCGCCGGCGCGGGGCTCGGGCTCGCCGGCGGCGGCGCCGCCGTCTCGGTGCTGAACGGCGTCACCGAGCGGCTGGGTGCGCCGGTGTTCCTGATTACCATGCGGCTCGTGGTGGCGGCCGTGCTGGCGCCGGTGGTGCTCGCCATGCTGGCGGGACTCTGGCCGGCGTGGCGCGCCGCGCGGCTCGCGCCGATCGAGGCGGTGCGCTGGGCGTAGCGCGCGCGGCGCGTGGATGGGCGCGTTGCGGCCGGGATGGTACGGTGGCGCGGTCGCATGAAGCGCAGCGCGGGCGTGCTGATGTTCCGCCAACGCGATGGCGAGCTGCAGGTGCTGCTCGTCCACCCCGGCGGTCCGCTCTGGGCGAGCAAGGACGAGGGCGTGTGGTCGATCCCGAAAGGCGAGATCGACGAGGGCGAGGAGCCGCTGGCGGCGGCCCGCCGCGAGCTCGAGGAGGAGACGGGCTTTACCGCCGACGGCCCCGCCGTCCCGCTGACCCCCGTCCGCCAGCCGGGTGGCAAGCTGGTGCTTGCGTGGGCGGTGCCGGGCGACGCCGACCCGGCCACGCTTCGCAGCAACGAGTTCGTCATGGAATGGCCGCCGCGCTCGGGACGCATGCAGAGCTTCCCCGAGGTCGATCGCGCCGCGTGGTTCTCCATCGCCGACGCGAAGCGGAAGATCCTGCGGGGCCAGGCGCCGTTGCTCGACGAGCTCGTGCGGCTGCTTGCCGCGCGCTGACGTCTTGACGTCCCGCGCCGACGGTGGCTGGGTGCGGCCCCATGCGGCGATTCATCATCGGCGCGCAGGAGACCGCCGAGCAGCCCGTCGAGTTCCCGCGCCGCGGCCGGTTCCGGCGGCATGCCCCCGCTTGAGGCGCGCCGGGTCGTCGTCACCGGGCGCGGCGCGATCTCGGCGCTCGGGCCCGACGCGACCGCGTTCTGCGAGGCGCTGCGTGCGGGCAGGTCGGCGATCGCGCCGGCGCGCGGCTTCGCGGCCGCCGACCTCGTGCCCAATCGGGTGGCGGAGGTGCACGAGCCGGCGATCGACGACCCGGATCGCGCCGGCGCCTTCGCGGAGCACGCGGCCCGCGAGGCGCTCGCCGATGCGGGGCTCTCGGCGCCCCGCGGCGCGGGCGTCTGCCTCGGCACCACGCTCGGCGGCATGAAGCTCTTCGAGGCTGCCCCGGCAGCGCCGGCGAGCGCGCTCGCGCACGTGCCCTACTACGCGCCGGCGATGCGTCTCGCGCGCGCGCTCGGCTGCCACGGCCCGGTTGCCACCACGCAGCTCGCCTGCGCCTCGGGGACGTATGCGGTGGCACTCGCCGCCGAGTGGGTGCGCGCCGGCCGGGCCGAGGTCGTGCTCGCCGGCGGCACGGACCTCCTCTGCCGTTTCGTGGTGAGCGGCTTCAACGCGCTGCGCGCCACCGCCGAGCAGGCCCGGCCGTTCGACGTCGAGCGGCGCGGTCTCGTGCTCGGCGAAGGTGCGGCGGTGGTGGTGGTCGAATCGGCCGAGCACGCCCGGCGGCGGGGCGCACGCGCGCTGGCACGGCTCACCGGCAGCGGCGCCGCCGCCGACG
>DATMAZ010000014.1:0-10577 GCA_035559675.1 Candidatus Limnocylindria bacterium
GGCCGCGCCCGCCGGCCGCCGAGCTGGCGGGCGAGCAGCGCGGAGACGGTGGCGTCGGCCGTGGCGGGGGCGGCGCCAGGCGTCACGTCGTCGAGCGGCTCCAGCAGCGCGCAGCCGCTTCCGTGGCCGACGAACGTGCGCACCGCGGCGTCCCAGCGCCGGCGGTGCGGGCCGCCGCTGCGCACCATGAAGCGTTCGAGGAGCGGCACGGGTTGCACACGCACGAGCGCACTCGCGCCGGGCGAGCCGTACGCGAGGACCACGTGCTCCCGGCCGCTCGCCCGATCGAGGTAGGCGTGCAGCCAGAACCAGTGCGGCGCGCGCTGCGCGGCGCCGCCGGCCAGTACCGGCAGCAGGTAGGAGGCCACGTGCAGCAGCTGCGGCGCCTCGGGAAGCGGTGCCGGGTCGACGCACGCGACGGGCGCAGGGAGCGGCGCGGCGGCGGTGGCGGCGTCGGGCAGCGCGTGCCCGGAGCGGGACTTGGCGGCGAGGTACTGCACGTTCAGCGGGGAGGGGGCTTCGCGGAGCGGCAGCACGGTGGCGATCCGCACGCCAGTGGCTTCGACCGCCGCCAGCTTGCCGGGATTGTTCGTGAGCAGCGCCAGCGGCGCGGTGACGCCCAGCAGCCGGCACGCGAAGCCGACGTCGTCGTACCGCCGCCCGTCCTCGCTGAGCCCCATCTGCGCGTACGCGTCGAAGGTGGTGAGCCGATTGCCGCTCGCCTGCACCAGCATGCGGTCCCGGGCCTTGGCGACGAAGCCCGCGCCGCGGCCCTCCTGCATGAGGTAGAACACGATGCCGCGCCCGGCGCGCGCGACGCGCGCGAGCGCCGCATCGAGCTGCTGCGCGCAATCGCAATCGCCGCTGCCGTAGCTCTCGGAGGTGACGCACGACGAATGGATGCGCGCCAGCAACGGCTCGGCGGTTGTGACGTCGCCCCTCGCGACGGCCAGCACGTGCTCCCGCGTGACGAGGTTCCGAAAGGCGTGCACGACGAACTCGCCGTGCACGGTGTCGAGCACGCGGGCGCCGAGCGCCACCAGCGTGCCGTGGATCGCGCTCATGGCGCCCGCCTCGGATCGTGCTTCAGATCCTTCATGGCGGTGAAGTAGGCGATCAGCTCGTCGAGCTGCCGGTCGGTGAGATGCGGATGCGCCGGCATGGCGCCGTAGCGGAAGGTCGCCGGATCACGCACGTAGGCCTTGATCTGCCCGACGGGCCGGTACTCGACGATGCTCTGCGGCACGTTGAGATCGGGCCCGACCGTGCCGCCCTCGCCGTTGATGGCGTGGCAGGCGATGCACTCGGTGCGAAAGATCGCGAACCCGGCCCACGCCGGGGAGCCGGTCGGGGCGGAGCGTGGCGCTATGTGCGGGTAGACGGCTTCGATCGACGCCACCTCGATGGTGACGAGCTGGTACGGCCAGGGATAGCGGTGCGGGTCGCGCTGGGCGGGCTTCGTCCAGACCAGGTAGTACGGCGCGGGATCCACCTGCCGGCGGTCGATCGGCGCCCAACGCGGCGGGCCGTCGCCGGTGAGCTGCGCGTCGGCGTACGCGAGATACGCGCCCTCCTCCAGGAGCCGCGACCCCGCCGCCGGCTTCACGTAGCCGTCGCGGGCGCGCAGCAGCACGTCCTCGCCGGCAATCGCGTCCGTCGAGCCGAAGCCCAGCTCGAGCACCCGCCGCAGCGGACAGGCCTGGAACGTCTTGCGCGCCTGGTAGTAGGGATCGTCGATCTCGACCACTTCGGTGCGG
The DNA here is from genome assembly GCA_035559675.1 of Candidatus Limnocylindria bacterium. GTDB lineage: Bacteria > Desulfobacterota > Binatia > DP-6 > DP-6 > DATMAZ01. The sequence continues at coordinate 1,758 of DATMAZ010000014.1, forward strand.
CAGGCCTCCCGCAGCGCTGGCAGATCGAGCGTGGCCACCACGTGCCCGTCGCGTACGAAGCGGAGCGTCGTGGCGCCCGCGGCGGCCGGGGTGGTCGGCGTCGGCTCGGCGCGAACGCTGGCGGCCAGGCTCAGCGCGGCGGCGAGCAGGCCGCGGGCGAGGAAGCTCGGCATGGGCCTCCGGGATGATAGCGCGGACGGTGCGCCCGTTGCCATGTCGGCTGAGCGGCGCACGGCCACGCCGCTTCCCGACCCGCGGCGGCGTGCGCACGGCAGAGAACGACCGTGCGCGCTGGATCTGCCTGCTCGTGCCGCACGCGTGTATCCGGGCCCGAAGGCCGTACAGAACGTCTGGGGCGCGCCGGTGCCAGCCGGCCGGCGGCCCCAGTCGCACGACGGCCAGGGTACGCGACGCGGTCGCCCGGCGGCATTCCGTAGCCGTCTGGGACGTGGTCCTGGTAGACTCGCGCACCGTGTCCATGCGTGCCGGCCTGTCCGAACGCCTCGCCGCGCTCGCCGTGGCGGCGGCCGCGACTGGAGGCGCGCTGCATGTCATGGCGATCGTGCGCGGCGAGCAACCGCACCCGCCGCGCCGCGACTACTTTGTGCTCGACGACACGGCCGTCCCGGACGACCCGGGGCTTCGAGAACAGATCGAAAAAGCCGTCGATCTCCGGCTGCGCGAAGACTTCGACCGCATGCTGGACGCGCGCGATCCGGGCGAGCTGATCGAGCACGCCACCGTGTCCGAGACGGCTCTCGACCGCAACGTGCTTGGCATCGACACGCTTTTCGTGATCGGCGACGAGCTCTTCGGCTACGCGTTTCGCCCCGAGAACGGCTGGGGAAGGGGCAAGGGCACCCGCCGGGCCGCCGACTACACGCCGCGGTTGCGGCGCGTCCACCTGGGTGAAGCCGGCGGACCGGACGCGTTCGGGTGCTTTGCCTGCCACTCGAAGGGTGGGCCCGACGGCGCGGGTACGCAAACGCAGAACGCCTTCTTGCGCGGGGACGGCAACCGGATCGGCAGTGCGGACCAGCGCAATCCGCCGCACGTGCTCGGGCTCGGACCGATCGCGTGCCTGGCGCGCGAGATGAGCGCCGAGCTGCAGACGCAGCGGGCTGCGGCGCGCGAGCGGGCGGCCCGTGAAGGGCGGCGGATCGAGCAGGCGCTCACGACGAAGGGCGTCGGCTTCGGCACGATCGCCGTCGAGCCCGACGGGACGATCGACTACACCGGTCTCGAGGGCGTGGATCGCGACCTGACGATCCGTCCCTTCGGCTGGAAGGGGCATCAGGCCACGCTGCGCGGGATGGCGGAGGAGTCGTTGCGTATTCATCAGGGACTCCTCTCGAACCGCGTCCAGCTCGCGATCCGTGAGGGAACGCTGGATTCGGCACCGTACGGGGACGGGCCGTGGTTCGACGTGGACCGCGACGGCGTCTCGCTCGAGATCGACGACGCGATCCTCACCACGGTCGTCGGCTACTTGGCACAGCTCGAGGTGCCGCAGCAGCGTCCTCCGAACGACCCCGGTCTCGTCGACGTGTGGGCAGCCGGCGCCGCGCTCTTCGGCGACATCGGCTGCGCGGGCTGTCACGTCCCCACGCTCGAGCTCGAGAACACCCTGCTCGACGCTCGCGAGAGCAAGGATCCGACGCACCCCAGCTACGTCATCGACGTCGCCAAGGACGGCGAGGGGCCCAAGATCGAGCCCAAGTACGCGGGCGACCGCACGCCCTACCTCGTCCACCTGTTCAGCGACCTCAAGCGGCACGACATGGGGGAGGAGCTGGCGACGCCCGCCCCCCAGGGTGACATTCCGGCGCGCGTATTCCTCACGCGGCCGCTCTGGGGCCTCGCGGAGACGGCTCCCTACCTCCACGACGGCCGCGCGCCGACGGCGCACGAGGCCATCGTGCTGCACGGCGGTGAAGCCGCTCCCGCCCGCGATGCATACCTGGCGCTCGCGGAGCGGGACCGGGCGAGCGTGCGCGTCTTTCTGGCATCGCTGTCGCGCCAACCGAAGCTGTTTCTGCCATGAGGACCCCGCGGCGACTGGCGCCGCGCCTGGCAGCGCTGTGGCTCTGGGTCGCGGCGTGCGGCGACGACGCGCCCGGGCGCGGCGCCGCCGTCTGGCGCACCGATTGCCCCCCCGTCGACCGATCTGCAGCGCTCGATCTCGAGGCGGCGCGCCAGGCGCACCGGCTGGCGGCCCGCCGGCACGAGCTGCGGCTGCGCGAAGCGGCGGCGCCGGGCTTCTTTTTGCGCGAGCTCACGGACGCGCTCGACGCCGAGCGCGTCGCCAACGGCGACGTCTGCCTCGAGGAGCTTGCCGATCTGGGGCAGTTGCTTTTCGAGCACGAGTACGCACCAGCCGACGGGCTCGGCGGCGGCGCCCTGGCGAAGGCGCCGCAAGGACCCTTTCGCCGCGTCCATGACGGACTCTTCGGTGGTCCCGAGACGATCTCGTGTCCCTCGTGCCACTGGATCGGCGGTCCGAACGGCGCCGGTGCGGAGACCGACAACGCCTTTCTCCAGGGGGACGGATGGCACACGGCGAGCGGCGACGAGCGCAACGCCCCCGCCCTGCTCGGGGTGGGTGTCGTACAGGCGCTGGCGCAGGAGATGACCGCCGAGCTGCAGCGGCAGCGTGCAGGTGTGCTCCGCGATGCGGCGCGAAGCGGCGCCGGACGCGCGGTGCGGCTTCGCGCCAAGGGCATCGAGTTCGGCGTGCTCCGAGCGTCGCCCGACGGTACGGTCGACACCTCGGGAGTCCGCGGCGTGGACCCCGATCTCGTCGTGAAGCCGTTCGGCTGGAAGGGCACGCACGCCACCTTGGCGGAGTTCGCCAGCGAGGCGCTGCAGGTTCACATGGGCATCCAGAGCGACGCCCTGCTGGCGAGCGCACCCGAGGAGGTGGTGGGCGCCGGCGACGATCCCATGGATCGCGACGACGACGGCGTCCGCCACGAGCTCGGCCGGGGGCCGTTCGCCGCGCTGACGGCGCACCTGGCGCTTCTCGAGATGCCGATCGTGGAGCCGCTCGTCCAGGACCGCGAGCTGGCTCCGGCCGCCACGGCACGCCGGCCTCCGACGCGCACGAGCTTCGTCGCCGACTTCCAGCGCGGCCGCCGGCAGTTCCACGCGCTCGGCTGCGCGGGCTGCCACACCCCGAAGCTGGTGCTCGAGAACCCAGTGCTGGTGGTGAACGGTCTTCCACCGATCGACCTCGCGCGCTCCATGCGACAGCCCGGGCTGCGCTACGATCCGGCGGTCGGCGGCTATCCGGTCTGGCTGTTCAGCGACCTCAAGCGCCATGACATGGGTCGGGCGAATGCCGCGAGACACGTGCAGCGCGGCGTTCCCGTCCGGGAGTATCTCACGCCGCGGCTGTGGGGCATCGCCGATTCGGGACCGTACCTGCACGACGGCCGCGCCCCCAGCTTCGACTACGCCATCGCGGGTCACGATGGCGAAGGGGAAGCAGCTCGCGCGGCGTTCGAGCGCCTCTCGATGGAAGACAAGGGGGCGCTGCGCGTCTACTTGATGTCGCTGCGGCGCGCGCCGCGGCTCGTCGTGCCGTGAGCGCCGGCACGGTCGGCGCGATACACGTACAGATCGATCACGCCGACCCGCGGATGGCCGCCGACGGGATGGCGTAAGGAGCCGATCAGCAGGGCGGGGCGGCCGCGTCCCTCGGGGTCGGGGGCGCGGCGAACGTGCCAGCCGAACCAGCAATCGGCCTCGTCGCCGAACAACTCGGCGAGCACCGCACCATCTCGCCCGGAGCGAATTTCGACGCGGCCCACGCGGTCGGCCGCACCGCGGCGATGCCACGGGGCTCCAATCGCGACGTCGTCGGTACCGTCGCCGTCGACGTCGCCGCCGCCGATCACCATTCGTCCGAACAGCTCGCCGGGCTGCCGTCCCGTCCAGTGCCGGAGCTGGTTGCCGGTGGCGCCGGAATAAATCCAGACTTCACCCGGAAGCGTTCGCTTCTGATCCTCCGTCGCGGGGGCAGTCACCGCGAGATCGTCCTTGCCGTCGCCGTCGAGATCCGACACCGCGGCCAGGACGCTGCCGAAGGCCCCGCGATGGTCGGTTCTCTTCCACTGGTGGAGCGCTTTGCCATCGGCCGACGAGAGGATCCAGGCGCGACCGATCGCCCTGCCGCCGGCGTCGCGTGCATACGGGGCTCCGACGGCGAGATCCGGCTGGCGGTCACCGTCGAGATCGCCGAGGCGTGCCACGTACCATCCAAACGAGCCCGCATGCGGCGGCGGCGTGTACGTCCGTAACAGGCTGCCCGTCTTGCCGGACACCAGATAGACGCGGCCACTCTCGGCACCCGGCGCGCCGACGAAGAGATCGACGTGCCCGTCGCCATCGTGGTCGCCGGCTAGCGCCAGGTCCCAGCCGAGGTTCTCGCTCTCGGTCTCTTCGCGCTTCCAGAGCGGCTCGCCTGTCCGCGGCGAGCGCGCCACCAGGATGCCCCGCATCCGCCCGCCGACGGGCGCATGCGGAGCCGCGATCACGACGTCGGCCAATCCGTCGCCCGAGACGTCGGGCATCAGCGCGACCCAGTGGCCGAAGAGACCGTCAAACCGCTCCCCGTCCCAGCTCCGGATCGGGCGGCCGCTCGTTCCGGACCAGATGGTAGCGCTGCCGCTCTGGAAGGTCCCCTGGAGCTTGAAGCGGGATCCGGCGGCGACGTCGGCGCGGCCGTCGCCGTCGGCATCGAGCGGCTCGCCGAAGCGAAAGCCGAGCTCGCCTTGCGGAACGTCCCCGGGGAATCGGTGCGCGACGCACCATCCGGCACCGGGCTCCGAGCACGGCGTCGCTGCGACGGGCTCCGGCTCGCCGAGTGCTCCGACGGGGAGAGCGCAGAGGACGACGGCCAGCGCCGTCGGGAGAGGACGTCGCCGGCCCGAGCGGGCCGGCGATGTCGGATTTCTCACAAGCAGCAGCCGACCCAGCTATTGCCGGCGATGTTGCACTGTACGTTGCTCTGGAGCGGCCCGAGAACGCCTGTGCCGTTGTTCAGCGTCACCCGCTGGCCGCGGGACAGCGTGTGTGCCGTTCCGTACTCCCAATTCTGGAAGGAGCCGACGTCGTCCTGGCACTGCTGGAGCGGAGGCTGGGAGTTGTCGATCGCCCAGAAGGAGGTGACCGCCTGGCTGGCGATGTCCTGCAGACCGACCAAGTCGCCGGCGGCCTCGGCGGCTTGGAGCTCCTGGTACGTGCAGGCATGCGTGCCGGGGAAGTTCGAGTTGCAGGCGGCATTCGCGCCGGGGAGGCCCAGCATGAGGTTGTAGTTGAAGCGGCCGGGGGTGGCAGTGAGCGCGCCCAGCAGAATGCTCGCGGGCGGCTGCGGGCCGCCGCAGGTCGGGTCGGCCGCTCCACCCTTGCAGACGAGCTTCGCACCGGTGCCTTGCGCGATGGACTTCCAGGCGCAGCCACCGAACGTCGTGCAGAAAGTCGAGTCGAATCCCGTGCTGGAGTCGGTGATCCGATATGCGGTGCGCGCCGTTCCGTTGGCGGCGCCGCTCTGCGAGAGAATGTCGATCGGCGTGTCGCCCAGGCTCTTGGCGACGAGCTTCACCAACTTGCCGGGTTTGATGACGGTCACCTTGGTGGCGCCGCCGGTAGGCGCTGGCTTGTTCACGTACTTGGCTACGGTCGTCTTGTTCACGACCCAGTTGGCCGAGCCGCTCGGGGCGAGAAATGCGCCGGAGGTCGAAGAGTCCGTTCCGTTGTCGTACCTCACGTCGAGCGTGACGCCGATGGTCGTAATATCCGTCCCCGTGCCCTTGTCGACGGCCGGGTCCTTGGCGACGAACACGGCTTTGGCACCCTTCGCGCCTTTGTCCACGATGATGAGCTTCGTCCCGAGGACCCCCACGTTTGCGGCGCGCGCCGTGACGCCTGCGAGCAGGACGCCCGTGGCAGCCAGCACGATCGGGTGAAGGTTGCGCTCCATCTCGATCTCCTTTTGCTTCAGCGGAGACCATTACCACGGCCCGCCACGGACCCGTCAAGGCAGTTTCTCGCTCTGCCAGACGTGCCGTGGGGGTAGTTGGTGACGAAGGGGGCTTTGGATTTGGGCCGTGGCGCTGACCGACGACGAAGACGGATGAGGCCGCGCCCGGTCAAGGGCATTCTGCGCGCGCAGGGGTACACCACGTGACGCAGTCCGTCGACGGGCGGTCGTCGTGCCGGTCCCGGTGGAGCACGTTCGCGATTGTCAGGCCGCTCGCCGCCGTGGCAGACTCGCCGTTCATGCGGTGCGGGAGGGCGATATCCCTGCTCCTTGGACTGGCGGCGGCGGCTCACGCTGCGACATTCGACGTCGACACCACCATCGATGATCCCGCGCGCACGGTTTGTGACGGGGCCACGCCGGACGATTGCAGCCTCCGCGGCGCGCTGCTCGCTGCGAACGCGCTGGAGGAAGCGAGCACCATTAACGTGTAACGTGCCGGCCGGGACGTACGTGCTCGGCCAGCCGAGCGCATGTACGTACCGCGTCCGCGACGGCAGGAACCCGACCGTGGCCTTCGGTCCCCTGACGAGCTCGCAGGTTTCTCTCTGCACGAACGCGCACGTGACCATCCGCGGCGCGGGCGCCGAGGCCACCGTCATCGACGGCGACCAGCGCGGGCGCGTGGTCTTTGTCGGGTTCGACGGGGTCGTCGAGCTTCGCGGCCTCACCATTCGCAACGGGCTCAGTGACGCCAATGGCTCGTTCGGCGGCGGCATCGACAACCACGGCACGCTCACGCTCACCGAGGTGGTGGTGCGCGACAATTCGCTTTATGCTCTGGGCACGGGAGCGACCGGCGCAGGTATCTTCAACGAGAAGGGCGCGTCGCTCACGCTGCGCCGGTCCGCGATCCGCAACAACCTCGCTCCCATGCATCAGGGAGGCGGTGGGATCTGGGCGAGCTACGGCGGCACCGTGTTCATCGCCGACAGCGTCATCAGCGTCCCCCTGCTCGCCGACACGACGGCGACGTCGACGGCCTTCGTCGGCCGGGCGGGCAGCAGCTACGCCTTCTACAAGCGTGGCGCGCGATCTGGCCGGCAACGTGGAGGAGAGGCCGGTCGCTCCCGACGCGACGACGCAGGTGTGTCCGAAGGCGGGCTGTCCACCGCCGACCACGACCAGCACGACCACGACCAGCACGACCACGACCTCCACCACGCTCCCGCCCTGCGGCACCGTCCGGTGCCTCCTCGAAGAGGCGATCGCCGGTCCCGCCTGCGGCGACGAGATCCTGCCCGCGAAGATCCGAAAGAAGCTCGACCGCGCCATCACGCGAGTGGAGGCCGCACCCGGCCAACCGGAGAAGAAGGCAGCCAAGCTCTACGAGTCCGCGACGCGGCTGCTCGGGAAGGCCGCGAAGGCGACCGACAAGGCAGCGCGCGGCAAGCGCCCGAAGCTTTCCGGCGAGTGCAGCGCGGCGCTCCGGGGCGCCATCTCGGCGGCGGTGGATCTGATCGGCGGCACGTAAGGGCGCCTGCCAGGCCTGCATGGGCGTCGGGATCGTCCGAGCCGGCGGGCAAGGGCGAGCTGTTCGGCGAGGCCGTCGCGATATCGGGATCGGCCTCGCGGCGTTCCGCCCGACACAGGGCTCCCGCCCGCGGTGTTGCCGAGCCGCGTGGGCGGCTCCAGCGGTGGATGGCTGACCCGACAAAAACACGTGTCAATTCCGTGAGGACAGGCAGCCTTCGATGCGATAGCGAGACGGACGACTGAGCACGCGGCATCTGGGGATTCTGATCTCGGAACACGGAGGCGACCGTGATGGCATCATCGCGACGACCACGAATCTGTCAGGCGCTCTCTGACGCGGCCAGGCTTGCCGCGGGGGTGGTCTCGCTGTGCCTCTCGGCCACGAGCCTGGCCGACGTCTGCGACGTCGTCGACGTGAGCGCGGGTGGCGCCCACACCTGCGGCGTCCGGCCGAGCGGAGCCGTCGTGTGCTGGGGGGACAACCTGCGCGCGCAGTCCATTGCACCGTCTGGCTGGCCGTTTCCGTTTCTCCTCGTCCGGGCCGGAGGCACGCACACGTGCGCTATGCAATCCGACAATCGCCTCGTGTGCTGGGGGAACAATGCGTTCGGGCAGGCGACACCGCCCTCGGGAACGTACTTACGCCTCAGCGCGGGGGGGAATCACACCTGCGCGGTGCGCAGCACGGACTGGACTTGCCCCGTTCCGGCGAACACCTGAGTTAAGCCGCTGCGCGGCGATTCCAGTATCGGTCCTCGTAGTCGACGGGGCTCATCCTGTCGATGGCCGAGTGCCGACGCTGGCGGTTGTAGACGGCTTCGATCCAGTGCACGGTTGCCGTCCGTGTGCGAGCCCGGGTCGGCCACGACCGGGGTGCGATGAGCTCGAGCTTGTAGGTCGCGAAGAAGGACTCGGCGAGCGCGTTGTCCCAGCAGACGCCGGTCTTTCCCATCGACTGGTTCACGCCGTGTGCGTCGCAGAGCGCGCGAAACTCGGCTGACGTGTACGGGCTTCCCCGGTCCGAGTGGAAGATGACCCCCTCGACGTTCCCGCCGCGCGTGGCGACAGCCATCGTCAACGCGTCGCACACGCGCGAGGCGCGCATGTGCCCGCCAGGGCGAAGCCGATCCCGCGGCGCGAGAAGACGTCGAGGACCGTCGCCAGGTACAGCCAGCCTTCCCACGTGCGGATGTAAGTGATGTCGCCGACCCAGAGAACGTCGGGCGTTGGCGCCTCGAACTGTCCGTGCACCAGATCCGGGATCGCTGGCGGCGTCGGTTCCGGGGTCGTCGTGCGGACCC
>DATMAZ010000015.1:0-6172 GCA_035559675.1 Candidatus Limnocylindria bacterium
GGCGGCCGCCGGTGCGCCGGCCGCGGTCCCGCCGAAGGTCGAGCTGCCGAGCGAGATCACCAAGATGGTGGACGAGCTCGCCGCCAAGGCCGCGGCGAAGCCCGACGACCTCGGCCTCTGGACGCATCTCGGCGAGGTCTACTACCGCACGGCGCAGTTCGACCACGCCTACTACCCGAAGGCGCTGGCAGCCTTCGACCACGTGCTCGCCCGCGACCCCAAGCGCGCCGAAGCGCTGCGCGGCAAGGCCAACATCTACTACGACCAGAACGAGGCCGAGCTCGCCATCCCGCTCTACGAGCGCTATCTCGCGGTGAAGGGCGACGATCTCTCGGTGCGCACCGACCTGGCGACGATGTATCTCTATTCGGGCGATCCGCCGAAGGCGATCGCCATGTACAAGGACGTGCTCGCCAAGGACCCGACGTTCGTGCAGGCGCACTACAACCTCGCGGCCGCCTACCACCAGCAGGGCGACCGCGACGGGGCGCTGGCCGAGCTGCGCGCGGCGCGCCGGCACGCCACCGATGAGCGGGTGCAGCGGCAGATCGACGAGATGATCGGGAAGCTCACGGGCGCGCCGCCTGCCGACGCGGGCGCGTCCACGGCGAGCGCCCCGACCGCGGGCGCCGGAGACGCCGCCCGCACGCCGTTCCAGCAGGCGGTCGAGCAGGAGCTACGGGCGCACCAGATCATCGGGCCGCGCATCGCGGAGCTGCGCTGGACCGCGCCCGGCCGCCTCGAGGCCCGCATGCGCGAGTTCCCGATGGCGCAGATGCCGCCCATGGCGCGCACCGCGTTCGAGAAGCGGATCGTCGGCTATCTCGAGAACGCGCGCCGCGAGCACCCGGTCGACGGCGAGATCGCCATCGTGATGGTCGACGCGCAGAGCGGCGAGAGGATGGCGACCATCACCCCCGGCGCGCCGGCGCTCTAAACCGCGACCGCGTCAGCCCCGCGGCCGCGCCGGGATCACCGGCCTACTCCCAACCCCACTTCTTCTTGTTCGCCGCCACCTGCTCCGGCGTGGGGTGCTCCTTCTTCTGGTGCTTCGCCACCTCGAAGTCCGAGATCACTTCGACGATCTTGTAGTTGAGCGGCGTGTCCTCCTTGAACACCTCGGGGACGGCGATCTCTTCGAAGATCGCCTGCCACGGGCACTCGGGCTCGCAGGCGCCGCAGTCGATGCACTCGTCGGGGTGAATGTAGAGCTGATTCGGGAACGTGGCCGTGTCCGCGCCCTTGTACTCGTAGATGCAGTCCACCGGGCACACCGAAACACAACCGGTATCCAGGCAGTCCCGGCAAAGGCGCGTGATGATGTATGCCATTGAGCCCCGTTAGCGTCCCCGTCTGGCGTTTGCAACTTCCGTTCGTGCGCTGCCCTGACCGCTTTTCCCGCCGAGCGCCCTCCGTTACTGTGCCGCCGTCATGAGCGTGCGACTGGTGCCTCCGGTCGGTGTCGGGGTGATCGGCGGCGGCAAGCACGGCGTGCGCTACCTCGGCCATTTGCGCGCCGACGTGCCGGAGCTCCGGGTGGCGGCGCTCTGCCGGCGCGACGCGGCCGCCGGCGCCGCGCAGGCCCACGAGTTCGGCTGCGCCTTCTTCGAGCGCTGGCAGGATCTGGTGGCGTCGCCCGCCGTGCGGGCCGTCGTGGTGGTCGTGCCGCCGACCCTGCACCTCGAGATCGCGACGGCGGTCGCGACGGCCGGCAAGGCGCTGCTCATCGAGAAGCCGCTCGCCCCGAGCGGCGAGGCGGCGGCCGCGCTGGTGCGTCGCGTGCGCCGTGCCGGCATCCCGGCGCTGATGGCGCACACGCTGCGCTGGAACGCCGTCGTCCGCGCCGTCCACGCGCGTCTCCCGCAGCTCGGCGCGCTCCGGGCGCTGGTGGTGAACCAGCGCTTCGAGCCGTCGCCGCTGGCGTGGCTCGACGACCCGGCGATCGCCGCCGGCGGCATCCTGCTGCACACCGGCGTGCACTCCTTCGACCTGGTGCGCCTGCTCACCGGCTGCGAGGTGCGTCGCGTGCACTGCCGCACCGTCGCCACGCACACCCGGCGCATCGAGGACAACTTCAGCGCCGCGCTCGAGCTCGACGGCAGCCCCGCGCTGGTCACCGTGAACGGCTGCCGCGACACGCTCGGCCGCTCCGGGCTCATCGACGCGGCGGCCACCCAGGGACAGCTGGTCGCCGACCACCAGCAGCACTGGGCCCACGAGGTGCACGGCCTCGAGCGCACGCCGCTCGTGCTGGGCGACCCCGTGCCCACCGTGCGCGAGGTGCTGCGCAGCTTCGCGGCGCTGCTCTGCCGCGCCGAGCGGCCCCCGGTCGAGCTCGAGGACGGCGCCCGGGCCGTGGCGATCGCCGAGGCCTGCCGGCGCTCGGCGGCGTCCGGATCTCCCGAGGACGTGGCGACGCTCGGCGTCTAAACCGCCCCCGCCCGATTGCTTGACACTGCGGCGACTTCGCCCCTAAACTGAACCTACATTCAGTAATGAGCATAGCCTCAGCAAAGCGCATGGCGTCCGGCAACCGCTTCGAGCGCCGCAAGCAGCGGACACGCCGGGAGATCCTGAGCGCGGCCGAGAAGGTGCTGGCCGAGAAGGGCCTCCACCAGGTGAAGATCGCCGACATCGCCGAGGCCGCCGACATCGGCGTCGGCACGGTCTACCTGCACTTCCAGACCAAGGAGGCGCTGACGGAGGCGGTAGTCGAGGACACCGTGCGGCGGCTAAAGGACACCATCGACCGCGCCCGCGCCGGGGCCGCGTCGGTGGTCGAGCAGGTGCGGCTCTCGACGCAGGCGCTCTGCCGCTTCGCCGAGGAGAATCGCGCCGTCTTCCGCGTCGTGTTCGGACCCGGCGGCGCGTACCACGACGTCGTGCGCCGCGCCCAAGCGCTGTTCGCCGCCGACATCGAGCGCACGCTCGCCGAGGGCGTGGCCGAAGGCGTCTTCCGCGTCGCCACCACGCCGGCGATCGCGGCGCAGGCGCTCGTCGGCATGAGCACGCAGCTGGTGGCCTGGTGGGCGGGGCAGGACACGGTCTCGATCGGCGAGGTCGAGGCCACCATCATCGATCTGACGTTGCGCGGCGTCGGCCGCACGCATGGGGGAGACTGACCGAATGTACGAAGGCATCCAGAACGCGCCGCGTGATCCGCAGGCGGAGATCGAGTTTCTCTCGACGACGTACAACACGTCGTACACCTGGAACTACGCCATGGTGCGGCGCGAGCTGCACACGCTATACGAGAAGGCCAAGCGCGAGCAGTGGAACGGCGGCGAGGTGCTGCCGTGGTCGCTGGCGGTCGATCCCGAGAGCGAAATCCTCCCGGACGTCCAGATCCCCGTCTACGGCACCCACATCTGGGAGAAGTGCACACCGGGTGACGTGCTGAAGCTTCGCCGCGAGCAGATCCGCTGGATGCTCTCCAACTTCATGCACGGCGAGCAGGGTGCGCTGCTGGCGACCGCCCAGATCGTCGACGCCACGCCGTCGATGGAGGCCAAGTTCTACGGCGCCACGCAGGTGATGGACGAGGCGCGGCACGTCGAGGTGTTCGCACGGTATCTGAACGAGAAGCTCGGCGGGCCGTACCGCATCAACCAGCATCTCAAGGCGCTGCTCGACGCCATCCTCACCGACAGCCGCTGGGACATGAAGTACCTCGGCATGCAAATCATGGTCGAGGGGCTCGCGATGGCCGCCTTCGGCTTCATGCACAAGACGTGCACCGAGCCGCTGCTGCGCGAGCTGCTGCACTACGTGATCCGCGACGAGTCGCGCCACGTGGCCTTCGGCGTGATCGCGCTCGACAACTACTTCGACCAGCTGCGCCCGGCCGAGCGCCGGGAGCGCGAGGAGTTCCTGTTCGAGGGCTGCCGCCTCCTGCGCGACCGGCTGCTCGCCCGCGACGTCTGGGAGGTGATGGGCTGGCCGGTGGACGAGGTGACCCAGATCGTGCTTCATTCGCCGACGATGATCGAGTTCCGCAAGATGCTGTTCGCGAAGATCGTGCCGAACGTGAAGCGCCTCGGGCTGCTGAGCCCCTACCTGCGCGAGCGGTTCGCGGAGATCGACATCCTCAAGTTCGAGCACGAGGAGCCCTCGGCCTGACCCTGCTGAGACGGCTGGCACCGTGGCTGGTGACGGCCGCGATCTTCGCGTTCCTCTTCGGGCGCTATCCGGTCGACCGCGTCGTCGCCACGCTGGCGGAGGCGCGCTGGGGCCTCTTCTTGCTCCTCATGGTGCCGTACGGCGGCTTCTACCTGCTGGTCGACACCTTCGTGCTCCAGCAGGCGGTCTCGTGGTTCAACGTGCGCGTCGCCTATCGCGACGTGCTGCCGGTGCGCGCCACCGCCTACATCCTGTCGCTGGTGAACACCCAGCTCGGCCAGGGCGGCATCGCCGTCTACCTGCACCGCCGGCATCGCATCCCGTTCTGGCAGGTGACCGGCACGGTGGTCTTCGTCGCGCTGATCGAGATCTACCAGCTGGCGCTCTACTCGAGCATCGGCGCGGCGATCTCGCGCGAGCCGAAGGCGCCGTGGGCGGTCTACGGCGTCATGGCGGGCTATCTCGTCGGCCACCTGCTCTACTTCTCGCTGCCGTCGGTGCGGCGCGCGAGCGGGCTGCCGATCCTGGCCGCGTTCCGTCGCGCCCGGCCGGTGCAGTACCTGCTGCTGCTGCTCGCCAAGACGCCCAACCTGCTCGCCGCCGTGCTGGTCCACTGGCTGGCGCTGCCGCTGTTCGGCATCGAGATCCCGCTGACGACGCTGCTCACCTTCCTGCCGCTCGTGTTCTTCTTCGCGGCGCTCCCGATCGCGGCGGCGCACCTCGGGCCGAGCCAGGCGGCCTGGACCTACTTCTTCGCCGACTACGCCACCGGCGAGCAGCTGCTGGCCTACAGCCTGGCCTCCCACTTCACCTTCATGGTCGTGAACGCGCTCTACGGCCTGCTGTTCCTGCGGCGCGCGGCGCGCGAGCTCGCCGGGCCGTGACAGGCGGTGGCGTGTCGCCGGCAGCGCGGCCGCTCACGCGGCATGCCGGCGCCGCGCATCAGGGTCGCCGCGAGCGCAGCACCACGCGCTCCACGACCGCGCCGACGTTGGTGACGATGGTCGCCAGCTCCGCCGCGCCCAGCACGGTCGCGGGCACGAGCTCGGCCGCCGCCATGCGGCCGCACACCAGCCCGAGACAGGCCCAGTTTACCACGCCGGCCGCGTGGCCGACGCGGCTCCGCACGACACGCGCGTCCACCACGCCGTGGCGCACTTCGAGGGCGGCGCGCCCGTAATCGACCACGGCGAGGAGCACCGCCAGCGGAACGAGCCACGGGACGATGCCCAACGCCGCGGCGGTGGCGAGGCCGCCCAGCACGAAGGCGATGTCGGCCGTGCTGTCGAGCGCCATGCCGCGCGGACCGGCGGTGCCCGCCCGGCGCGCCAGCGGGCCGTCGAGATAGTCGGTCACGGCGCCGGCGATCCAGATGAGCGCGGGCACGCCGCCGCCACGCACGAGCGCGAACGGCAGAACGAGTGCCAGGCCAAGACGCAACAGCGAGAGCAGGTCGGCCGCCACGTCACATCGTGGTTCCCGCCCCGACCCGAAACGGCCGGCGGCGGCGATCGCGACGCAGCAGCACGTACATCGCGCCCGCACCGCCGTCGTGCGGCCGTGCCGTGGTGAACGCCAGCACCATGCGGGAGAGCGCGCTGCGGGCGAGCCACGACACGAGCTTCTCTTTCAGCACGGGCGTGCGGTCCTTCGAGTTGTGGCCGCGACCGTGCACCACCAGCACGCAGCGGTGTCCGGCGCGCAGCGACTCGACGAGGAACCGTTCCACCGCCGCCCGCGCCTCCGCCGCGGTGAGCCCGTGGAGATCGACGTGCGCCTGCCAGGCGTACTCGCCGCGGCGCAGCTGGCGGACGACGCGGGGATCGAGCCCCTTCACCACGCCTTCCACGTACTCGCGCGTGTCGGTGACGTCGAACGGGACGTCGCCGGCGATCAGCTCGGCCAGGACGGCGAGACCTTCGGCGTCCTCGCCGAGGGGCGGGCGCGGCTCGCTCGACGGCGCCGCCCGCTCGACGCGCTGGCGGCGGCTCGGCGGCAGCGGCACAACGCCGTCCATCGCGCGCGCCAGCAGCGCGCGGTCGTCCTCGGGCTC
>DATMAZ010000016.1:0-28737 GCA_035559675.1 Candidatus Limnocylindria bacterium
ATCTTCTTCGGCGGCTTCGCCGTCGAGCAGCCGGCGTTTCGCGGCTTCACGGCCCCCGGGCCGACGGGGGCGCTATTCCCGTTCCTCTTCGTCACCATCGCCTGCGGCGCCTGCTCCGGCTTCCACGGGCTCGTCTGCTCGGGCACGACCTCGAAGCAGATCGCCCGCGAGCCGCACTGCAAGCCGATCGGCTACGGGGCCATGCTGCTGGAGGCATTCGTGGCGCTGATCGCGCTCGCCACGATCATGATCGCGGCGGGTGGCAAGGCGCCGGGGCTGGCGTACGGGGAAGGGCTCGGCCGCTTCCTCACCGTGGTGATCGGCGAGCAACACCTGGCCTTCGCCACCACCTTCGGCGCCATGGCGTTCTCGACCTTCGTGTTCGACACGCTCGACGTCTCCACGCGTCTCGGTCGCTACATCCTGCAGGAGCTGGCCGGGGTGTCGAACCGCGGCGCCGCGCTCGCGGCGACGGCACTCACCTGTCTCGTGCCGCTGCTGTTCCTGCGCTCCGCGGGCGCCGGGTCGTACATGGCCTTCTGGACGCTGTTCGGCACCAGCAACCAGCTGCTCGCGGGGCTCTCGCTGCTCGGCGTGACGGTGTGGCTCAGGCGGACCGGGCGGCGGTGGTGGTTCACGGCGCTGCCGGCGGCCTTCGTGCTGGCGATCACCGCCACCTCGCTCGTGCTGCAGGCGCGCGCGGCGTTCGCCGGGGCCGCGGGCACGAGCGGGATGGCGCTCGCCAACGGGCTCGTGGCGATCGTGCTGCTCGCGCTCGCGGGCACGCTGTGCGTCTTTGCGGCGCGCCGGATGCGCGAGCCCGGGGTGCCGCAGGCTTCGTGAGCACCGCCGCCGCGCAGGCCCGGCGCGCCGTCGCCGGTGCCATGATCTGCCAGATGGGCCTCGGCCTCGGGGGCTACGTGTTCGGGGCGTTTTTGAAGCCCATCGTCGCCGAGCTCGGGTGGAGCCGTGCGGCGTTCTCCGTCTCCACGCTGCCGTTCCTGCTCGCCATGGCGCTCGCCAGCCCGGTGGTCGGCGCGGCCACGGATCGCTTCGGGCCTCGCCGCATCTTCGCGGGGGGCATCGTGGTGGTGGCGAGCGCGCTCGTCGGCCTGTCGTGCATGCGCACGCTCGGCGAGTTCTACGCGTTCGGCTTCGTGCTCGGCATGGGCGCGACGGCGCTCGGCGACATCCCGGCCGGCACGGTGGTGACGCGCTTCGTGGGAGTCCACGCCGGCATGGCGCTCGGCTTCGTCTACATCGGCTCGAACATCGGCGGCGCGCTGGTGCCGTTGGTCGCCACGGCCGTCACCGGTCTCGCGTCGTGGCGCGTGGCGCTGCGGGTGCTGGCGGCGATCGGGCTCCTCGTCGTGCTGCCGGCCGCGCTCTGGCTCGTCCCGGGTGGGACGGGGACACGCGAGGAGACGCGGATCGTCGACGCGCGCGGCTCGGGGCTCACCCTGGCCGCGGCGCGCCGCACCGCTCCGTTCGCCGTGCTGGCCGCCGTCCTGTTCCTCTTCTACGCCTACTATCTGGCGGTCAACACGCATCTGGTCGCGTACCTCTCCGACGTGGGCTTCGGCGACGCCTCGGCCGCGCGCAGCTTCGGGTACACGGTGGCGATCGGCATCGCGGGCAAGCTCGCGACCGGGCTCGTTGCCGATCGCATCGGGCTGCGCACCGCCATGCTGGGCACGTTCGGGGCGCTCGCGCTGGCGTCCTGGCTGCTGCTCGCCGTGGGGGCCGTGCCGTGGCTGCGGCCCGTCTTTCTCACGCTGCACGGTCTCACGGTGGCCGCCGAGAACGTACTGCTGCCGCTCATCGTGGTCGCCACGTTCGGCGCACGGCACATGCCCGCCATCTACGGGGCGCTCATGCTGGCGCTGCTGCCGGGCGGTGTGGTGGGGCCGCTGGTGGCGGGCCACGCCTTCGACACCCTGGGGAGCTATCGGCCGGCCTTTGCGCTGTTCGCGACGACCAACGTGCTGATCGTGGCGGCGCTGGCGTGGCTCACCGCGCGGGCCCGGATCGTCGAGGCATGACGCGCCTGCCGCCGCGGCGCCGCGCCGGGCGGCCCCGGCGGCTTGCATCGCAGCCGTGCACCTGCGAGCTTTGCCGGTCATGCGCAAGATCCGTGATGCCGCCATCGTCGCCACCGCCCGCACGGGCCTGGCCAAGTCGTTCCGAGGCTCGTTCAACAAGACCCGGCCGGACGATCTCGCCGCCCATTGCATCAAGGCGGCGCTCGCCAAGGTGCCCCAGCTCGATCCGCACGAGATCGACGACGTGGTGATCGGCACCGGGTTCCCCGAAGGACCGCAGGGCTTCAACGTCGGCCGCAACGTGGCGATCATGGCCGGGCTGCCCGTCGACGTGCCGGGCTGCACGGTGAGCCGGTTCTGCTCGTCGGGGCTGAACGCCGTGGCGGTGGCCGCGCACATGGTCGAGAACGAGGGCGCCGACGCGGTGATCGGCGGCGGCATCGAGTCGATCACCATGCTGCAGAACGACATCAACACCAAGAATCTGTTCAACCCGTGGCTGCTCGATCACTACAAGCAGATCTACATGCCGATGGGGCAGACGGCCGAGGTCGTGGCCGAGCGCTACAAGGTGAGCCGCGAGGCGCAGGACGACTACGCGCTCGTCTCGCAGCAGCGCACCGCCGAGTTCCAGAAGAGCGGCAAGCACAAGGACGAGATCGTGCCCATCACGGTCACCATGCAGGTAACCGACAAGGCCACCGGCGCCACCAGCGAGAAGCAGGTGACGGTCGACCGGGACGAGTGCAACCGCCCGGACACCACG
Source organism: Candidatus Limnocylindria bacterium (assembly GCA_035559675.1). GTDB lineage: Bacteria > Desulfobacterota > Binatia > DP-6 > DP-6 > DATMAZ01. The sequence goes on from DATMAZ010000016.1 coordinate 2,809, forward strand.
CGCGAAGGGCTCGCCAAGCTGCCGCCGGCCTTCAAGCCCGACGGCACGGTGACGGCGGGCAACGCCTCGCAGTTCTCCGACGGTGCCTCGGTGAACATCATCATGTCCAACGAGCGCGCCAAGGCGCTCGGCATCGAGCCGCTCGGCTGGTTCCGCGGCTGCGTGTTCGCCGGCTGCGAGGCCGACGAGATGGGCATCGGCCCGGTGTTCGCGGTGCCGAAGCTGCTGAAGCGCACGGGCCTCACCATGAAGGACATCGCCATCGTCGAGCTGAACGAGGCCTTCGCCTCGCAGGTGCTCTACTGCAAGGACAAGCTCGGCATCTCGATGGAGCAGCTCAACCCGAACGGCGGCTCGATCTCGATCGGCCATCCCTACGGCATGACGGGCTCGCGCATGACGGGCACGCTGCTGCTCGAGCTGCGCCGGCGCAAGCAGCGCTGGGGCATCGTCACCATGTGCATCGGCGGCGGCATGGGCGCCGCGGGGCTGTTCGAGGCGAACGTCTAGCCGAGCGATGGCCCGGGGCTACTGGCTCGTCAAGCAGGAGCCGTCGAAGTACACCTTCGCCGACCTCGTGCGCGACGGGCGCACGATGTGGGAAGGCGTGCGCAACTTCCAGGCCCGCAACAACCTCGCCGCGATGCGGCGCGGGGATGCGGTCCTGTTCTACCGCTCCGTCGAAGATCCGGCGGTGGTCGGCGTCTGTGAGGTCGTGAAGGAAGCGTATCCCGACCCGACGGCCGACGACCCGCGCTGGGTGGCGGTCGACCTGGCCGCGGTGCGCGCGCTCCGCACGCCGGTGACGCTGGCGGCCATCAAGGCCGATCCGGCGCTGCGGGACATCCCCCTGCTCAAGCAGTCCCGGCTGTCGGTGATGCCGCTGCCGCGGGCGGCGTTCGAGCGGATCGAGAAGCTCGGCGGGTGAGCGCGTCGCGTACGTTGCGGGCCCTCGCGCTGGCCGCGGTGGCGGCGGCGCTGGTGGGCCTTCCGCCATGGGACGCGGACGCGGACGGGTACCGCAGCTTCGGTCCCGGACCGCGCGACTGCAACGACCGCTCGGCGGCCGTGCACCCGGGGGCGAACGACGTCCCGCTCGACGGGGTCGATCAGGACTGCGACGGCGCGGATCGCGCGGCCGGCAGCAACGTCGTGCTGATCACGATCGACACGCTGCGCGCCCGCAACCTCGGCATCTACGGCTACGAGCGCGACACCTCGCCCCACATCGACGCGCTCGGCCGCGAGGGCGCCGTCTTTCTCAACGCCTTCTCGAGCACGTCGTGGACGATCCCGTCGCTCGCCTCACTGCTCACCTCGCGGCACGCCACGCAGCACCGCACGCTGCAGCCCCGCTCCAAGCTGCCCGAGACCCTGCCGTACCTGCCCGAGCTGCTGCAGCGCGAGGGCTACGAGACCGCCACGTTCATCCAGTCGGCGTATCCGCTGCTCGCAATGGGCTTCGCGCGCGGCTTCGCCCTGCTGGAGCGTCCGGCGAACTCCAAGACGCCGAAGATCCTCGCCTGGCTGCGCGAGCAGGCGAAGGCCGACGAGCGCTTCTTTCTGTGGGTGCACTATTCCGAGCCGCACACGCCGTACACGCCGTCGCCGGGCTACGACAAGCTCTTCGTCCCGGAGAGCTGGAAGGACAAACGCGACTTCGCGCGCTACTGGAACAGCCAGGAGTGCATGCAGTTCTACGACAAGGACCCGGACGCCGCGCGGCTGCGAATGGGCTTCTACGACGCACGCATCCGGGAGTCCGACCAGCACGTCGGCGAGATCATGGCGGAGCTGAAGCGCCTCGGCATCGCCGATCGCACGATGGTCATTCTTTCGGCCGACCACGGCGAGGAGTTCTTCGAGCACCGCGGCTGCGACCACGGGCAGACCCTGTACGACGAGGTGCTGCACATCCCGCTGATCATCCGCCACCCGAGCGTCGTTCCGCCGGGCCGGCGGGTCACCGAGCAGGTGCGCGAGATCGACGTGATGCCCACCATCCTCGACGCGCTCGAGCTGCCGATCCCGCCGGGGGTGGCCGGCCAGAGCCTGCTGCCGCTCGCGCGCGGCGAGGGACGGGGCCGCCCGCTGCTCGGCGGCTTCCTCTCCAACACCGAGCAGGCGGTGGTGATCCGCCACCACGGCATGAAGTACGTCTACTCGCCGAACCGCACGGCGCTCCGCCAGCGCCAGCAGCAGGAGACCGAGGAGCTGTACGATCTGGTAGCCGACCCCGGCGAGCGCAACAACCTCGCGCTGAGCGGGCACCCGCGGCTCGAGTACTTCCGCCGCAAGGCCAAGCGCTGGGTCGAGGGTCCGAGGCCGCCGGCCGCCACCGAGGTGCACTTCGACGAGGCCACCGTCGCGCGGCTGCGGGCGCTCGGCTATCTCGCGCCGGCGCCCGCCCCGCCGGCCGCGCCGCCCGTCAGCCCGCCGTCAGCCGCTCCGCCAGCACGTGCGCAATGATGCGATTGGCGAAGGCGCCCGTGTGGCCGTCGTGCCCCCAGAGCATCAGGTCCGTGTTCGGGTAGCGCGTCAGCAGCGGATAGAGATCGACCACCTCGAAGCCGTGCCGCGCCATCTCGGTGTGCACGTGCTCGTAGAGCGGGGCGAACGGGTGGTCCTCCCACGGCCGGTCCAGCTCGGGGAGGATGACGCCCATCACCGTGAAGCCGTGCTCGCGCGCGAGCGACGCCAGACGCGCAAACGCCGCCTGCACCTGCGACCAGTAGACCGGGAGGAACGCATGGAAGTAGTACTGGCGGTCGCGGGCCTGGAGGGTGGGGGAGTTCCAGTCCGGCGCGAGCGGTTGTCCTTGGCTTCGCAGGAACGCCTCCACCCGCGCGCGCGCGTCGCCCGTCGCCGTGCCGTCGTAATAGGCGGCGAGCATGTCGACCGTCGCTTGCGGGTTGCCGAGCGCCGTGCTGGCGGGCACGAAGGCGTCGTTCGGGTGGTACATCAGGACGACCACGTCGGGGTGGTACTTGAGGCCGCGCTTTTCGAAGAACTGCACCTCGTTCACCGCGTTGTACGCCGGCACGCCGAAATTCAGCACCTCCCACCGGCTGCGATCGAGGAGCGAGGCAAGCTGGTGGCTCATGGTGTGCTCGAGGCGGAGCCCCCAGCCGAAGACGAACGAGTCGCCGAGCAGGATCACGCGGCGCAGGCCGGGCGGCTTCTCCAGCGCATAGTCGTAGCTCTCGCGCAGCCCGTCGTTGTTGGTGGCGTAGCTGATGCCGTCGTGCGTCGCCTTGGCGTGAGGACGGAGGTCGTGGAGCAGCCCGTCGCGGTCGATCTTGCGCATGAGCCGATCCGGGCGGTCCCGGTAGTCGGGGCTCGCCATGTCCTCGATGGTGAGCGGGCGGAAGCGCGGCGCGAGCGCGCGATAGGCGCGCGTGGCCCCGGCGAGCAGCACGACGAGGTAGACGACGTAGCCTGGCGTGAAGACGCGTCGCATGAGGTTTGAGCCCGACCGGCGGCGCATGCTAGCGAAATCGCGTCGCGATGTCGCTCCCCCTGCACGACCCCGAGTTCTACCTGGGTGACGTCCAGGCGGTGTATCGACGGCTGCGCGCCGAGGCGCCCGTCTACTGGTCCGAGGCGGCCGGGCTGTGGGCGCTCACCAAGTACGCCGATATCCAGCGCGTCTCGAAGGATCCCGCCACCTTCTGCTCGAGCCGCGGCGTGATCGTGAACGACCCCTTGCGGCTCGCCGGCGACCTGCCGACGCCGCCGTCGATCATCCACATGGACCCGCCGGCGCACAACCGCTACCGCAAGCTGGTGAGCGGGGCGTTCACCCCCCGCGCGGTGGCCATGCTCGAGCCGCGCATCCGGGAGCTGGTGCGCGAGACGCTCGCCGCCGCGCCGGCAAACGGGTCGTTCGACTTCGTCGAGCACGTGGCGGTGCCGGTGCCGCTGCTCGTGATCGCCGAAATGCTGGGCGTTCCGCCGGGCGACCGCGACACCTTCCGGCGCTGGTCGGACGCGGTCATCGCCGGCGCCGACGCCGACGCCGCGTCGGCGATGATGGGCGAGATCGCCGAGCTGTTCGCCTACTTCCAGGAGATGCTGGGCCGGCGCCGCGCCGAGCCGCGAGCCGACTTGATCTCCGCGCTCGCCACCGGCGTCGTGGACGGCGACCGGCTTTCGGACGAAGAGATCCTGATGTTCTGCATGACGCTGCTGGTCGCCGGGAACGAGACCACGCGCAATCTCGTGGCCGGCGGCACGCGCACGCTGCTCGAGCACCCCGACGAGCTCGCCCGGCTGCGGCGCGACCCGGCGCTGCTCCCCGGCGCGATCGAGGAGATGCTGCGCTGGGTGAGCCCGATCCGGTGCTTCATCCGCACCGCGACTCGCGACACCGAGATCCGCGGCACGGCGATCCCCGAGGGGGCGGTGGTGGCGTTGTTCTACGCGTCCGGCAACCGCGACGAGGAGGTCTTCGGCCCGACCGCCGGCGAGTTCCGCATCGACCGGCCGCTCGAGCCGGCGCACCTGGCCTTCGGGTTCGGCGAGCACTTCTGTCTCGGCGCCAGTCTCGCGCGGCTCGAGGCGCGGCTCATGTTCGAAGGCATCCTCGGACGCTGGTCGCGCCTGGAGATCGCGGGGCCGGTGGACGTGCTGCCCTCGACGCTGATGAACGGGCTCGTGCGGCTGCCGGTGCGAGCGTGGGCATGACCGACTCGATCGACCGCGATCTCTTCCGCCGCATCCAGGACCGCGTCGCCGTGGTCGGCATCGGGCATCTGCCGTTCGCCAAGGACATCGGCCGCCCCATCAGCGACACGGCGGTCGAGGCGATCCAGCTCGCGCTGGCCGACGCCGGGCTCGAAGCCGAAGACCTCGACGGCATGTCGATGCTCGAGATGGAGAGCACGCACGAGGTGTCCATCGCGCGCCGCCTGGGCGTCCGCCAGCTCACCTGGTGGGACAAGATCTCCTACGGCGGCGGCGGGGCGGCGGCGACGATCCTGCACGCCGCCGCCGCGATCGCGAGCGGCATGGCGACGACCGTGTCCATCCACCGCGCGCGCAATCGCGGCGCGAAGACGTCGCGGCCGTGGGCGAACGAGCGCGGGCTCGTGAAGGACGACAAGGCGCTGCACACCCCGTGGGGGCTCATTCGTCCGGTCGACGTGATCGGCATGTGGGCGCACCGCCACATGCACGAGTACGGCACCAAGTCGGAGCACTTCGGCAACGTCGCCATCGCGGCGCGCAAGCACGCCCACCGCAACCCCTACGCGATGATGCGCGGGCGCCCGCTCGACATGGAGACGTATCTGGCCTCGCGCTACATCGGCTATCCGCTGCGTCTCTACGATTGCTGCCTCGAGACCGACGGCGCGCTCGCGGCCATCGTCACCTCGGTGGAGCGCGCGCGGGATCTCCGGCAGAAGCCCGTGCTGGTGCACGCCGGCGCGCAGGCCTCGGGGCCGAACCCCGTCCACCTCGCCAACTACAACAACACCAAGGAGATGCTCACGACCTCGGTGTTCTGCGCCGAGCTGCTCTGGAAGCGCTCCCAGCTGACACCGCGGGACATCCGGGCGGCGCAGATCTACGATGCGTTCACGCCGCTCGTCGTGATGGGGCTCGAGGATTACGGGTTCTGCAAGCGCGGAGAGGGCGGGCCGTTCACCGAGGGCGGGCGCATCGAGATCGGCGGCGAGCTGCCGGTGCTCACCTCCGGCGGCGGGCTCTCGGAGGCGTACGTCCACGGCTTCAATCTCGTGCTCGAAGGCGTGCGCCAGATCCGCGGCACGTCGGTGAACCAGGTGCCCGACTGTACGGCGACGCTGGTGACCGGCGCGTCCGGCGTGGCGACCAGCGCGGTGGTGTTCCGTGCCCCCTAGATTCGTCCAGGACCCGTCGCTGCACCCCGACTATCCGCTGCCGGACGTCGACGATCCGGTGATGCGGCCCTTCTGGGACGGCGCGCGCGAGGGCAAGCTCATGCAGCAGCGCGACCGCGTGACCGGCAGCTGCCACTGGCCGCCGAAGCCGCTCTACTGGAAGGACGGCACGCGCCTCGAGTGGTTCGAGGCGAGCGGGAAGGGGACGGTCTTCACGTATGTGGTCGCCTACGAGCCCTTCCTGCCAGCGCTGGCGCACCTGTTGCCGCACGTGATGGTGGTGGTCGCGCTGGCCGAGGGCCCGCGCATCGTCGGGCACATGATCGACGCCCGGCCCGAGGACATGCGGATCGGGTTGCCCGTGCGGGTGGCCTTCAAGCGGCTCACCGAACGGGTGACGCTGCCGGTGTGGGAGATCGACGCATGAGCGACATCGTCTTGGCCCAAGAAGACGCGGGAGCTGCACGACCACCCGGATTCTTCTGCACGGAGATCATCGCCGGGGTCTGCGGCTGCGTCGCCGGCTCGCCTGCCGCGGCGTTCGTGCGCAAGGGCTGGGACGGGCGGCGTTGACGGTCTTTTCGCGGCGGCGCTAGAGTCCATGGCGAGGAGGACACGCCATGGGAGCCGCCGTCCAGATCGCGCCGTCGGTGGAACGCTTCGTCAAGACGCCGGTGCGCAAGATGCTGATCGACGGCCGGTGGGTCGAGGCCGCCTCGGGGAAGACCTTCGAGACGTACGACCCCGCCACCGGCGAGGTGCTCGCCCGGGTCGCCGAGGGTGATGCAGAAGACGTCGATCGCGCCGCCAAAGCCGCCCGCCGCGCCTTCGACAGCGGCGCCTGGCCGTCCATGGCCCCCGCCGATCGCGAGAAGCTGCTGCTGCGCATCGCCGATCTGATCGAACAGCACGCCGAGGAGCTGGCGCAGCTCGAGACGCTCGACAACGGCAAGTCGATCAACGAGAGCCGCGCCGTCGACGTTCCGTCAACGGCGAGCACGTTTCGCTATTACGCCGGCTGGGTGAACAAGATCCACGGGGACACGAACGTGTCGCCGCCCGGGTTCTTCAACTTCACCCTGCGCGAGCCGGTCGGCGTCTGCGGGCAGATCATCCCGTGGAACTTCCCGCTGCTGATGGCGGCCTGGAAGCTCGGTCCCGCGCTCGCCTGCGGCAACACGGTGGTGCTGAAGCCCGCGGAGCAGACGCCGCTCAGCGCGCTCCGGCTGGGCGAGCTGCTGCTCGAGGCCGGGGTACCGCCGGGCGTGGTGAACATCGTGCCGGGCTTCGGGCCCACCGCCGGCGCCGCGATCGTGCGGCATCCGCAGATCGACAAGATCGCGTTCACGGGCTCGACCGAGGTCGGCAAGGAGATCCACCGGCAGACGGCCGACACCTTGAAGCGCGTGTCGCTCGAGCTCGGAGGCAAGTCACCCAACATCGTGTTCGCCGACGCCAACATCGAGGACGCCGTGGTGGGCGCCATGACCGGCATCTTCTTCAACCAGGGCCAGGTGTGCTGCGCGGGCTCGCGGCTGTTCGTGGAAGCCTCGCTGCACGACCGCTTTGTCGACGCGCTCACCACGCATGCGGCGAGCCTCAAGCAGGGCGCCGGTCTCGACCCCGAGACGCAGGTGGGACCGTTGGTCTCGCAGGAGCAGTTCGAGCGGGTCACCGGCTATCTCGAGACGGGCAAGCGCGAGGGCGCCAAGCCCACCACGGGCGGCGAGCCCAATCGCGGTCCGGGTCTCGAGCGCGGCTGGTTCGTCAAGCCGACCGTGTTCACCGGCGTGAAGAACGACATGTGCATCGCCCGCGAGGAGATCTTCGGGCCGGTGGTCTCGGTGATCCCGTTCCGGGACGAGCAGGACGCGGTGCTGCAGGGGAACGACACGCTCTACGGGCTTGCGGCCGGCGTGTGGACGCGCGACGTGCAGAAGGCGCACCGGGTCGCGCGCGCCATCCGCGCCGGCACGGTGTGGGTCAATTGCTACAACGTCTTCGACCCGGTCTCGCCGTTCGGCGGCTACAAGCAGAGCGGCTACGGACGCGAGCTCGGCAGCACCTCGATCGACCTCTACACGCAGCTGAAAAGCGTCTGGATGCGCGTGTGAGCGCGTATGCGGGCTACACCGCGCTCCGCGTGCGCGTGGAGCGCGGCGTGGCGTTCGTCACGCTGGATCATCCGCCGATCAACCTGTTCGACGCGACGTTGATCGGCGAGGTGGCGCGGGTGGGCGCCGAGCTTGCCGCCGCCGACGCCGTGCGCATCGCGTCGTTCCCGGCCGAGGCCATCGCGCTCGCCAAGGCCTGCATCGACGCGCAACCGTCGCTGCGCCCGCGTGTTTGAGCGCGCAGCTCGATCCACAGGAGGAGCCTGCGATGCGGATGCGAATGGTGCTTGGAACGCTGGCGCTCGGCGCCGTGCTCGTGCTGGTGAGCCCCCGGCCGGCGGCCGCGGGGGGTAACTTCTTCTTCTCCTTTGGTTTCCCGCTGCCGCTGCCAGTCGTCCCGGCGCCGGTGGTGGTGCCGGCCCCGTATCCCGTCTATCCCGCGCCGGTCTACCCGCCCGCGGTGATCGGCTACGGCTACGGCAGTCCGTACTGCAAGTCCCGCGGCTACTATCGCCCCGGCCCACCGTATGGCCACGCCTACGGCTACCGGGCCAAGCACGGCTACGGCCCCTACCCCTACTGAACTGACGCCCGATTCGACCCCCCGCCGCTTGACCCGAGCCGTCCCGGCGCGGAGTCTACGTCCCGACCCATCCGGCCGCCACGCCGGATGGCGGGGAGGTGGCTGGTGGAGGCACGTCAGGTCGGCTTCGGAGCGTGGGATGCGGTGTGGATCGCCGTCCTGGCGCTCGGGTGTGCGACGGTGGACCGGGGCGCGCCCGCCTTGCGCGCGCCCGACGTCGATGCCTCCGCCCGGCTCGAGAGCATGCCGGCGGTCGTCGGGAAGACGCCGAGCGACGTCACGCTGCGCTTCGCGTGGCCGCTCCCCGTGGACGGCCGGTGCGCCACCGTCGCCCGGCGCATCGACGGTAGCGGGATGCAGGTCGTGCGCACCACGTCGACGATCGCGGCGTACGCAGCGGACGGCGGTCAGATCCGCGTCGACACCGTCGAGGTCGAGGTGCCGCCCGACGCGCCGGCGAGCATCCGTCCGTTGGCCGAGACCTGGCGGGCCGAACGGCTGGTCGACGCCCAGGGCCGGCTGCTGCGCGCGCAGCCGCTCGAGCCGACGCTCGACGCCGGCGAGCGCGCGATCGCGACCGCCCGGCTGGCGCAGCGCTGGCAGACCATGGTGAGCGCATGGGCCGGCCGCTCGCTCCCGCTCGACGCGACCTATTCCGCCACCGCCCCGGAGCAGACACCCGAGGGGCCGGTGCGGCTCCAGATCGGCATTCGTGCCGACGGCCGCGTGCCGTGCGACGCCGCCGACGACGAGGCACGCTGCGTGCGGCTGCGCATCGTCTCCCAGCCGGTGGCCTCCGACGTCGCCACGGTGGCGCGGCTCGCGGCGCGCGAGTTCCTGTCCGCGGACGCGTTCATGCTCTACGAGCCGAGCCGCGTGCGCGCCTTCGGCTCCCAGACGACGGTCGTGCTGGTGACCGACCCGGAGACGCTGCTGCCGCGGCGGGTCACGGAGCGCCGCACGCTGCAGCTGCGCATCGACCCGCTGCTCGGCGACGACGGCGTGGACGTGAACCGCCGGGACGAGGTGACGATCGCCTGCGCCTGGCGCCGCCGCTGAGCGGCGCTCACGCGCCGGGCGCCGGGCCGACGAGCTGCAGCCGCCCGAGCGGGGAGTCGATGACCGCCACCAGCCGCTCCGCCTCGGCTTCGCGCACCTCGACGTCCACGTCGAGCGTCGCCAGCACCACGCTCAGGTGCTCCGGCCGCGGTGCCTCGATGACGAACGAGACGAGTGTGAGGCCCTCCGGCGCGTCGTCGGCGGGATGTCCTCCGTCGTGCCAGTCGATGAAGAACGGCACGAGCGTGCCCGCACCGTGGCCCGACACGAACACGTTGGTCCAGCGCACCACGCGCCCGTCGGGTCGCGGCCGGTGCCCCGGCACCGTCATGGCGCGGTAGCCCGCGGCCTCGGCCCGCGCCGCGGCCTCGGCGGCGCTCTCGACCCGCGCCGCCCACATGAGGAGCACCGGCGCGCGCAGCTCGCTCAGCTGGCGGGCGAGCGGGCCGGGCTTCAGCATCGGGTCGGGCGCCAGCAGCTCGAGAAAGCGGCGTTCGCCGAGCGCGGCGAGCGCGTTGTGCGTCCCGAGCTCCGGGTGCGAGCCGCCGTAGGCGGGACGCACGCCGCTGCACTTCTCCAGCGCGGCGACCGCCGCGTCGAGATCCGCGCTGGCCCAGAGGAGATGATCGAGGTGCGCGGGCACGCATCCCGATAACCGCGCTCAGGGTTGCGGCGCAAGCGCCGGTGCGCCGCGCCGCCACAGCCAGGCGACGGGCACGAGCGTGAGCGTCATCAGCACGGTGTAGGTTTGCCAGGCGACGCGGTAGCTGCCGTAGTAGTCGAACACGCCGGCGGTCCACTGGTTCGCCAGCAGCGTGGAGCCCATGCAGAAGAACATGGCGCCGCCGAGGAGACTGCCGATGCGCGCCGCCCCGAAGCATTCCTCCAGCACCAGCGCCAGCAACGCCACGGCGCCGCTGTTCGCCAGGCCGTAGCCGATCGCCCAGGCGCGCAGCGCCCACGGTGCCTCGATGTTCCACAGCGTGCCGGCGCCGGCGGCGAGCCCGGCGGTCGCGAGCACGAGCGCGAATCGGGCGCTCGTGCGCTCGGCGACGAGACCGAAAAGCGGCGCGCCGAGCGCGCCGACCAGGATCTGCGTGCTCAGCAGGTCCGCCGCCAGCAGCGGGCTGCGGCCGAGGTCGGTCTGGTAGGCGTGGAAGTGCAGCTGGAGCGAGGTCACCCAGGCGTAGATCGCGACGTAGGTCGCGACGATCGCCCACCAGCGCGGGTCGCGCCAGGGGAGCGGCGCGGTGGCGCGGCGCTCCGGATGGCGCGCGGCACGCCCGTCGCTTTCTGCGAGCACGCCGCGGATCAGCAGGGCGAGCAGCAGGTAGACGCCCGCCATGCCGGCCACCGCCAGCCGCCAGCCGAAGGCGTCGAGCACGCGCGCGGAGGCGTGCGGCACGCCGGCGTTCAGCACGTTGTCGCCGCCGTTCAGCATGCCGATGGCCAGCGCGCGGTGGCGGCGAAAGAGCCGCAGCACCAGCGCGGATGCCGCCACGCTGCCGACGCACGCCTGGGCCGGACCCATCACCACGCTCACCGCCATGAGCGTCGTCCAGGAATGCATGAGCGCCATGCCGCCGAGGGCGAGGCCGACGACGCCGGCGCCGAAGCCGAGCATGGTGCGCGCTCCCCAGCGGTCGGTGGCGCGGCCGACCAGCGGCATGGCGAGCACCAGCGCGATCAGCCGCACGGTGGTGGCGGCCGCCCATTCGCTGCGGCTCCAGCCAAACTCGCCGAGGATCGTCTTCATCAGCACGGACAGGTTCACCGAGGATGCCGAGTGCGCGCTCACCGCGAGCACGCCCACCGCGAGCCCGGCCCAGGCGCGCCAGGACTCGCCGAACGGCTGGCGGCGCGTGCTCAAGGGACGTCGGCGAGGAAGTCCACGACGGCGCGCGTGAACGCGTCGTTGCGATCGCCGGCCACCATGTGGCCGGCGCCCGACACGTCGGCGTAGCGCGCGTGCGGCACGAGCGCGAGAAAGGCGCGGGCGCCCGCTTCGGAGAGGAGATCGCTCATGCGGCCGCGCACGAGCAGCGTCGGCACCGTGAGCCGCCGCGCGGCGGCCTCCTGGCGCTCCGGATTCTGGGTGGCGCCCGGCCGCTTGTCGCTCATGAGCGCCGGATCCCAGTGCCAGCGATAGCGGCCATCGGGACCGAGCCGCAGGTTCTTGCGGAGCCCGGACACGTCGGACGGCCGCGGCCGGTGCCGGTTGTAGGCGGCGATGGCGTCGGCCGCCTCCTCCAGCGAGGCGAAGCCGTCGGGGTGCCCCGTCATGAAGCTCACGATGCGATGCACGCCGGGCGCCTCGACGCGCGGGGCCACGTCCACGAGCACGAGGGCCCGGCTGATCGGCGTGGTGGCTTCGCCCTCCGCGAGTAGCGCCGTGATGCCGCCGAGCGACGCGCCCACGAGCGCAGGGCGTGTCCCGAGCGTGCCCACGACGCAACGCAGATCGGCGGCGAGCGTGTCGACGGTGTAGTCGCCGTCCGGCGCCCACTCGCTGTCGCCGTGCCCGCGGGTATCGAGCGCGATCGCGTGCCAGCCGTGGGCGGCGAGCGCGGCGGCCGTGCCGCCCCAGGCGTGCCGGGTCTGCCCGCCGCCGTGCAGCAGCAGGACGGGCGGATGCGCGGGATCGCCGTAGGCGTCGCCCACGAGCCGGATGCCGCGGTGTCCCCGGAACTCGACGGTGGACGTTCGCGGGGTACGGGCCTGCGAGCCGGCTCTCACTTCGCGGCGCGGAGGATCGCCGTGCCGATCGGCGGGTCCGGGTCGATGTCGGCCAGCACCATGAGACGCGCCAGCGTCACGTAGAAGCCCGTGGCGAGCACGAGCTCGACGATCTCGCGCGTCGAGAGATGCTGCTGGAGCGCGTCGAAGTGGGCTTTCGGCATGGGCGTGCCGCGCACGAGGTCGGCGGTGGCGTCGAGCACGGCCCGCTCGCAGGCGCTCCAGCACGCATTGGCGAGATCGCCGGCCTCGAGCGCCGCGATCTGCTCCGCGGTGACGCCGACCGCGCTGGCGATCGCCACGTGCTGCGTCCACTCGTACTCGGCGCCGCAGAGCTGCGCCGTGTAGAGGATCGCCAGCTCGCGCAGTGCGGCGGAGAGCTTCTGCTCGGCGAGGATGCTGGTGCCCAGCCGCAAGAGCGGGCGGAAGTTCGTCTCCGCATGCGCCATCAGCTTGAAGATGTTGAGCGGCCGCGGCAGCCGCTCGAGGATCTCTCGCACCTGCTGCGGCGCCGACGCCGGCTCGACGTACGGAAGGCGCGCCACGAAAGCCTCAGCGACTCGCGGCGCGTTGCAGCACGGCCAGATAGCCGCGGGTGATGCAGGCCTCGTCCAGCACGCCCCGGTCGTGCAGCAGGCGATGCATGCGGCGGAGCCGATAGTGGGGCACGGTCATGGCGAGGTGATGCTCCAGGTGGAAGTTGACGCAGTTGGGCGCCACCAGCAGCCGCTCCCACCAGCGCGCGATCGTGGTGCGCGTGTTGCGCAGCGGATCGGCCGGATCGTCGATCATGGCGTGCTCGGCGATCGAGCGGATGCGCATGACCAAGCTGTACGTCGTGAACCAGGCGCCCATCCAGAGGAGATACAGAGCGGGATGGCCGGCAGCCGTGAGGAGGCCGAGCAGCACGAGGTTGGTAATGACGACGCCACGGAGATTGCGCGTGCCCATGAAGTCGAGCCGCCGCACGCGGCCTTGCGAGCGCCCGAGATCGCGCCGCAGCGTGGCCTTGGCGCGCTTCCAGCCCGTCTGTCCGGAGAGATCGCGCCAAATCTTGCGCGCGAGGCTCCGGCGCGTGATCGGAAACGGCGTGGCGAGGTTGAGATCGGGATCGTCCGGCGTCCAGGTCTTGCTGTGGTGCTGGAGGTGGTACGGCCGGTAGGGCACCAGGTCGCCCCAGACCGGATACGCACAGAGCCAGTTGCCGACCCAGTCGTTCAGCGCGCGGTTGCGGAACAGCGAGCGATGCGCCGCCTCGTGCATCAGCACCGCGAAGCCGAGCTGCCGCGCGCCGATCACGAAGAGCGCCACGATCACGGTGAGCAAGTTGGGCCACGCCGCCACCAGCGCCATCGCGGCGCCGACGAGGCCCCAGTTCATGGCGAGGGAGAGCCAGGACCGCCAGTCCGACATGGCGAGCAGCTCGGCCAGCTCGTCACGCGAGATCGCCTCCTGCCAGGCGCGGGCCATCACCATGCAAAGTGACACACCGACACGCCCGATGCCAAGCGGGGGCGCTAGGCGTGCACCGCCGGACGGCGCTCGGCCCACGTACGCGCCGCCTCGAGCTCGCCCGCGAGCGACAGCAGCAGGTCTTCGCCCCCGTAGGCCGCCACGAGCTGCATGCCGACCGGCAAACCCGCCGCCGTCCAATGCAGCGGCAGCGAGATGGCCGGCTGCCCACTCAGGTTGAAGGGCAGGGTGAAGCAGGCGAAAAGCCCGGCGCGCAGCCCGGCGAGCGCCGGGTTATCGGGATCGGGCCGGAAGGTCCCGAGCGGCGGCGGCGGCTCGGGCAGCGTCGGCGTGAGCAGCACGTCGAATCCCTGCGCCCACCACGCGGCGAGCCGGCGCGTGAAGCCGTGGATCCAGTCGATGGTCGCGAGATACTGCGGCGCGCTGGCGGCCCGGCCCATCTCGGCCATGAGCCAGTTGAGCGGATCGACGTCGGCGGGACCCAGCGTGCGGCCGATCAGTTCGCCGAGCCCGTCGAGCAGCCGCGCGGCGTTGGCCGCGTATACCACGGTGAAGTGCTGGCCGCACGCGGGATCGTCGAGTGCTTCGGGGTGGGCCTGCTCGACGTGATGTGAGAGCTCCCCCAGCAGCGCAGCGGTGGCCCGCACGCCCGCCTGGCATTCGGGGTCTAGCGTGCCGGCTCCTCCGGGGAGGCGGTCGAGAAAGCCGATGCGCAGTCGCCGCGGCCGCTCCGCAGCCGCCGCGGCAAACGGACGTGCGGGCGGCGGCGCGGTGTAGGGATCGCCGGGCATGGCGCCGGCGATCGCGTCGAGCATCGCGGCCGTGTCGCGCACCGAGCGTGACAGGATGCCTTCGACCGCGAGCCCGTAGACGCCCTCGCCCAAATCGGGGCCGAACGACGTCCGTCCTCGCGACGGCTTCAAGCCGACCAGCCCGCACTCGCTGGCGGGAATGCGGATCGAGCCGCCGCCGTCGTTGGCGTGTGCGATCGGCACCATGCCCGACGCGACCGCCGCCGCGGAGCCGCCGCTCGAGCCGCCCGTCGAACGGGTGGGATCCCACGGATTGCGCGACGGCCCGTAGGCATCGGGCTCGGTCGCGGGCAGCGTGCCGAGCTCCGGCGTGTTCGTGCGTCCGAGGTAAACGACGCCGGTGCCGCGAAACTTCTGCGCCAGATACGAGTCGTGCGGGGTGCGGAAGTCGGCGTCGCGCAGAAAGCGCGTCCCCATGTGCATGGGGTCGCCGGCCGTGTAGCACATGAGGTCCTTCATGAGGAACGGGACGCCTGGAAACGGTCCGCCCGTGTCGCGGACCGAGCGGGCTTCCTCGCGCGCGCGGTCGAGGAAGGGATGGATCACGGCGTTGAGCGCGGGGTTGAGCCGCTCGATGCGCCGGATGGCCGCGTCGGTGAGCTCGGCGGGCGACACCTGGCGGCGGCGAACCAGCTCCGCCTGCGCCGTGGCGTCGAGGAAGGCGAGATCGTCACTCATCGACCCCACGATTATGCCGGCCCAGCGCTCGCGTCCAGCCGCCTCCGCTCCGGGCGCCTGGCATCCCGACCCGGTCGTACGCCTTGCGCCTCGCCGGCCGTCCGGGGCATGAGGAATCGTGCTTGCCCGTCGGCTGAGCCACGTGTCGTTCGCCGTCCGCGACCTCACCCGCTCGCTGCGCTTCTACCGCGATCTGCTCGGGCTCGAGCCGATCCCGCGTCCCGACCTCGGCTTCCCGGGCGCCTGGTTCGCCGCAGGCGAGGCGCAGGTACACCTGATCGAGGTCACGCCGGAGACGAACGTCGGCTCGCCGTCGCCGGTGCTCACGCCCATCGCCAACCACACCGCTTTTGCGGTGGCCGATCACGCCGCCACGGTCGAGCGGCTTCGCGCTCACGGGCTCGAGGTCATAGACGGCGGCGCCATGGGGCAGTGCTGGGTGCAGGATCCCGACGGCAACGTGATCGAGTTCATCGCCGAGACGAACCGCTGAACCACTGTCCGATCGGCTGCACACGAAGGCAGCAGAGTCCGATCGGCTGGACGTCCCGGGCACGCGTTCGCCGCGACAACCCTGCGAAACCGCTGCGGCATGCCGCTTGCACTTCGATCGCGTGCGGTATCCGATCTCCCGCAAGGGGCGGCCTGGGAACAGTCGGGGGGCTGTTTCCGGGCCGTTCCGCTCCTGCTTCAGGCGTGCACGGCGGGCAGGCGGCCGCGCCAGGGCACGGCCTGTTCCAGCTCGGCTGCCACCCGGATCAGCAGGTCCTCGCGGCCGTAGGGTGCCACGAGCTGCACCCCGATCGGCAGCCCCGCGCTGCTCTGGGCGAGCGGCAGCGAGATCGCCGGCTGGCCGCTGATGTTGAACGGCGAGGTGAAGATCGCGAACGGGATCGAGCGGGTGAAGCCGCGCGCCGGGTCCTCCGGCGTGGGCGTGAACTCGCCGAGCCGCGCCGGCGGCTCGGCCATCGTGGGCGTCACCAGCACATCGAAGCCGCCTACCCACCACTCGAGCATTTTCCGCGCGTGCTGCTGCAGCCGCTCCACCGCCTGAATGTAGCCGTGCGCCGTCTGGACGCGACCCATCTCGTAGAGCGTGAGGTTGTGGCTCTCGACGGTGTCGGCGTCGATCGGCCGCCCGCTGCGCCGACTCCAGTGCTCGAGGTCGCGTACGATCCAGGTCGTCACCACAACGGCGAAGTCGATCACCGCGTCCGGGTCGTCCATCGCGATGGGGAACTCGGCCTCCACCACGTGCCCGAGGTCCGCCAGCGTGCGGGCCGTGGCCTCAGCCGCCGCCACGCATTCGGGATGCACCGGCACCGTGCCGCCCGGGGCCCGCGTCATGAGCCCGATGCGGAGCCGTCCCGACGGTGCACCCACCTCGTCGGAGTACGGCCGTGCGGGCGGCGGCGCGGTGTAGGGATCGCCCGGCATGTAGCCGGCCGCCACGTCGAGCAGCGCCGCCGTGTCGCGCACCGAGCGCGTGACGAAGCCCTCGCAGACGCAGCCTGCCCACATGTCCGTGAGCTGCGGCCCGAGCGAGATGCGGCCGCGCGTCGGCTTCAGCCCGACGAGCCCGCAGGCGCTCGCGGGAATGCGGATCGAGCCGCCGCCGTCGTTCGCTTCGGCCACCGCGGTGAGCCCGGCGGCGACGGCGCTGGCCGAGCCGCCGCTCGAGCCCCCGGGCGAATGGTCGAGGTGCCAGGGGTTGTGCGTGGCGCCGTAGGCCGCCGGCTCGGTGGTCGTCATGCTGCCGAGCTCGGGCGTGTTCGTCTTGCCCACGATCACGAAGCCTGCCGCCCGCAGCTTGGCGGCGAGATGGCAGTCTTCCGCCTCCACCCAGTTGACGTCGCGCAGCATGCGCAGCCCCGCGTGATAGGGATCGCCGGCGGTGATGCACAGGAGGTCCTTTACCAGGATGGGGACGCCGCGGAACGGGCCCGCGGGCAGGCGCGGGTCGGCCGCCTCGGCGCGCGCCTTGCCGAAGAGCGGGTGGATGACGGCATTCAGCCGCGGATTGATTCGCTCGATGCGCTCGATGGCGGCATCGACGGCTTCGCGCGGGGAGAGCTGGCCCGTGCGGATGAGCTGGGCTTGGGCCGTGGCGTCGAGGTGTGCGAGCTCGTCCATGAGCGGGATGGGTCACGGAATGGCGCCGCGCTCCTTCAGCGCGGCGATGGCCTCCCAGTCGTAGCCCAGCTCGAGCAGCACTTCCTCCGTGTGCTGCCCGCACTCGGGTGCGGGCGCAGCGATCGACCACGGCGTGTCCGAGAAGTCGAGCGGCTGCGCCACCGCCGGCGCCGTCTCGCCAGCTCCCTGGGGCATGGTGGTGAACACGCCGGCGGCGTGCGCCTGGGGATCGGCCACCAGCTCCTCGGTGGTCTGCACCGGCGCCCACCACATGCCGGCCCGGTCGAAGCGCTCGGCCCACTCGGCGAGCGGGCGGGTGGCGAACAGCGCGTCGAGCGCCTCCACCAGCTCGGCACAGTGCTCGCGCCGCGCCGCCATGGTGGCGAAGCGCGGATCGTCGAGCCACTCGGGACGCTCGACCGCCCGCACCAGATCCGGCCAGTGCCGTTGCCCCTGGAGCCCGAGCAGCCAGAACCAGCGTCCGTCGCCGGCCCGGTACGGACTGATCACCGGATTCGGCATCGCGGTGCGCGTGAACGGCGTGGCGCGGATGCCCATGCGCAGCGTGGCGTTGAGGTCCCACCCGAGCACGTAGGCGCCGATCCGCAGCAGCGACGTGGCGACGAGCTGCCCGCGTCCGGTGCGCTCGCGTGCCAGCAGCGCCGCGGCGATGCCGCCCGCCAGCGACAGGCCCGCCGTGTGGTCGCCCATCGCGCCCCGCTGCATGGGGGGATCGGTGCCGGGCGCGGTGAGCGCTGCGGCGATCCCGGCGCGCGCCCAGAACGCGCCGACGTCGTAGGCCGGGCGGTCGGCGTCGGGACCCTGCTCGCCGTAGCCGGTGATGCGCCCGTAGACGAGCCGCGGAAAGCGGGTTGCGACCTGCGGGTAGTCGAGCCCGAGCCGCGCGAGGCCGGCCGGGCGTACGTTGGTGATGAACACGTCCGCCTCGGCGAGCAGCCGCTCGACGACCGCGCGCGCCTCGGGGTGGGTGAGATCGAGCACGATCGAGCGCTTGCCGCGGTTGTCGAGCTCGAACGGGGGATTGGCGGGCAGTTCGACGCCCGAGGCCACGACGTAGAGGCCACGGAAGGGATCGCCGTCCGGCGGCTCGATCTTCACCACCGCTGCCCCCCAGTCGGCGAGCACCGCGCCCGCCGACGGACCGGCGACCCAGACGCCGAGCTCGACGGCGCGCACGCCGGCGAGCGGTCCCGTGCTGGTGGCGCCGGCGTCGCTCACGGGGCCGTCGGCCGATCCGGCTGGTAGAAGAACTTGCCCGTCGAGCCGGCGAGCCGTAGGCCGCCGAGGCGCACCTCGCCGTCGACCACGACGTAACGCGGATGGCTGCGGCTCGCCACGCGCGCCACCAGGTCCAGCGGCTCCCCGACCGGCACCGGCCGCTCGTAGCGCACGCTGAGCTCGCCCGTCACCACCCGCCGATCGAGCACGAGCGCCACCAGCGCGCACGACACCTCGTCGAGCAGCGTCGCGACGATGCCGCCGTGCACCACACCGGGCGCGCCGTGGAAGGCGTCCGGCACCGTGTAACGCGCGTGCATCTCGTCGCCCACGCGCCGAAAGCGGAGTGCCAGCCCGCGCGGATTCGTCGGCGAGCAGCCGAAGCAGCCGCCGTCGTCGGGAAACGTGACCTCCACCTGCTCCGGAACCGGCGGCATGCGCTGCCTATGCCCCGGAATGGACGGACGGGCAACCGCTTGCGGGCGGGGTGGTGACGGGGCGCCCAGGCGCTCACTCGGCGGGCGGCTGTGGCGCGGCCGCGGTCGACTGTGGCATCCGGGACACGGCGTGTCGCTCGCGGCGTACGACCTCACCGACCTGGCGCTCTTCGAGCGCGGATTCCCGCACGACGTGTTCGCCGTCCACCGCCGCGAGGCTCCCGTCTGGTGGCACCCGCCGACGCGGCACACGCCCGACGGCGTCGGGTTCTGGTCGGTGGCCACACACGCCGAATCGCTCGAGGTGCTGCGCGACCCCACGACGTACTCCTCGGTGGGCGGCGGCGAGCGGCCGCGCGGGGGCACGCTGCTGCCGGACTCGCCCGCCGCCGGGCAGGCGCTCAACATGATGGACGACCCGCGCCATCAGCGGGTGCGGCGTCTCGTGAGCCAGGGATTCACGCCGCGCATGATCGCGCAGCTCGAGGACGCCCTGCGCGTCCGCATGCGGCAGCTGCTCGACCGCGTGGCGGGCCGCGGGCGGTGCGATTTCCTCACCGACATCGCGGCGGAGCTGCCGCTGCAGGCGATCACGCTGCTCCTCGGCATTCCGGAGGGGGATCGCCACCGCCTGTGCGAGTGGGTGGACCTGGCGTTCGACTTTCGCGACCGGGCGGCCTTCGAGGAGACCGAGGCGACCCGCGCCGCGTTCGGCGCGCTCATCGCGTACGGGGCGGAGCTGGTCGCCGAGCGGCGCCGGCAGCCGGGCCCCGACCTCATGTCGGTCGTGGTGCACGCGGTCCTGCCGGACGAGACGCCCTCGCGGCTCACCGACGACGAGCTGCTCTCGTTCTTCTTCCTCCTGTTCGCGGCCGGTGCGGACACGACGCGGAACGCGACCGCGGGCGGGCTGCTGGCGCTGCTCGAGCATCCCGAGCAGCTGGCCGCGCTCGCCGGCGGCGCCGACCTTGGCCCGGCCATCGAAGAGATGGTGCGCTGGACCAGCCCGGCGGCCTACAACCGGCGCACGGTGACGCGGCCGGCGGTGCTCGGCGGCCACGCGCTCCGCCCGGGCGACAAGGTCGTGTTCTGGGAGGCGTCGGCGAACCGCGACGAGCGCGTGTTCCCGGACGCCATGCGCTTCGACGTCCGCCGCGACCCCAACCCGCACCTCGGCTTCGGCCACGGCGTCCACCACTGCCTCGGCGCGAATCTGGCGCGGCTCGAGATGCGCGTCATCTTCTCGGAGCTCCTGTCGCGCTGGGGCGAGCTCGGGCTCGACGGCGAGGTCGAGTGGACCCGCAGCAACAAGCACACGGGCATCCGCCACCTGCCGATCCGCTTTCGCGAGCGGGCGTGAGCCCGCATCCGGCGGGCCCGCCGGCCTCAGGGCCGGGCGAGGCGGAGCTGCACGCGGACGCCGCGCGA
Organism: Candidatus Limnocylindria bacterium; assembly: GCA_035559675.1. Taxonomy (GTDB): domain Bacteria; phylum Desulfobacterota; class Binatia; order DP-6; family DP-6; genus DATMAZ01. The sequence goes on from DATMAZ010000016.1 coordinate 23,365, forward strand.
CAGATCGAGGATGGCGGTGCCCACCTCGCACGACATCTTGCGGCGGCCGATGCCCTTGCGCACGACCTTGGTGAAGCGCCGGATGCTGCGGTCGGCGCGCTTGAGACGCTGCTGCGGCGTGCCCGCTCCTTCGACCAGCGCCGTCTGGGCGTTCACGGCGAGCCGGCTCAGCAGCACGGCGCGCGCCTGGCCGCCGAGCGCATCGGCGCCGGCTTCGCGCACCGTCGTGTCGAGGAAGCCGAGGCCGACGCGCGCTGCCTCCTCCGGAGGCAGCGGCTCGAAGCGACAGCCGGCGGCGGGGCTGCAGGAATCGAGCGTCATGGGGTTGGCGTCGTCGCAGGCGAGCGGGACGCGCGGGCAGTCGTTGGCGCGCGTGCCGACGAAGCTGCCGAAGGCGACCGGCGTGCGGCCGACCGGGATGGTGCGGGTCACCTGCTGGGTCACGGTGTCGATGATGGACAGCGAGGCGCCGTTGGAGTTCGCCACCAGCGCGCGGGTGGCGGGCAGGTCGAGCCCGATGCCGAGCGGGCCGTCGCCGACCGCGATCACGCCCGTCTGCTCGCAGCGCTCGCCGTCGATGATCGACACGCTGTCGCCCACGGCGTTGGTGACCCAGGCCCGGTTGGTCGCCGGGTCTACCGCGACGCCGAACGGCCGCTTGCCGACCCGGATGGTAGCCAGCACGGAGTCGCTGATCGTGCCGATGATGGAGACGCGGTTGGCGGCGAAGTTGGTGACGTAGAGCCGCGCGCGCTGGGGGTCGAGGGCCAGCTCGAGCGGGCGCTTCTTGGTCTTGATGGTGGAGACCACGCGCTCGGTCGCCAGGTCGATGATGCTGATGCTGTTGCCCGCGTAGTTGGAGACGTAGAGGCGGCTGGCGGCGGCGTCGAGCGCCAGCCCCGATGGTCCCTTGCCCACCGCGATCGACGAGACCTCCGTGCGCGTGTCGGCGTCGAGCACGAGCACGCGGTTGGTGCCGAAGCTCGCCACGTAGGCGCGGGCGCCGGTCGGGTCGAACACGATGCCGAGCGGGAGCCGGCCCACCGCTACGGTGGCGAGCAGGGCGCGCGTGTCGGCGTCGAGCACCGCGACGCGGTCGTCCTCGCGCGCGGTGACCCAGATCTCCTCGCCGCCGGGCCGCACGGCCACGCCCCAGGCGCCGCGGCCGACGTTCACCGGATCGCTCAGGGTGTCGTCGCCGAGCGCCAGCGCCGACGCGGTGCCGTCGTCGAAGTTCGTGATGACCGCGTCGCTGAAGGGCACGAGGCAGGCCAGCGCCTCGGCGGCGGTGGTGGGGGTGCAGACGCCGCTCTGGCACGTCCGGTCGCCGCTGCAGACGTCGCCGCTGCCGCAGGGCTCGCCGTCGGGCGCGCTCGTGCAGGCGTTGGAGCAGCAGTCGTCGTCCACCGTGTTGCCGTCGTCGCACTGCTCGCTCGTCTGGTTCACCGCGCCGTCGCCACAGCGCGGGGGCGCCGTCGTGCTGGTGGTCGACGTGCTCGAGGTCGTGGTGCTCGACGACGAGGTGCTGCTGCTCGTGCTGCTCGTGGTGGTCGAGCTCGAGGACGTCGTGGTGGTGATGCTGGTGCTCGTGCTGGTCGTGCTCGAGGTGCTGGTGGACGTCGTCGTGGTGGTGGGGAGACCCGTGCGCAGCCCGGCGGCCACGATGCTGCGCGCCACGAAGCGGCCGAAAGCCTGCACCCCGCGGCCCAGGCGGAGCGTGGAGTGTGGCGCGCAGACCCGCAGCGTCGCCTCCGCTTCGCGCGCCACGCGCACGATGCTGCCGGCGGCGTAGAGGTCGATCAGATGGCTGTCGACGCCGCTCGCGTTCACCACCGACTGGCTGCCGAAGCGTACCGTGCCGGTGACGTAGAGGCTGGTCGGGCCCTCGAACGTGACGCGGGCGCCGCGCGCCGTCCGCAGGCCGCAGAGCCGGTAGGCGCCGGGGCGGAGGACGAGCACGCTGCGCGCCGAGCCGGACGAGCGGACCGTCACCTGCCCGTAGGTGCCGGGCTCGAGCGTGCGGGTCTCGCCGGGCAACACCTCCACAGTGCGGGCGGGATCGCAGGCGGGGAACTCGTCGGGATAGCCGCACGCCGCGGCGACGGCCTCGGGGCCGGCGAACGGCGGCACGAAGGTGGTGACGGCGGGACAGTTCGGCGCCGATGGGCCCGGGGAGCGGGCGATCAACCGGCGGCACGTGGCGTCGACCGGCACGCTCGCGCGGTCGGCGCTCAGCTCGGAGTTCGGCGCGTCGAGCACGACGCCGGAGCGCACGAAGAGCGTACCCTGGTTCACGCCGATGTCGCCCCGCTCGACGGTAAGCCCGCGCGAGCGCAGCTCCTCGCTGGCAAACAGCACGTAGTGACCCATGTCCGTGCGCTGCGCGTGCGCCGGGCGCGCCCCAGTCAAGGCGAGGACGGACGACAGCACTGCCCAGGCGGCGTGACGAATGGTGACCGGGTGCATCGGGTGCGCAGGTTCTCCGGGGGGACCGTCGGGGACGCGTACTCCGGTTGCTCGTCGGGGTCAAGGATGGAATGGCCCCGTCGCCTGACATCGGCTGCCTAGACGCCTAGCGATCTGCAGGAGCATCTGCGCAAGGCCGCTTGTGTTCACCCCCGCCCGCAGCATACCTATGGGACCCAATGCTGAACTGGAGAGGGAGTCGGGTGGTCGTGGGATGGGCGGTGGCGAGTCTCGTGGCGGCGTCGTGTGCCAACGCCTCGGAGCAGTCGGAGCTGCTCACCGCCAAGGGCGAGCTCGCATACGCGCAAGGGCGCACCGACGAAGCGGTGGCGTTGCTCGAACGCGCCGTCGCCGCCGACCCGCGCGATGCGCTCGCCGAGAACGCGCTCGGGCACGTGCTCCTGGCGCTCGGTCGCCGCGACGCCGCGGCGGCGGCGTTCGCCCGCGCGCTGGCGATCGACCCGACGCTGCAATCGGCCAGCATCGGGCTGTCGCGCGCTCGCGGCGAACTGGCGCCCACGGCAGGCGCGGAGCGGCGCAACTGGACCGTCGGCGAGCTCGGCCGGCTGCCGTCGGTGCGCAGCGAGCTGGACGCCAAGCGGTGGGGTTTCAGCGTGACCACCGGCTTCCAGTACGACAGCAACGTCAAGGTGCTGCCCGACGGCCAGGCTGGCGACGGGCTCGGCGACCGCAACGACGTCGGCTGGGTGGCGGCGTTCCGCGCGCAGTACAACCTGATCGAGCGCGAAAACTTCCTGCTCCGCGGCGAGTACGAGCTCTACCAGTCGCTCCACCTCGACATCAGCGACTTCGACTTCCGCGCGCAGCAGCCGCGGCTCACGGCGAGCTACGCGCTCACGCCGAACCTCTGGATCGGCACGCAGGGCGGCTACAACTACTACTCGCTCGGCGACAACACCTACGAGGGCGAGCCGTACGTCCTGCCGTTCGTGTCGTACCTCGAAGGCACGTGGGGCATGTCACAAGTGCTCTACCGCTGGAGCGAGCGCACCTACTTCAGCGCGCCGTTCACCGGCGTGCGCAGCGGGCCCACGCAGACGGTCGACGCCAGCCAGACGTTTTTCTTGTCAGGCGACCGCTACGCGACGGTCGGGTTCGACTGGACGAACGAGAACCCCGACGCCACGACCTGCGCGCAGGCGCCGCCGGTGGGCAAGTGCCGCGCCTTCGGCAACGACTGGCAGTTCAGCGCGTACCAGGGCTACCTGGCGCTCGGCTCGCCGATCCCGCTCGGCGCCTACGTCGACTTCCTGTACCTGTTCCGCTGGGACGACTATAGATGGCCCAACAGCTTCGCCAACTTCACCAAGACCCGTGAGGACTACGGCAATTATCTATATGTCGGCATCACCCGGCCGATCACGGAGCACATCTCCGCGGCCGTTACGTACTACGGCACGTTCAATCCGTCGAACATCCCGGACTTCCAGTACACGCGCAACGTCGTCTCGACGCTGCTACAGGTGACATACTGATGACACACGCATCGATCGCCCGGTGGTCGAGCAGGGCGAGCGTCCTGCTCGTGTCGGCAATGTTGCTGGTAGCCCGGCCCGCGGCCGCGGAGGACGTCGGCTGGGTCGCCGCCCTCGAGGGCACGGCGGAGGCGCAGCGCGGCGGCCAGTGGATCCCACTGGCCCAAGGCGCGGCCGTGCAGCTCGGCGACCACGTGCGCACCGGTGCCGCGTCGCGGATGAAGCTGCTGTTCCGCGACGACTCCGTGCTGACGCTCGCCGAACGCTCCGAGCTGGTGATTGACGAGCAGGTCGCCGGGGCGGCGCCGACCACCAGCTTCTCGCTGCTGCTCGGCAAGGTGCGCGCCATCGTCACCGACCGCTACAGCGCGCGCGGCGCGGCCTTCGAGGTGAGAAGTCCGACGGCGATCGCCGGCGTGCGCGGCACGAGCTTCATCGCCGGCTACGACGGCGACCGCGACGAGACGCAGGTGGTGGGCCTCGAGAGCATCACGGTGGTGCGCGGCCTGGTGGATACCACCGGGACGAGGCAGGTGCGGGTCGGCCCGGGGCAGTCGACGATCGTCCGCCGCGGCGCCGTGCCGAGCTCCCCGGTGAAGCTGCCTGCGTCCGCCGTGCGGGTCCTCACTGGCGAGACGACGGCCAGCGTGCAGCGCCGATCGGACGGCGGGGCCAACATCGTTGCCGAGCCGCGCCTGCCGCGGCACCCCGGCGAGCGGACCGGCTCGCAGGAGGGCCGGGTGGTCGATCAGCCGCTGCCCGTGATCCGCAAGGGACCGATCGCGCCGCCGCCGCCGCCCGTGCGTTGACGGCGCGGCCGCGCCGCCGGATTCTAGGTCGCGATGCCACGCCTCACGCTCGGACGCGTCACCACCGCCGTCGGCGTGGCAGTGGCGGCGGTGCGGCTGCTGGCGCCGTGGTCGCTCAACCTCTTCGACATGAAGGTCGTCGATCTCCGGCACCTCGTCCGCGGTGCGCTGGCGCCGGCGCCCGAGGTGGCGATCGTCGCGATCGACGAGGACAGTCTCGCGCGGCTCGGACGCTGGCCATGGCCGCGCACGCGCATGGCGGAGCTGATCACCGCCGTCACCCGCGCCGAGCCGGCGGCGATCGGCCTCGATGTCGTGTTCGACCATCGCGACGAGGCGCTCGACACCTCGCTGGTCGAGGAGGCCGTGGCCGCGGCGCCGAGGCGGCCGGCGGTCGAGCTGCTGGCGGCGGTGCGCGGGCGCGGCGACGCCCGGCTGGTCGACGCGCTCCGCGCCTCGGGCCGCAGCGTGCTCGCCTACTTTTTCGAGCTTGACGGCCCGCCGGATCCCGAGCTGCCGGCGCAGATGGCCGGCTTGCCCGAGCTCACGGTGCGGACGACGGGCGGCGCGGAGGTGCGCGCCGTGGGCGTGCTGCTGGCGGG
>DATMAZ010000017.1:0-18028 GCA_035559675.1 Candidatus Limnocylindria bacterium
GCGATCACGTTTGTAGCGGCGGCGGCGAACCCCAACATCGAGGTGCAGGACTACGACCAGATCGACAAGGCGCCGGAGGAGAAGGCGCGGGGGATCACGATCAACACGGCGCACGTGGAGTACGAGACGGTCAAGCGTCACTACAGCCACGTCGACTGCCCGGGGCACGCCGACTACGTGAAGAACATGATCACTGGGGCGGCGCAGATGGACGGGGCGATCCTGGTGGTATCCGGGACGGACGGGCCGATGCCGCAGACGCGGGAGCACATCCTGCTGGCGCGGCAGGTGGGGGTGCCCTACATCGTGGTGTTTTTGAACAAGGTGGACATGGTCGACGACCCGGAGCTCTTGGACCTGGTGGAGATGGAGGTACGCGACCTGCTGTCGCAGTACGAGTTTCCCGGGGAGGAGACGCCCATCATCCGGGGATCGGCGCTGCTGGCGCTGGAACAGATGCACAAGAACCCCAAGACCCAGCGTGGGGAGAACGAGTGGGTGGATCGGATCTGGGAGTTGCTGGACGCGATCGACAGCTACATCCCCACGCCGCAGCGTGACGTGGACAAGCCGTTCTTGATGCCGGTGGAGGACGTATTCACGATCACCGGTCGGGGTACGGTGGCCACGGGACGGGTGGAACGTGGGAAGGTGAAGGTGGGGGACGAGGTGGAGATCGTGGGGCTCTCGGAGACCAAGAAGACGGTGGTGACGGGGGTGGAGATGCACCGCAAGACCCTCAACGAGGGTTTGGCTGGGGACAACGTGGGGCTGCTGCTGCGTGGAGTGGGACGGGAGGAGGTGGAGCGGGGTCAGGTGCTGGCCAAGCCGGGGAGCGTGACGCCGCACACCAAGTTCGAGGCCAGCGTGTACGTGCTGAAGCGGGAGGAGGGGGGACGGCACACGGGGTTTTTCAGCAACTACCGGCCGCAGTTCTACTTCCGCACCACCGACGTCACCGGCGTCTGCACGCTGCCCGAGGGCACCGAGATGGTGATGCCCGGCGACAACGTGAAGCTGAAGGTCGAGCTCATCATGCCCATCGCGATGGACGAGGGCCTGCGCTTCGCCATCCGCGAAGGCGGCCGCACCGTCGGCGCGGGCGTCGTGACCAAGATCATCGAGTAACCCGTCCAGCTCGCGTCGATGAACGACAAGATTCGCATCCGGCTGAAGGCGTACGATCACCGACTGCTCGACCAGTCGGTGCGCGAGATCGTCGATACCGTACGCCGCACGGGCGGCCGGGTCGCGGGCCCCATCCCGCTCCCGACCCACATCGAGCGGTTTACCGTGAACCGCTCCCCTCACGTCGACAAGAAGTCGCGGGAGCAGTTCGAGATCCGCACCCACAAGCGCCTGATCGATATCCTCGAGCCGACGCAGCAGACGATCGACGCGCTCGGCAAGCTCGATTTGGCGGCGGGCGTGGACGTCGAGATCAAGCTGCAATGAGCGACGCGACCGACAGCACGCTGGGCGGCCTGATCGGCCGCAAGCTCGGCATGACGCAGGTGTTCACGCCCGCGGGCGAGCTGGTCCCCGTGACGGTGATCGAGCTCGGGCCGTGCACCGTCGTCGCGACCCGCCAGAAGGCGCGCGACGGCTACGTCGCGGCGCAGCTCGGGTTCGAGCCGGTGAAGGAGTCGCGCCTCGCGAAGCCGCTCCGCGGACAGTTCGCCAAGGCCAACACCTCGCCGTTCCGTGTGCTGCGGGAGGTGCGCGTGCGGGGCGAGGAGCCGCCCGTGGTCGGCACGCAGGTCACGGTGGGCGACGTATTCGCCGCCGGCGACGTCGTCAAGGTGACGGGCGTGAGCAAGGGGCGCGGCACGGCCGGCGTGGTGAAGCGCCACGGCTTCGGCGGCTTCCCCGCCACGCACGGCACCCACGAGTACTTCCGGCACGGCGGGTCCATCGGCAACCGCTCGTTCCCGGGCCGGGTGTTCAAGGGCAAGCGCATGGCCGGCCGCATGGGCGCCGAGCGGGTGACCACGACCAACCTGAAGGTGGTGGCCGTGCGTCCCGAGGACCACGTGCTGCTGGTACGCGGCGCCGTCCCGGGCGCGCGCAACGGCACGGTGTTCGTGGCGAAGCAGCACGGAGGAGGCCCGCGGTGACGACGGCCGAAACCCTGGCACTGCCGGTAGTGAGCCTCACCCGGGAGCAGGTGGGGACGGTCGACGTGCCAGCCCCGCTGGTGGCCGGTCCGGTGCGCTCGCACCTTCTCTACGAGGCGGTGAAGAGCCAGCGGGCGTCCTGGCGCGCCGGCACCCACGCCACCAAGACGCGGGGGCAGGTGAGCGGCGGTGGCAAGAAGCCCTGGAAGCAGAAGGGCACCGGCCGGGCGCGCGCCGGCAGCATCCGCTCGCCGCTCTGGCCGGGCGGCGCGGTCGTCTTCGGGCCGCAGCCGCGCAGCTACGAGTACCGACTTCCACGGGGGGCACGCCGCGCGGCGCTGCGGGCGGCCCTGGCGTCCCGGCACGGCGAGGGCCGGCTCACGGTCGTCGACGCCTTCGTGCTGCCCGAGCCGAAGACCAAGCGCGTGCTCGAGGCGCTGCGCGGGCTCGGGCTCGAGGGCAGCGTGCTGATCGTGCTGCCGGAGGTCGATCCGCTGGTGCTGCGCGCCGCCCGCAACCTGCCCGACGTGAAAGTCGTGGCCGAGGGCGGTCTCACGCCGTTCGACGTGCTGGGCCACCGCCATCTGCTCGTGACGCAGCCGGCGCTCGAGCGCCTGGCCGTGCGGCTCGGAGGGGCGGCATGAAGCTCACCGAGATCGTCCACGGACCCGTCGTCACGGAGAAGGGCACGCTCGTCTCCGAGCTCGGCAACCAGGTCGTGCTCCGCGTGCATCCCCGCGCCAACAAGGTGGAGATCCGCCAGGCGGTGGAGCAGCTCTTCGGCGTCAAGGTCGAGGGCGTGCGCACGTCGCGGATGCTCGGCAAGACCCGCCGGGTCGGCCGCCACGTCGGCCGGCGCCCGATGTGGAAGAAGGCCTACGTCACGCTCGCCGAAGGCCAGTCGATCGAGTTCTTCGAGGGAGCCTGAGGATCATGCCGACCGTCCAGTATCGCCCGACCTCCGCCGGCCGTCGCTTCCAGACCGGATACGACTTCGCGGAGATCACCAAGGCGCGGCCGGAGAGCGCGCTCACCGAGCCGCTGCGCAAGCACGGCGGGCGCAACAACCTGGGGCGCGTGACGGCGCGGCACCGGGGCGGCGGGCACAAGCGGCTCTACCGCGTGATCGACTTCCGCCGCGACAAGGCCGGCGTGCCGGCGCGCGTGGCCGCCATCGAATACGATCCCAATCGCTCGGCGCGCATCGCGCTCCTGCACTACGCCGACGGCGAGAAGCGCTACATCCTCGCGCCTGTCGGGCTCAACGTGGGCGACCGCGTCGAGACCGGGCCGGGGGCGGACATCAAGCCCGGCAACAGCTTGCCGCTGGCCAACATCCCGCTCGGCACCACCATCCACAACGTGGAGCTGCGGGCCGGCCGCGGCGCGCAGCTGGCGCGGAGCGCCGGCGCCGCCGTCCAGTTGATGGCGAAAGAAGGCGACTACGCCTTGCTGAAGCTGCCGTCCGGCGAGCTCCGGCGCGTGCGGCTCGCGTGTACGGCCAGCATCGGCCAGGTGGGCAATCTCGAGCACGAGAACGTCTCGCTCGGCAAGGCCGGCCGCCGGCGCTGGCTCGGCCGGCGGCCGCACGTGCGCGGCATCGCGATGAATCCGGTCGACCACCCGCATGGCGGCGGCGAAGGCCGTTCGAAGGGGAATCATCCCCAGACGCCCTGGGGCAAGCCCACCAAGGGGTACAAGACGCGCAAGAACAAGCGCACCGACCGCTGGATTCTCCAGCGGCGGAAGAGCAAGGCGGCGCAGTAGGAGGCGCGGTGGCACGGTCGGTCAAAAAGGGTCCGTTCGTCGACGCGCACCTCGCACGCAAGGTGCGCGAGGTGAACGCGTCGGGCGACAAGCGGGTGATCAAGACGTGGTCGCGCCGCTCGACGATTACGCCGGACATGGTCGGCATCACGTTCGCCGTGCACAACGGCCGCAAGTTCGTACCGGTGTTCGTCACGGAGAACGCGGTGGGCCACAAGCTGGGCGAGTTCGCGCCGACGCGGACGTTCCACGGCCACTCGGGCGACCGCAAGGGTAAGGTCGAAGAGGGCGGCGCCGCGGCGCCGAAGCCCGCCCCGGGCGCCGCGCCGGGAGGGAAGGCGTAATGGAGGCCAGGGCCACCCGGCGGTACGCGCAGCTGAGCGCGCAGAAGGCGCGGCTCGTGATCGATCTTATCCGCGGGAAGTCGGTGGAGGCGGCGCTCGGCATTCTCGAGTACACGCCGAAGCGCGGCGCACGGCTCGTCGCCAAGACGCTGCGCTCGGCGGTGGCCAACGCCGAGCACGAGCAGCGGGTCGACGTCGACGCGCTCTACGTGAAGCGGGCGTACGTGGACGAGGGTCCGACCGCCAAGCGGTTCCTGCCGCGGGCGCACGGCCGCGCCACCCCGGTGTTCAAGCGGACCAGCCACATCACGGTCGTCGTCGACGAGCGTGGCAGCAAGCAGGAGTGAGCGCGTGGGACAGAAGGTACACCCGAAGGGCTTCCGCCTGAACGTCATCGAGCCGTGGGAATCGCGCTGGTTCGCGGGACGCGAATACGCCGATTTGCTGCACGAGGACGTGAAGATCCGGAACTTCCTGAAGGCCCGGCTCTATCACGCCGGTGTCTCGCGCATCGACATCGAGCGCGCCGCCAACAAGGCGAAGATCAACATTCACACCGCGCGGCCCGGCATCGTGATCGGCAAGAAGGGCGCGGAGATCGAGAAGCTCAAGCAGGAGCTCGGCAAGCTCACGTCGCGCGAATGCTTCCTCAACATTCACGAGGTGCGGCGTCCCGACCTGGAGGCCCAGCTCGTGGCCGAGAACGTGGCGTTGCAGCTCGAGCGCCGGGTTGCGTTTCGCCGCGCCATGAAGGAGGCGGTGGCGCGTGCCATGCGCATGGGCGCGCAGGGCATCCGCATCCAGTGCGCGGGGCGTCTCGGCGGCTCCGAGATCGCACGCCGGGAGTGGTACCGCGAGGGCCGCGTGCCGCTGCACACGTTGCGGGCCGACGTGAACTACGGGTTCGCCGAGGCGCGCTGCAGCTACGGCGTGATCGGCGTCCGCGTGTGGATCTTCCGCGGCGAGGTGCTGACGAAGCAAGAAGAGGAGCAGCGGCACGCCCCCGTGGCGTGACGCGAGACCGACGACATGTTGGCTCCGAAGAAGGTCAAGTGGCGGAAACAGCAGAAGGGGCGGCGCAAGGGCACCGCGTGGCGCGGGAGTGCGCTCACCTTCGGCGACTACGGGCTGCAGGTGCTCGACCGCGGCTGGTTGACGGCGCGCGAGATCGAAGCGGCCCGCGTCGCGATCAGCCGGGCGATCAAGCGCGGCGGGCGCGTGTGGGTGCGGGTGTTCCCCGACAAGCCGCTCACCAAGAAGCCCGCCGAGACGCGCATGGGCAAGGGCAAGGGCGCGCCGGAGATCTGGGTCGCCGTGGTGAAGCCGGGGCGCATGCTGTTCGAGATGGAGGGCGTCGAGCCGGCGGTGGCGCGCGAGGCGCTCACCCTGGCGGCGGCCAAGCTGTCGCTGCCGACGCAGATCCGCGAGCGGCGCAGCGTCGTCCATGGAGCGGGTGCGGCATGAGCACGCTACGGGAGTTGCGCGATTTGAGCGACGACGAGCTGGCGACCCGCGAGCGCGAGCTCGCGGACGAGCTGTTCCGGTTGCGGCTGCGCCGCGCCTCGGGCCAGCTCGCCAATCCGATGAAGCCGCGCGAGACGCGCCGGACGCTGGCCCGGGTGAAGACCCTGCTGCGGCAGCGCCGGGCCACGCGGGGAGGCGCGGCATGATCGAACGACGCAAGCGGCGCGAAGGCGTGGTCGTGTCCGACAAGATGGACAAGACCGTCGTGGTCGAGGTGGAGCGCCTCGTCCGGCACCCCACGTATCACAAGTTCTTGCGCCAGCGGCGCCGCTACAAGGCGCACGACGAGAAGAACCAGTGCCGGGTGGGCGACCGTGTCCGGATCATCGAGACGCGGCCGCTGTCGGCGCAGAAGCGCTGGACGGTGCAGGCGATCCTGCTGCGGCCCGAGTCGGCCGGGGCGCCCGAGGTGGTGGAATGATCCAGGTCGAGAGCGTGCTCGACGTGGCCGACAACAGCGGGGCGCGCAAGGTGCTCTGCATCAAGGTGCTCGGCGGGTCGAAGCGGAAGTACGCCTCGGTGGGCGACGTCATCGTGGTGTCGGTGAAGGAAGCGATTCCGAACTCGAAGGTGAAGAAGGGCGAGGTCATGAAGGCGGTGGTCGTCCGCACCGCGAAGGAAGTCGGGCGTACCGACGGCTCGTTCATTCGCTTCGACACCAACTCGGCGGTGCTGATCGACAATGCCCGCGAGCCGGTGGGGACCCGCATCTTCGGCCCGGTGGCCCGCGAGCTGCGCGCCAAGCGGTTCATGAAGATCATCTCGCTGGCCCCGGAGGTCCTCTGACGATGGCGTTGCAGCGGATCCGAAAGAACGACACCGTGATGGTGATCGCCGGGCGCGAGCGCGGCAAGACCGGCAAGGTGCTGCGCGTGCTCCACGACCGCAGCCGCGTGCTGGTCGAGCACGTGAACCTGGTGAAGCGGCATCAGAAGCCGCGTGGCCCGCAGAGCCCGGGCGGGATCGTGGAGCGCGAGGCCTCCATCCACCTCTCGAACGTCCAGCCGCTGTGCGGGAAGTGCAACAAGCCGACCCGGGTGGCGAGCCGGCGGAGCGGCGGCGCGGCGGTGCGGGTCTGCCGGCGCTGCGGCCAGCCCCTCGAGAGCGCGTGACCATGGCGGCGAGATTGCGAGAGCGGTACCACCGGGAGATCGTCCCCGCGTTGATGCAGGACTTCGGCTACACCAACCGGTTGGCCGTCCCGAAGCTCACGAAGGTCGTGCTCAACATGGGCCTGGGCGAAGCCGTCCAGAACAGCAAGATCATCGACTCGGCGATGGAGGAGATGACGGCCATCGCCGGGCAGCGGCCGGTGGTGACGCGCGCCAAGAAGGCGATCTCGAACTTCAAGCTGCGCGCAGGGTTGCCGATCGGCGTCATGGTCACCCTGCGGGGCGACCGCATGTACGAGTTCATCGACCGCTTGGTGTCGGTCGCGCTGCCCCGCGTGCGCGACTTCCGCGGCGTGCCGGATCGGTCGTTCGACGGCCGCGGCAACTATTCCCTCGGCATCCGGGAGCAGGTGATCTTCCCGGAGATCAATCTCGACAAGGTGGACAAGATCAAGGGCCTCACGGTGGTGATCTGCACGACCGCCCGGACGGACGCGGAGGGCAAGGCGCTGCTGCGCCACCTCGGCATGCCGTTCCGGGCCTGACGGACGACGCATGGCGAAGACCTCTCTCATGGTGAAAGCTTCACGCCCGCCCAAGTTCCGGGTCCGGGCGTACAACCGCTGCGGGCTGTGCGGCCGGCCGCGCGCCTTCTACCGGCGCTTCCGCATGTGCCGCATCTGTCTCCGCAAGCTGGCGCTGCAGGGGCAGATCCCGGGCGTGGTGAAGGCGAGCTGGTGACGCGGCCATGATGAGCGATCCGATCGCCGACATGTTCACCCGCATCCGCAACGCCGGCACGGCGCGCAAGGCGACCGTCGAGATGCCGTGGTCCCGGCACAAGGAGGCGATCGCGCGGGTGCTGCAGGGCGAAGGCTACCTGGAGAGCGTCTCGGTCGAGCGCGATGGACATCCGGTGCTGCGCCTCGAGCTGCGGTACGACGCGCGCCGCCGGCACGTGATCAACGGGCTCGAGCGCGTGAGCCGACCGAGCCTGCGGGTGTACGTCGGCGCGCAGGACATCCCCGCGGTGCGCCGCGGTCTCGGCGTGAACGTGCTGTCGACGTCCCGGGGCGTGCTGCCCGACCGGGAGGCGCGCAAGCAGGGCGTCGGCGGCGAGATCATCTGTAGGGTGTGGTAGGCGATGTCGCGTATCGGTAGGCTTCCGATCACGATTCCGAGCGGGGTGACCGTCGAGCAGAAGGACGGCGAGGTGCGCGTGAAGGGTCCGAAGGGCCAGCTCGCACAGCGCCTGCCCGCCGGCATCACCATGGCCGTGGAGGCCGGCGCGGTGCGGTTCGCGCGACCGGACGATTCGAACCGGATGCGCAGCCTGCATGGTCTCGCCCGGCAGCTGGTCGCCAACATGGTCGAGGGCGTGACCAAAGGCTTCACCCGCGTGCTGGAGATCACTGGCGTTGGCTACCGGGCCGACGTCCGCGGCAACATCCTGTGGCTCACGCTCGGCTACTCGCACCCCATCGCGTACCAGCTCCCGCCCGGCGTCAGCGCCAAGGTCGACAAGCAGGTCACGATCACGCTCGAGGGCAGCGATCGGCAGCTGCTCGGCGAGGTCGCGGCGGCCATCCGCGGGCTGCGTCCACCCGAGCCGTACAAGGGCAAGGGCGTGCGGTACGCGGGCGAGCAGATTCGCCGCAAGGCCGGCAAGGCTGCGGCAGGAGCGTCACGCTGATGAAATCGAGCGATCTGGCACGCCGGCGCCGGCAGGCCCGGGTGCGGCGGCGCGTGCGGGGCAGCGACGCGCGTCCGCGGCTGTCGGTGTTCCGCAGCGGCCGGCACATCTACGCGCAGGTCATTACCGACCAGCAGGGCCGCACCCTGCTCGCGGTGTCGACCCTCACGCCTCCGCTGCGGCAGCAGGGCAAGACGGCCACGGTGGACGCGGCAAAGCAGGTCGGGATCCTGGTGGCCCAGCGGTGTCTCGAGCACGGCATCAAGCAGGTCGTGTTCGACCGCAACGGCTTCCTCTACCACGGGCGCGTTCGCGCGGTCGCTGAGGGCGCGCGCGAGGGCGGCCTCGAGTTCTAGGAGCACGCAGGCATGGCGCAAGCAGGTAGCGGGAGCCAGCGGCGGATCGTCGACGCCGAGGGCGTCGAGCTGAAGGAGAAGGTCGTCCACATCAACCGCGTGGCGAAGGTGGTGAAGGGCGGGCGGCGCTTCAGCTTCGCCGCGCTCGTGGTGGTGGGCGACGGGAACGGTCGCGTCGGGTTCGGGCTCGGCAAGGCGAAGGAGGTCCCCGAGGCGATCCGCAAGGCGATCGACCGCGCGAAGAAGGGCATGGTGCGGGTGCCGATCATCAACGGGACGGTGCCGTACGACGTGGTCGGGCGCTTCGGGGCCGGCCGCGTGCTGCTCATGCCGGCCTCGCCGGGCACAGGCGTCATCGCCGGTGGCGGGGTGCGGGCCGTGGTGGAGCTCGCCGGGTTCGAGAACATCCTCACCAAGTGCATCGGGTCGAACAACCCGCACAACATGGTGCGCGCCACCATGGCCGGGCTGCGGCAGCTCGAGCAGCCGGAGCAGCTGGCCGCGGCGCGCGGCAAGACCCTGGAGGAGCTGCGCGGATGAGCGAGCGCATGCTCAAGGTGACGCTGCGCCGCAGCGCCATCGGCACCAAGCCCGCACAGCGGAAGACGCTTCGCGGCCTCGGGCTCGGGCGCATCGGGCAGTCGGTGATCGTGAAGGATTCCGCCGCCGTCCGCGGCATGATCCGCACGGTGGCGCATCTCGTCGAGACGGAAGGCTGAGGGCGACATGGATCTGCATAATCTTGAGCCCCAGCCCGGGGCGGTGCGGAATCGCCGTCGGGTCGGGCGGGGGCCGGGTTCCGGGAGAGGCAAGACCGCGGGACGCGGCCACAAGGGGCGCGGCTCGCGCTCGGGCGGCAACACGCCGCCGGGATACGAAGGCGGCCAGATGCCGCTGCAGCGGCGCGTGCCGAAGCGCGGCTTCCGGCCCGTCGCGCGGGTCGAGTACGCCGTCGTCAACCTCCGCCAGCTGGCGGGCTTTCCGGCCGGCTCGGTGATCGACCCCGACGTCCTGCGCGCGAAGCGGCTGGTGCGCGGGCGCACGAAGGTGAAGTGCCTCGGGAGCGGGACACTGGCGCACGCGCTCACCGTACGGGCCCACGCGTTCAGCGCGTCTGCGCGCGACGCGATCACGGCCGCCGGCGGTACCGCCGAGGTGGTTCGTGCTTGAGGGTTTTGCGAACGCCCCGCGCGTCCCCGAGCTGCGGAGACGCCTGGTGTTCACAGCCGTCGCCCTGGCCGTCTACCGGCTCGGGGTCTGGATTCCCACCCCCGGCATCGACGGCCGGGCGCTGGCCGACTACTTCGCGCAGGCCCAGGGGCTGGTCGACCTGGTGAACGCGTTCTCGGGCGGCGCGCTCGAGCGCTTCTCGATCTTCGCGCTCGGCATCATGCCGTACATCAGCGCCAGCATCATCCTGCAGCTGCTGACGGTCGTCATCCCGCACCTCGAGAAGCTGTCCAAAGAGGGCGAGCTCGGGCGGCGGAAGATCACGCAGTACACGCGCTACGGCACGGTCGCGCTGGCGCTCATGCAGAGCTTTTTCATCTCGGTGGGCCTCGAGAGCATCGAGTCGCCGACCGGCGGCGGCGGCGTGGTGTTCCATCCCGGCTGGGGCTTCCGGACGATGGCGATGATCACGCTCACGACCGGCACCGCCTTCATCATGTGGCTCGGGGAGCAGATCACCGAGCGGGGGATCGGCAACGGCATCTCGCTCATCATCTTCGCGGGCATCGTCACCCAGCTGCCGTCCGCGGTCTTCACGACGCTCGAGATGGTGCGGGTGGGCGAGATGTCGATCCTGGTCGCCGGGCTGCTGCTGCTGCTCGCGATCGCCGTCGTCGCGGCGGTCATCTTCATGGAGCGCGGGCAGCGCCGCATCCCGATCCAGCATGCCAAGCGCCTCGTCGGTCGGCGCATGTATGCCGGGCAGAGCACCCACCTGCCGCTCAAGGTGAACACCGCGGGCGTCATCCCACCGATCTTTGCTTCGTCGCTGCTGCTCTTCCCCGCCACGATCGTGCAGTTCTTCGGCGAGCAGGAGTGGGCGCGCAGCGTGAGCGGCTGGATCAACCCGGGCGGCGCCTTGTACGACGTCCTGTACGTCGCACTCATCATCTTCTTCTGCTACTTCTACACGGCGATCCAGTTCAATCCGCAGGACGTCGCCGACAATTTGAAGAAGGTCGGCGCCTACATTCCGGGCATCCGACCGGGCCAACGCACCGCGGAGTACATCGAGCGCGTGCTGTCGCGCATCACGCTGCCGGGCGCTCTCTACATCGCCGCCGTGTGCGTGCTGCCCACGCTCATCTACAACGTGCAGGGTGTGAGCTTCTACCTCGGCGGCACTGCGCTCCTCATCGTGGTCGGCGTCGCGCTCGACACCATCGCGGCCATCGAGACCCACCTCATCTCGCGAAGCTACGAGGGCTTCATGAAGAAAGGGCGCATCCGCGGTCGCCGCTAGGTCATGCGCATCGTCATGATCGGACCGCCGGGCGCCGGCAAGGGAACGCAGGCCAAGCTGTTGCAGCAACGATTCAACATTCCGCAGATCTCGACCGGGGACATGCTGCGCGAGGCGGAGCGGCGCGACACGCCGCTCGGGCGCGTGGCGGCCCATTTCATGTCCGAGGGGCGACTGGTTCCGGACGACGTGGTGATCGGCATCGTCGACGACCGGTTGCGCGAGCCGGACTGCGCGCGCGGCTTCATCCTCGACGGGTTTCCGCGCACGGTGGCGCAGGCCGAGGCGCTCGATCGCCTGCTCCAGCAACAAGGCCGGCGGCTCGACGCGGTGCTGCTGATCCAGGTGCCCGACCAGGAGATCGTCCGCCGCTTGTCGGGGCGGCTCATCTGCCGCGCCTGCGGCGCGCCGTTCCACCGCGAGTTCGATCCGCCGAAGCAGGCCGGCCGGTGCGACCGCTGCGGCGGCGAGCTCTATCAGCGCGAGGACGACCAGCCCGACCGCATCGCCACCCGGCTCGCGGTGTTGGCCCGGGAAACCGCGCCCGTGGTCGACTACTATCGCTCGACCGGGCTGCTGGTGGATATCGCCGGGACGGGCTCGCAGGCCGAGGTGTTCTCGCGTGTCGAGGCGGCGCTGGCGTGATCAAGCTCAAGTCGCGCGAAGAGATCGAGCGCATGCGGGCGGCGAGCGCGGTGGTGGCCGAGGTGCTGGCCGCGCTGCGCGAGCGGGTGCGGCCCGGGGTGACCACGGCCGAGCTCGACGCCATCGCCGAGGAGCTCACCCGCCGCCGGGGGGCGATCCCGGCCTTCAAGGGCTACGAGGTCGGCGGCCGGGTCTTCCCCGCGTCGGTGTGCATCTCCATCAACGACGAGGTGGTGCACGGCATCCCGTCCGAGTCCCGGGTGCTGCGCGACGGGGACATCGTCGGCCTCGATTTCGGGGTGAGCCTCGACGGCTACTACGGCGACGCCGCCACGACCGTGGCCGTCGGCCGAGTGAGCGCCGAGGCCGAGCGGCTCATGCGCACCACCGCGGCGGCGCTGCAGGCCGGCATCGAGGCGCTGCGGCCCGGGGCACACGTGGCCGACGTCTCCGGGGCGATCCAGGACGTGGCCGAGGCCGCCGGGTACTCGCTGGTGCGGGAGTTCGTGGGGCACGGCATCGGCCGGCGGCTGCACGAGGAGCCACAGGTCCCGAACTATCGAACCGGGGCGCGGGGCCCCAAGCTGAAGGAGGGCCTGGTGCTCGCCATCGAGCCCATGGTGAACGCCGGTGGGGCCGAGGTGTACGTGAAGGAGGACGGCTGGACGGCGGCCACCCGCGACGGCAGCCTCTCGGCCCACTTCGAGCACTCCGTTGCGGTAACTGCCGACGGGCCGTATATTTTGACGTTGCCCTAGGCGCGGGAGAGCCTCATGAAGGTACGAGCATCGGTCAAGCAGATCTGTCGGAAGTGCAAGGTCGTTCGGCGCGCCGGCGTGTTGCGCGTCCTGTGCGAGAACCCGCGCCACAAGCAGCGGCAGGGGTGAGAGGAGCGTATGGCACGCATCGCAGGCGTCGAGTTGCCGCGCAACAAGCGCATGGAGATCGCACTCACGTACGTCTACGGCATCGGGCGCAAGAGCGCGCTCGACATCTGCGCCGCCGCGCAGGTCGATCCGGGCCGCCGCACCGACGACGTGACCGACGAGGAAGTGGCGCGCCTGCGGCGTGAGATCGACACCAACTACAAGGTCGAGGGCGACCTCCGGCGCGACGTGTCGATGAACATCAAGCGGCTGATCGACCTCGGCTGCTACCGTGGCATGCGCCACCGCCGGAACCTGCCGGTCCGTGGCCAGCGCACGCACACGAACGCGCGCACGCGCAAGGGACCACGCAAGACCGTGGCGGGCAAGAAGATGGCGCCGCCGAAGGGGTGATGGTGAACACGCATGGCTAGACCACCAGTCGAAACCGGCCCTCGGCCGATCCCCGAGACGGCGGGCGCGCGGCGCAAGAAGGCGAAGCGGCTCGTCAGCGAAGGCGTGCTGCACATCCACTCCACGTTCAACAACACGATCGTCACGGTGAGCGACCTGCAGGGGAACACGCTGGCCTGGGCGAGCGCGGGGCAGGCGGGCTTCAAGGGCTCTCGCAAGGGCACGCCGTTCGCCGCGCAGGTCGCCGCCGAGTCCGTCGCGCGGCGCGCCGCGGAGCTCGGCATGCGCTCGGTGCAGGTGTACGTGAAAGGGCCGGGATCCGGCCGCGAATCCGCGCTGCGCAGCCTGCAGGCGGCGGGGTTCACCATCACCATCATCAAAGACGTGACGCCGATTCCGCACAACGGCTGTCGGCCGCCGAAGCGGCGGCGGGTGTAAGGAGCGTACGTGGCACGGTATACGGGAGCCGTCTGCCGGCAGTGCCGGCGCGAAGGCCTGAAGCTCTTTCTGAAGGGCGAGCGCTGCTACACCGACAAGTGCGCCATCGAGCGCCGCAACTATCCGCCGGGCGAGCACGGGCAGGCGCGTCCGAAGTTCTCGGAGTACTCGATTCAGCTCCGGGAGAAGCAGAAGCTGCGCCGCATCTACGGCGTGCTCGAAGGCCAGTTCCGGCGCTATTTCCAGATGGCGGATCGCGCCAAGGACGTGACCGGCGAGGCGCTCCTGCAGCTGCTCGAGCGGCGGCTCGACAACGTCGTCTACCGGCTCGGGTTCGCCACCTCGCGCAGCGAGGCCCGGCAGCTCGTGCGCCACGGCCACTTCCGCGTGAACGGTCGCAAGGTGAACATCCCGTCGTATCTGGTGCGCGCGGGCGACACCGTGGCGGTCCGCGAGAAGAGCCGGCAGGTGGCCCGCATCCAAGAAGCGATGGAGCTGGCGCAGCGCCGTGGCGTGCCGGAGTGGCTCGATGTCACTCCGGAGGCGTTCAGCGGCCGCATGAAGGCCCTGCCCACGCGGGCGGACCTCACGCTGCCGGTCAACGAGAAACTGGTCGTCGAGCTGTACTCGAAGTAACCACGCGCTCCGTCGCGTGCCGTTCGTTTTTTTCCTTTGGGGGTGAATGCCATGGAGTCGCGAGACATCGAGACGTCGCAACCCATGATCATGCGCAGCAACTGGCGCGAGCTGATCAAGCCGAAGCGGCTCGAGGTGGACGAGCGGAGCCTCACGCCGACGTACGGGAAGTTCTTCGGCGAGCCGTTCGAACGCGGCTATGCGATCACGGTGGGCAACGCGCTCCGGCGCGTCCTGCTGTCGTCGCTGCAGGGAGCGAGCGTGGTCGGTGTGCGCATCAACGGTGTGCTGCACGAGTTCTCCACCGTGCCGGGCGTCACCGAAGACGTGACCGACATCGTGCTCAACCTGAAGGAGGTCCGGGTCAAGCTGCACGACGGCGCCACGGAGGAGGTGGCCTATCTGCGCGTGAAGGGGCCGCGCGAGGTGACGGCCGGCGACATCCAGGCCGGCCCGAACGTCGAGATCCTCAATCCGAGCCACCGCATCGCGACGCTGGGCAAGGACGGCGAGCTCGACATGGAGCTGGTGATCCGGCTGGGCCGCGGCTACGTCCCCGCCGAGCGCAACAAGCGCGAGGACGATCCGGTCGGCACCATCCCGATCGACGCGATCTTCTCGCCGATCACCAAGGTGAACTTCACCGTGACCAACGCGCGCGTCGGCCAGCGGACCGACTACGACCGGCTGGCGCTCGAGGTGCACACCGACGGCAGCGTGCGGCCGGAAGACGCGGTGGCTTACGCGGCCCGCATCCTGCAGGACCAGCTCAGCATCTTCATCAACTTCGAGGAGGAGGCCGCCGCCGACGAAGCCGTGGCGGGCGACGAGATCGAGCTCAACGAGAACCTGCTGCGGCCGGTCGACGAGCTCGAGCTCTCGGTGCGCTCGGCCAACTGCCTGCAGAACGCCGACATCCGCTACCTCGGCGAGCTCGTGCAGAAGACCGAGCAGCAGATGCTCAAGACCAAGAACTTCGGCCGCAAATCGCTCAACGAGATCAAGGACGTGCTGCAGGAGAT
This sequence comes from Candidatus Limnocylindria bacterium, assembly GCA_035559675.1. GTDB lineage: Bacteria > Desulfobacterota > Binatia > DP-6 > DP-6 > DATMAZ01. The sequence continues at coordinate 15,408 of DATMAZ010000017.1, forward strand.
GGGGCTCCGTCTCGGCATGCGCGTCCCGAACCTGCCGCCCCGCGAGGAGCTGGATCGCCGCCGGCTGCAGCGCGAGAAGGACGCCATCTGACATGCGCCACCGGGTCGCAGGCAAGAAGCTCGGGCGTTCGCCCGCTCACCGGCGCGCGCTCTTCCGGAACCTGGTTACCGAGCTGCTCGATCACGAGGTCGTGCGCACCACCGGCGCCAAGGCGAAGGAGCTGCGGCGCTGGGGCGACCGCATGATCACGCTCGGCAAGCGCGGCACGCTGCACGCGCGCCGGCAGGCCGCTGCGGTCGTGCAGCGCGCCAGCGTGGTGCAGAAGCTCTTCGGCGAGCTGGCGGGGCGGTACGGCAACCGGGCCGGGGGCTACACCCGGGTGGTGAAGCTCGGCGTGCGGCCGGGCGACGCGGCCGAGATGGCGGTGGTCGAGCTGGTCGACCGCCCCGGCACGGGCGAGAGCACGAAGGGCGGCAAGGGCGGCGGGCGCGGGCGCGCGAAGCAGACGGCGGCCGCGGGCGCCGAGCCAGCCAAGAAACCACAGCGGCGGCGGGCCGCGGCCGGCGCCTGACGGCGCGGCCGTCGAGATTTGACGGGGACGAGAGCGGGCGCTACAGAGAGCGCCATGACCTCGGTCGCTCCCCGCATGGCGCCCCCCGGCGACTGTCTTTGGCGCGCCTCCGGGGATGAAGCGACTCCTTGAAGGGCTGCTGCGCGAGGCGCTGACCGCGGCGGTCCAAGCCGGCGAGCTGCGGGTCGACGTCCCGGCGCGCATCCAGCTCGAGGAACCGGGCGACCCGGCCTTCGGCGACCTCGCCTCGAACATCGCCATGGTCCTCGCCCGCCAGGCGGGACGGCCGCCGCGCGCGATCGCGCAGGTGATCCTCGAGCGGCTGCAGGACCCGGCTGGGCTGCTGGCGGGCGCCGAGATCGCGGGGCCCGGCTTCATCAACCTGCGGGCGTCGCTCGCGTGCTGGCGCGGGTTTCTCGCCGAGCTGCTGACGGCGGGCGAGTCGTACGGGCGCCCGGCGCTGGGCAGCGGCCGGCGGGTGCAGGTCGAGTTCGTGAGCGCCAACCCGACCGGGCCCCTGCACGTGGGGCACGGGCGCGGCGCCGTGATCGGCGACGTGATCGCCCGGCTGCTCGCGGCCGCGGGCTACGAGGTCGAGCGCGAGTACTACGTGAACGACTTCGGGCGCCAGATGACGGTGCTCGGCCGCTCGGTGTGGATTCGCGCGCGGCAGCTCGCGGGCGAAGAGGTGGCGCTCGACGACGACGCCTACCCCGGCGACTACGTGATCGACGTGGCGCGTGCGCTGCGGGCCGAGCACCCGAACGCGCTCGCCGGGCTCGACGAGCCGGCGGCGATCGACTTCTGCGCGCGGTTCGCCGAGCGGATTCTGCTCGACCGCATCAAGGACGATCTCGCCCGGTTCGGCGTGCGGTTCGACGTCTTCGTCAGCGAGCGCGCGTTGCACGAGCGGGGGGTGCTCGAGCAGGCGCTCGGCGTGATCCCGCCGCAGCTCCTCTACGAAGAGGGCGATGCGCTCATGTTCCGCACGACCGAGTTCGGCGACGAGAAGGACCGTGCCGTGCGGCGCAGCAACGGCGTGCCCACCTATTTCGGCGGCGACATCGCGCACTTCCACGAGACGGTGCGGGCGCGCTTCGATGCGCTGGTGAACGTGCTGGGCGCCGACCACCACGGCTACGTGGCCCGGCTGCGTGCCGCGCTCGCGGCGCTGGGGGACGATCCCGACCGCCTGCGGGTCGTCCTGGTGCAGCTGGTGAATCTCACGCGCGGCGGCCAGCCCGTTCGCATGGGCAAGCGCGCCGGCGAGTTCGTGACGCTCGCCGAGGTGCTGGACGAGGTCGGCGCCGACGCGGCGCGGTTCTTCTTCCTGCTCCGCAAGGCCGACAGCCAGCTCGAGTTCGATCTCGAGCTGGCGAAGAAGCAGAGCACCGACAATCCGGTGTTCTACGTCCAGTACGCGCACGCCCGGATCGCGAGCGTCTTTCGACAGGCGGCGGCCGAGGGCGTCGACCCCGGCGATGCGCCGGATCTCACGCCCATCGGCGAGCCGGAGCTCGAGGTGCTGCGGGCGCTCGCCCGCTATCCGGACGTGGTGGAGACGGCGGCGCGGGCGCTCGAGCCGCATCGCCTGGTCTTCTACCTCCAGGAGCTGGCCGGGGCGTTTCATCGATACTACAACCAGCACCGGATCCTGGCCGACGACCGGCCCACCGCGCACGCCCGGCTGGCGCTGCTGCGCGCGGTGCGGCTGGTGCTGCGCAGCGCGCTCGATTTGGTGGGCGTCGGCATGCCGGAGCGGATGTGAGGGGGAGGGGAGTGATGGCGACGGAGCGGCCACCCTTGGGGCTCGGACAGCGCGTCGTGTTGCTCGGCGCGTGGCTGGTGTCGTGCGGGTTCGTCTACCTGCTCGGCGTCTATGTGGGGAAGGGCCTGCACGACCGTGGGCCCGTGAGCCCCGGCGTCTCGCTGCCGGTCGATGCTACCGTCCCACCGGCGCCCGCCGCCGGCGCGCAGGCGCCGCTCACCTTCTACGACGTGCTGGGCGGGCGCGACGGCAGCCCGCCCGCGGCGCCGCCCCCGCGGCCG
>DATMAZ010000018.1:0-12466 GCA_035559675.1 Candidatus Limnocylindria bacterium
GAAGCCGCCGAAGACCGAGCGCGCCGCCGAGCCCGAGCCACGCCGTGCCAGCATCGAGAGCGCCCGCGGCTCGAGGACGCGACCGGCGGCGCGCGTGCCGGCGAGCGCCAGCGCCGCGAACGCGGCCGCGGACGACGCCACGCCGGCGCCGCGCGGCACGCTCGAGCGGGTCGTCACCCGGACCGCGTCCGTGCGTCCGCACGTCTGCCGGAGCAGGGTCACGAAGTCGGCGAGGCGCCGGCGCTCCTCACCGGCCGCCAGCGCGCCGTCGATCTCGAAGGAGTCGCTCTCGGACTCGCCGAACGCGACGCGCGCCTCGACGCCGAGCCCATCCAACGTGACCGACAGGCTGCCCGTGGCCGGCAAGTTCAGCGCCGCGTCGCGCTTGCCCCAGTACTTCACCAGGGCGACGTTGACGTTGGCGCGGGCGGTGGCGGCTGCCGCCATGCCGCTCAGCTCGGATCGAGCGCGCGCCCGCCGAGCGCCGCGAAAAGGCTGGACTCGCGCTGGTAGAAGCCCTGCGTGTGCAGCGAGTCTCGGAGTCTCAGCCACGTGTAGTCGAAGTGATGGCAAAGCTCGTGCAGCAGCGTGCGGAGAAACGTCCGCGGCTTCACCACGTCCCCGCGCTTGGCGGTGAGCATCCAGAGCGTCACCTCGGGACGCGCGGGCGGCGGCACCGGCACGTAGATGCCGTGCAGCTCGCCGGTGGCGTTGTGCGGGCGGCGCAGCTGCACGCGCACCCGGACGCCGGGGACCGCAAGCGCGCGGCAGGTGCCGTCGGCGATCCGCTGCACGATCGGCTCGACCGCGCTCACCCGGCGGCTGGCCAGCGCCGGCGGCAGCGCCAGCACGAGCGCGCGCAGCTCGGGGCCGGCGCGCAGCGGCAACGCCGGCACGCGGTCGCTCGCCTCCGCCACGCGGCGCATTGCCGGCGACCAGTGTCGATACCATGACGGCGTCGCTCGCGCCGGCACTGTCCCGGTGGCCATCGCCAACCGGACAGTAGCCCGGACGGCGCCCGAGCGCCACGCCGCAACAGCGCCACCACACGGCGGCTGCGCAGGCCGCGGGCCTCTCCGCGCCTGCACGCGCAGGCGGCGGCTTGCGCGCGGCGCGGGCGCCGGTTAGCTCGACGCCGGTGGCGGTGGACGCATCGCTTCGGCTGGGCGAGTTGATCGCGGCGGCGGCCCGGGATCACGCCCGCACGAGCCCACCGCCTCGCGGCGTCCCGCTGTTTGCGCTCGATCATTTCAGCGGCTCGGCCGTCGAGCTGCTGGACGGGCTCGCGAGCCACGGCATCTTCCGCAAGTACGAGCGCGTGCTCGACCTCGCGCCGCACCTCGGCATGAGCAGCCGCTGGCTCGCGACCAGGCTCGGCTGCACTGCGGTCGCCACCGCGGCCACCGTCGCGCACGCGGCGGCCGGATACGCGCTCACCCGCAGCGCGGGCCTCGAGCACCAGGTGCACCACGTCCCCACCGACCCGGGCCGCCTGCCCTTCGCAGACGCCGCCTTCACGCACGTCTGGAGCGTCGAAGCGCTGGCCTTCCTCCCCGATCCGGAGGCGGCGCTCGTCGAAGCGTGCCGGGTGCTGCGGCCCGGCGGGCACTTGGCGGTGCAGGAGCTCGTGTGCACCGGATCGGCGGACGCCGCCGTGCCGGGCGCCGCGTTCAGGACGGCGGCGAGCTGGGAGCAGCTCCTCGTGCGGGCGGGCTTCGTCGATCTCGCGCTCCGCGACGTGTCGGCGCACGTACGCGAGCCGAGGGCGCTGCTCGCCACGGCGCGCGCGCGGCTGGATCACGTGCTGCAGCAGGCCGCGCAAAGCGATGCGGCGCTCGCGCGAGTCTGCCGCCAACGCGCCGCGCTCAGCGCCTGCCTGGCGAATAGCCGCCTTGGCCTTGTCCAGATCCTCGGCCGCCGCCCATAGACGGGGCGGAGAACGGCCGGGACTGGAAGGACGGCGCCTGCTGCGGCGCCGAGAACGACGACGGGGGCGCCGTCCGCGGCGCGGATTGCATCGGAGGTGGCCTCCGCGGAACGCCGTAGGAGCGCTGCCCCCCACGCGGAGCCGAATACGACGGCGGCGCCTGGCGCGGCGTGAGCTGGCTCGGCGGCGCCACGCGGGGTGTGACCTGCTGAGGCGGCACGAGCCGCGGGCTTCCCTGGGTGGCGCGCGGCACGCGCTGCGAGCCGCCGAGGTTGCCGCCGTAACCACGGTACGGCTGCTGCGTCCGCGGGAAGAGCTCGGCATGCGGGGGCGCCAGCGGCGGCCGGCGTTGCGGCACGGGCTCGCTCGAGAACGTCGGGGAGCCCTGCCCGCCGCCCTGGGGCCGCGGGGTCGGCCCGAGCCGGTTGCCGCGCTGGGGATAGGTGGTTTGGTCGCGTCCGGCAGGCGGACGACCCTGGGGGCCGAGCGGCCGCGCCTGGAACGCGGTCGAGGATCCGGGGGCGCCGCCGGGCGTTCGAACCTGCGGGGTCCCCCGCCGAGGCCCCAGGTTGCGGTGCGGCAGCTGCGAGGCGCTCACGCGTACGATGGGATCGTGGGCCACGCGCTGGATGTGCGACGGCGGGGGTGGGCCGTGATGGAAGCCACCGCCGCGCGGCGGACGGTGGTGATACTTCTTGTGCACGTCGTGGCAGTTGAAGTCGCGGTCGAAGACGAACACGAACTGCGACCACGGAACGGCGCTGTAGTAGCCGATGGGAGCCCAGCCAACGTAGCCGGCGCCCCAGTACCAGTTGACCCAGGCGGGGCCCCAGACGAAGCCCGGTACCCACACCCACCCGATGGGCGCCCACGCCCAGCGCCCGTAGTGGAAGGTGAAGCCCCAGGGCTCGGTGGAGTACCAGGTCCAGCCGCCCGGACCCCAGGCCCAGGAGCCGTAGGTGTAGGGACGCCACCCGGCAGGCACCGCCGGATACCAGACGGTGCCGTAGTTCGGCAGCGTGCGCCACGAGCCGTACGGCTCGAGCGACTCTTCCCACTCCTCGGGCAGGTCCGCCGGCGCGCCGGCGCCGTAGGGCGCTGGCACCGGCTGTGCGACCGCGCAACCCGTCACCACGGTGACGGCCGTGGCCAGCGCCACGGTGAGCACGACGCGTCGTAGGGTTCGCATGACCGTCTCAACACCGGCGCAGGGCCACCGTTGCGGGCTCCTAGAAGTGGTCGTCGTCCTCCTCCTCGACCACCTGGAGGCCGGCCAGCACCGTCTTCGGCAGCCCCTCGAGGAAGCGGGAGGGCTTCCCCAGGACCATGCCGGTCGCCCGGTCGTAGATGTCGATGGGATACGACAGATACAGATACTCCTTCGCCCGGGTGACGGCGACGTACAGCAGCCGCCGCTCCTCCTCGACCTCCTCGGCGCTGCGGAGGTTGTAGAGGGACGGGAAGCGCCCATCGACCATGCCGATCACGAACACGCCTCGCCATTCGAGGCCCTTGGCCGAGTGGATGGTGGAGAGCGTGAGCAGCCCCTCGTCGGCCTGCGTCGCGAGCACGTCGCCCACGCTGTCGGTCGGGGGCTCGAGCGCCATGTCGGCCAGCAGCGCCTCCAGGCTGCGATAGCGCGCCGCGATCGTGAGGAAGTGCTCGAGATCCTTCTCGCGCTTGGGGAAGTCCTCCGGGTGCTTGTGGCGCAGCATGGGGACGTAGAAGCCCGTGACGCGCGCCACCTTCTCCTCGACCGAGAAATCGTCGGCGACCACCTCCAGCAGCAGCTCGGCGAGGCGGCCGAGCTCCTTCGTGTACGCGCCCCGCTTCGGGTACGTGCCGAGCAGTGCCGCTGCGTCGACCACCGTGACCGCCTGGGTCACGTGGGCGTAGACGTCGGACGCCGTCTTCGGGCCGAGCCCGTCGAGCAGCAGGAGCACGCGGTGCCACGAGACCGCGTCACGCGGATTGGCGAGTAGTCTGAGATGCGCGAGCACGTCCTTGATGTGCGCCGTCTCCATGAACTTGAAGCCGCCGCGCTTGACGAACGGGATGTCGTGGCGCTGCAGCTCCAGCTCGAGGTCGAAGGAGTGGTAGCTCGAGCGGAAGAGCACCGCGAGCGAATCGAGCGACACGCCCTCCTCGCGCAGCTCGAGGATGCGCTGGCAGACGAACCGGGCCTGGGCGGCCTCGTCGGGACACTGCACCAGCATCGGCGTCTCGCCGTCGAGCCGGCGCGTGTGCAGCACCTTCGTGTACTTCTCGGGGGCGCGGTCGATGATGGCGTTGGCGAGCCGGAGGATGGGCTGCGTCGAGCGGTAGTTCTCCTCGAGCGTGATCACGCGCGTGCCCGGGAAGAGCTGCGTGAAGTCCATGATGTTGCGGAAGTTGGCGCCGCGGAACGAGTAGATGCTCTGGCTGTCGTCGCCGACCGCCATCACGTTCTGGTGGGTCACCGCGAGCCCGCGCACGATTTCGGCCTGGAGCTTGTTCGTGTCCTGGTACTCGTCGACCATGATGTACCGATAGGTGCGCGAGAGCTGCTCGGCGGCGTCCGGATGATCCGTGAGCAGATCGCGCAGCAGCACCAGCAGGTCGTCGTAATCCACCAGGCCTTGCGCGCGCTTGTAGCTCGTGTACGCCTCGTGCAGCCGCACCAGGTCGTCGAGGTGATCGGCGAGATGCCCGTAGTCCTCCTCGATCAGCTCCTCGATGGAGCGGCTGCGATTGACCGCCATGCTGAACACGTCGAGGATCGCGTTCTTGCGCGGGAAGCGGCGATCCTTGCGATCGAGCCCCGCGCGCGCACGGAGCAGGTTCACCACGTCCTCGGCGTCGCTGCGGTCGAGGATGGTGAACCCGGGCTCGAGCCCGATGGCGCGCCCGAGTCGCCGGAGCACCGTGTTGGCGAAGGAATGGAACGTGCCGCCGGCCACGCGGTCGCAGCTGCCGCCCACCAGCACCGAGGCGCGCGCCAGCATCTCCTCGGCCGCCTTGCGGGTGAAGGTGAGCAGCAGGATCTGCCCCGGCGGGACGCCCGACTCGACGAGGCGCGCCACGCGGTACGTGAGCGTGCGCGTCTTGCCGCTGCCGGCGCCGGCGATCACCAGCACCGGCCCGTCGAGCGCGGTGACCGCGGCGTACTGCGCCTCGTTCAGCTCTCCCGCGTAGTCGATGCGAAAGCGCGGAGCGGGCGCCGCATCGCCGCGACGGCGCAGCGTGTAGGTTTCCATCCGTGCACCCGGGGTTGTAGCCTGCGCTCGTGAAGGCGTCGAGCGAGCAGATCGATCTCCGGGGCGTGCGCTGCCCGCTCACCTGGGCGCGCGCCAAGGTGCGCCTGGAGACGCTCGGCCGCGGCACCGAGGTCACCCTGGTCGTGGACGACCCGCAGAGCGCCCGCGACATCCCGCGGGCGGCCGAAGCGTCCGGACATCACGTGGTCGCGGTCGAGTCGTGCGGGAGCTGGTGGACGATCGTGCTGGAGGTGTGAGGGCCCGATCTGCGGGGGCGGGCGTGTACCGGATGTCAAGTTTCTGACGGCGCAATCGGCGTACCCCTCCCGCCATGCCGGTCGCTGCATTGACTTCCCGCCACGGAGTACGCTTACCTACGTTGATGCCGGCACGGTCGATCGGGTCGGGAACGATCAGCTTCGGTCTGGTGTCCATCCCGGTGCGCGTGTTCGTCGCCACCCACTCCGAGCAGCCGTCGTTCAACCTGCTGCACGCCGAGTGCAACTCGCGCATCCGGCAGCAGACGTGGTGCCCGCGCTGCGAGCGCGTGGTGGAGCGCAGCGAGCTCGTGCGCGGATACGCCGTCGGCAAGAACGAGTACGTCCGCTTCACCGACGAGGAGCTAAAGGCGCTGGAGGCGGCCGCCTCGACCGCCATCGACATCCAGGAATTCGTCCCCCTGGACCAGGTCGATCCCATCTACTTCGCCAGCACGCGCTACCTCGGCCCGGACCGGGGCGGCGAGAAGGCCTACCAGCTCCTGGCCGACGCGATGCGGGCCATGGGCAAGGTGGCGCTCGCCCAGCACGTGGCGCGCGGCAAGGAGCACCTGGTGCTGATCCGCCCGTTCGCCGACGGGCTCGCCATCCACGACCTCTACTATGCGGACGAGATCCGCCCGTTCGCGGACGTCGAGCGCGGCGGCGACGTGAAGGTGCGTCCCGCCGAGGCCGAGCTGGCGCGTCGTCTGATCGACGAGCTGTCCGCGCCCGCCTTCGCGCCCGAGCAGTACCACGACCACTATCGGGAACGCTTGAAGGAGGCCGTCGACCGCAAGGTCGCCGGCGAGGAGATCGCCTCCACGGCGCCACCCGAGCAGGCGCCGCAGGTGATCGACCTGATGGAGGCGTTGAAGAAGAGCCTGGCCGAAGGGCGCGCGGGCCGAGGCCGCCGCCCGACGCGCGCCGAGGGCGTCGCCGCCCGCCCGGCCGCGCGCAAGCGCGCCGCGAAGAAGTAGGTGCCCTCCCCGACTCCGCGCCACGCAACCTCCACGTTCGACACTGCACAGGCCGCGCGCATCGTCGGCCTGCCCGTCGAGCGGCTGCGCCGCTGTGTGCGCGCGGGGTTGATCGCGCCGCAGCGCACCCCACGCGGGCACCTGCGCTTCGACTTCGTCGATCTCATCCTGCTGCGCACCACCCGCGGGCTGCTCGAGCAGCGCGTGCCGCTCCGGCGCATCTCGCGCGTGCTGCGCTCGCTGCGCCGCCAGCTCGGACAGCGCCCGCTCACCCGGCTGCACGTTTTCGTCGACGGCGACCGCGTCGTGGCCTGGGACGGCACCGAGCGCTGGCAGCCGGAGTCTGGGCAGTACCTCTTCAACTTCGACACCGCCTCGATCGCCAAGCGGGCACGGAGCGTGGGACAGCTGCCGGACGCCAAGCGCGTGAAGGTGCCGCAGTTCAGCGCCTCGGAGTGGTGCGACCTGGCGATGGAGATCGAGCAGTCGTCGCCGCTGGAGGCGCGCGCGGCCTATCACCACGCCCTCGACCTCGATCCCGGCCACGTGGTGGCTCGCATCAACCTCGGGCGGCTGCTGCACGCCGACGGCAATCTCGTCGGCGCCGAGGCGCACTTCCGCGAGGCCATCCGAGCCGATCCCGCCTGCGCGCTCGCCTGGTACAATCTCGGCGTGGTGCTCGAGGACGACAAGCGCACCGACGACGCGATTGCCTGCTACGAGCAGGCAATCGTGCTCGATCCGAACCTGGCCGACGCCCACTGGAATCTCAGCCTGCTCTACGAGCGGGCCGGGCGCCGCCAGGACGCACTCCGCCACCTCTCCATCTACCGCCGCCTGGTGCCGCCGCGGCGCTGATGGCGGCGCCGATCCGCATGCGCCGGCCGCGCGTGCTCGTTGGGACGTCGGGCTTCAGCTATCCCGCCTGGCGCCCCGCCTTCTATCCGCCCGACGTTCCGGCCGCCGGCATGCTCAAGTACTACGCCGGGGTCTTCGACACGGTCGAGATCAACCACTCCTTCTACCGCATGCCGACGCCGGCGCTGCTCACGGGGTGGCGCCGGCAGGTGGGCCCGCAGTTCCGGTTCGCGCTGAAGGCTCCGCAGCGCATCACGCATCAACGCCGGCTGCGCGACTGCGAGGAGCTGGCGCGCGACTTCGTCAGGCTCGCCGGCACGCTCGGGCCCTCGCTCGGCCCGCTGCTCTTCCAGCTGCCGCCGCACCTGAAGGCCGACGTGCCGCGGCTGGCGGAGTTCGCCCGCGCGCTCCCGACCAACGTCGAAGCCGCGTTCGAGTTCCGGCACCCGAGCTGGTTCGACGACGAGACGTACGCGGTGCTGCGCGAGCGCCGCCTCGCGCTCTGCATCGCCGACACCGACGAGGCCACCACACCACTCGTCGCGACCGCCCCGTTCGGCTACGTGCGGCTGCGCCGGATGGACTACACGCCCGCGGCGCTGGCGGAGTGGGCGGCGCGGCTGCGCGGCGTCGACGGCTGGAAGCGGGTCTACGTCTACGTGAAGCACGACGAGGCCGGGCGTGCGCCCGCGCTCGCGCGGGCGTTGCTCGCCGCCATTTCTTGACAGCCGGAGCGCGGTCCCCTACGACCGGCTCATGACGCCCGACGACATCTTCGCTCGCATGGCCGCCGGGATCGACGAGGCTGCCGCGAAGGGGCTCACCGGCACGGTGCAGTTCAACCTCGCGGGCGAGGGCGGCGGCGCCTGGTATGTCACCGTGAAGGACGGCACGGTGACTGTCAGCAAGGGCACGGTCCCGTCGCCCAACATGACCATGGCGATGGACGCGCAGGACTTCGTCGACATGAACACCGGGAAGCTCAACCCGCAGGTCGCCTTCATGACGGGCAAGCTCAAAATCTCCGGTGACATGAGCCTCGCGATGAAGATGCAGACGCTGTTCAAGCCGATCGCGTAGAACGCGTCCGCACGGATCGCTGCCGGCGGCCCACCGAGCGCGTCACGAGACACGAGCGAGCGGAACCCCCGGACCGGGCCACGCGCCGGATCCCGCGGCCACCCGGCTACCGCATGAAGAGCCCGATGAAGATGGTGGTGCTCGTGCGCAGCGTGGTCGTGGTGGTGCTCGACGTGCTCGTCGACGTGCTGGTGCTCGAGGTCGTCACCGTCACGCACGTGCGCTCCTCGCGCTCGAGGCACGTCCCACGCGCCGGCGCGGCCCACGGCCGGAGCCACGCGCCGAGGCCGCCGCTCGGCACCGCGAGCGTGCTCGTGGTGACGGCGACCGTGCTGGTCGTCGCGCCGCCGACGGTGCTGGTGGTCACGCCGACCGTGCTGGTCGTGACGCCACCTATGGTGCTGGTGGTCGGGCCGATCGTCGTCACGGTGGTGGGCAGAGCGATCCCGGCGCACTCGTCGAACGCCTCGCACTCGTCCAGCCCCTGACACGCCTGGATGCACCAGCGGTACGACTCGGGGCGATGGCACTTCTCCGCGCACTTCGCGTAGCAGGCGAGCACCTGGCGCCCGCCGGCCGAGGCCTCGAGACAGAGGCGCAGCTGGCTCTCGCCGCAGGTGGGGGCCCGGCGGCAGGCGTTGCGGCAGGCACGCACCTTGCGCTCCGCGCGGCGGAGACAGCGCACCGCCTTGCGGCACCGCCGCGGCTCCGGCGTGTTGCGCAGCAGCGCCCGCCTGGCGTTGCGCCGCCAACGCGTCAACACCTGGCCGCAGCAGCCGACGCAGCGGTCGACGTCGGCGCACTGGCGCACGTGCCGCCGCGCCGTGGCCTTGCATCCGGCGACGTAGGCCCGACACGAGTCGGGCACGTTGAACTCGACGAACTTGAGCGCGTTGCCGCCGTCGACCTGACACGTCCGGTAGAATTCGCCGGCCGCCCGCCACTCGTCCAGGAAGTCGCTCCAGGCCAGCTCGTCGCACTCTTCGCAGGCGTTGCACTCGGCCACCAGGTCCTCGAAGTCCGCGCTGCAGCACTCCTGGCGGCACTCTTCCTTGCTCGTGCTGGACTCGACACAGGCGCGCGGGTCGTACTTCCCGCCGCCACCGCCGCCGCAGGGAACGGTCGTGACGGACGTCGACGTGGTGGTCGTCAGGGTGGTCGACGGTGCCGTCGTCGACGTCGCCGTCACGGTGGTCGTGGGCGCGAGGCTCGTCGTCGTGCTCTGCGCGGCGGCGGACGCGGCGAGCCACAGCCCCGCCCCGAGGCCGACGAGGATCCGTCGCATGCCCCCCGTTACGCCCGACGCTCGAACGGTAGTCAATCACTCCCCCGCGGCGGAGGCGGCCGGCGGCGCCTGCGGCACGAGCGGCGCCTGCGGGACGGGCGGCGCTTGCCGCACGCCCGCCGGCTCCCGCGAAGCGGACGCCGTCTCCGGCGCGGCGATCACACGCTTGAAACAGGCGAGCCGCGCCTGCCGGCGCTTGTCGTAGCCGAACCACTTGGCCGCGGGCAGCTCGTCGGCCCGCACGCGGGTGAAGCCCATCTGCTGGAAGAATCGCCGCGCGCGCCGCTCGAGTGCGCAGGCGAAGACGTAGTCGAGTCCGGCCGTCGCAGCCTCGACCAGCACCCGGTCGACCAGACGCGCGCCCAGACCCTCCCCTTTGAACCGGGTGATGGTGTAGAGGCCCGCGACTTCGCCCGCGCGCTCGGTCGCGTACGGATGCGTGAGCAGCGCCGCGATGCCCGCCAGGTGCCGCCCGCTCACCAGCGCGCCGAACCCGGCGGCGAGCACCGCGGCGATCTCGCTCGCGGAGCGCGGCTTGAGCGCGCCCTCGCGCACGCCCTGGGCGAGCAACCGCTCGGCCTGTCCGAACGCGTCGATGCCGAGCGGCTCCACGCGGCAATAGTCGCCTTGCGTGAACAGCGTGCCGGAGCCCGAGTACGTGAACAGCTCGCGCACGATGCCGCCGGGCGTGCACACGTTCACCGATTCGACGCCGTGCTGCAGCGCCGCACGGATGGCGGCCAGCGCGTCCCGCCGATCGCCGAGGCCCGCCCACTCCGCCTCACCTTCCTGCAGCAGCGTCTCGAGCGCGTTCTCGTCGGCGAACGACAGGATTTGTCTGCCGAGAGCCACGCCGCCGGTCGGGTCCAGCAGCACGACCTTGGGGATGCGCAGCGCCGTGGCGACGGCCAGCGGAAAGGCCGGAAATGCCGCGCCGGGCGGCACGGCGAGCACGCTCACGCGCCGCCGGCGCATGCGCAGCCAGACCGCCTCGCGGAGCCGCTGCGCGTCGTCCTCGTCGTTGAGCTCGTCGAGCGAGACGACGGGCGGCGTCGGACCGCGCAGCCACGGGCGCAGCGAGCGCCGCGCGCGCAAGGCCTGGAGCAGGCGCCGCGGCCCCTCCGGCTCTGCGCAGGGCCACCAGAGCAGCACGCGGGTGCGGTTGCGCACCAGGTCCGCGACCGCTTCGCTCACGCGTCCGAGTCTCAGCCGCGGGCCCGAGGCGGCGGGCGAGAGCGCGATGAGGACGCTGCGGCCGCGGAACTCCTCGAGGTAGAACTCCCGCTCTCCGAACGGCTTCGTCCGCCGCCGACTCGTCCGCGCCACTTGCGGCGGTCCATAGCACACGACGACGCGCCGGCAAGCGGTTGCTCGACGACGACGTGCAGGTTAGGGCCGCCCCATGCGCCGCTGGCCTCGCCTGCTCGCCGTCGCCCTGCTCCTCGTGCTCCCGCGGCCGCTCTGCGCAGCGCGCGGCGCCGTCGCCACCGAGCATCGCGCGGCGGCGGAGGCGGGCGCAGCGGTGCTGGCCTGGGGTGGCTCTGCGGTGGACACAGCGATCGCAACGGCCGCGGCCGTCTGCGTGGTGCATCCGTCGTCGTGCGGCGTGGGCGGCGGGGGATTCGCGCTCGTCTGGCATGCCGGCCAAGCGCACGCGCTCGACTTCCGCGAAACCGCGCCCAACGCGCTGCGCCCGGCGCTGTTCCTCGACGGCGGGCGGCCGCAGCCGCAGCGCAGCCGTGAAGGCGGTCTCGCGGTCGGCGTGCCTGGCGAGGTGGCGGGCTGGGTGGCGCTCCACGAGCGGTTCGGCCGGCTCCCGCTCGCCACGGTTCTGGCGCCCGCCATCCGCCTCGCCCGCGACGGATTCGCCCTCGGCGACAGTCCGCATCTCGCCCGCCAGGTGGCGCGCGCCGCGCCGCTTCTGCGCGCCGATCCCGGGCTGGCGTCGGTCTTCCTGGACCGCGGCCGCGTGCCCGCCGCCGATTTCGTCGTCCGCCAGACCGATCTCGCCCGCTTGCTCGAGCGAGTGGCGCGCGAGCGCCGGGCGGCGTTCTACGAGGGGGCCACGCCCGCGGCCATCGCCGAGGCGGTCCGCCGGCGCGGCGGCGTCATGCGCGCCGACGACGTGCGGCGCTATCTGCCCGTGTGGCGGCGGCCGGTCTCGATGCGCCACGCCGGGCGCACCGTGGTCACGTTTCCCCCGCCGGGCTCCGGCGCCGTGGTGCTCGCGGTGCTGGGCATCGTGGGCGACGAGGCGCTGGACGGCGGTGTGCCGCCCGAGCTGCTCGCCGGCGCGCTCGCGCGTGGCTTCGCCGACCGCGCCCGCTGGTTCGGCGACCCCGCGTTCACCACCGTGCCGCTGGCGGCCATGCTGGCGCCCGGGCGTCTGGCGCGTCTCCGTGGCGAGATCGTGGCCGGCGCCGGCGCGCCGGCCGACGTGCCCGCGATGCGCGACGCGGGCACCGCGCACGTCTCCGTGCTGACCGCCGACGGCGACGCGGTGGCGCTCACCACCACCATCAACACCGCCTTCGGCGCCGGCGTGATGGTGCCCGGCACCGGCATCATCCTCAACAACGAGATGGACGACTTCGTCGTCGTCCCGGGCGTGGCGAACGTCTACGGCCTCGGCGGCGGCACGCCGAATGTCGTCGCCCCGCGGAAGCGTCCCCAATCGAGCATGGCGCCAACGATCGTGGTGCGCGACGGCCGAGCGGAGCTGGCCGTCGGTGCGTCGGGCGGCCCGTTCATCATCTCGGCGACCGCACAGGTGCTGCTCCAGGTGCTAAACGGCGCGCGTGCGGTGCCGGATGCGGTGACCGCGCCGCGGCTCCACGACCAAG
>DATMAZ010000019.1:0-11247 GCA_035559675.1 Candidatus Limnocylindria bacterium
GCCGCGGCGCTGCGCGCGCCGCAAGCCGGCGCCGCGGCCGCCGACGACGGCTTCTGGGCCGCCTGGTCGCCCGAGCGGGAGCAGGCGCTGCGCGCCGCGGGGACACCCACGTTCGTCAACTACACCGCCGCCTGGTGCCTCACCTGCCAGGTGAACGAGCGGCTGGTGTTCGCGGCCGCCGACGTGCGCGACGCTTTTCGGCGCGCCGGGGTCGCTGCGCTCAAGGCCGACTGGACGGACCACAACGACGCCATCGCCCGCTCGCTCGACCGCCACGGCCGCAGTGGCGTCCCGCTCTACGTTTTGTACGCTGGCGGCGCCGACGCGCCGGCGCGTATCCTGTCGCAGCTGCCTTCCCGCGCGGAGGTGATCCGCGCGCTCACGCTGACCACGTCGAAGGAGGATTCATGAGGACCACGCTTCGTTCCACCCTGCTCGGCGCGTTCGCGGCGCTCGGCCTCGGCGCCGCCGCGGCGGCGGCCGTCACCACGGGGCAGCCCGCCCCGGCCTTCTCGCTGCCCGGAAGCGACGGCAAGACGCACGCGCTCGCCGACTACGCCGGCAAGATCGTCGTGCTCGAGTGGTTCAACCGTGAATGTCCGTTCGTGAAGAAGCACTACGAGAGCCAGAACATGCAGCAGCTGCAGCGCGAGTACACGGGCCGCAACGTCGTCTGGCTCACCGTGATCTCTTCGGCGCCGGGCAAGCAGGGGCACGCCACGGCCAGCCAGGCGGCGGCCATCGCCAAGGAGCTCGGCGCGGCGCCCACGGCCGTGCTGCTCGACGAGCAGGGCAGTGTCGGACGGGCGTACGGCGCCAAGACCACGCCGCACATGTACGTGATCGGCAAGGACGGCACGCTGCTCTACCAGGGCGCCATCGACGACGATCCGAGCGCCCAGCGGGACGGCGTCGCCACGGCGAAGAACTACGTCCGCCGCGCGCTCGACGAGACGCTCGCCGGCAAGCCGGTGAGCGAGCCCGTCACCACGCCGTACGGCTGTTCGGTGAAATACTGAGCGGAGGCGTGATGCGAGCAGGTAGCGGCGTGCTGCCCGCGCTGCTGGTGGTGGCGGGGCTCGGATGCGGGGGCGAGGTGCAGAGCGAGCGCACGGCGGCCCCGCCGCCGGTGGTGGTCGAGATGGCCCGCGTGGAGCAGCAGGAGCTGGGCGAGGGCCTCGATCTCACCGGCCAGCTCGAAGCCGACGAGACCGTCATGCTGCGCGCCGAGACGGCGGGCGTGATCGACACGGTGGCGTTCGTCGAGGGCCAGGAGGTGCAGCGGGGCGATCTGCTCTTTCGGCTGCGCGACGCCGAGCAGCGCGCCCTGCTGCGCGAGGCCGAGGCCCAGCTGGTGCTGGCCGAGCAGGCATGGCGCCGCGCCTCGGCGCTGGCGGGCTCGCGGGTGGTCTCCCCCGCCGACCTCGATCAGGCGCGGGCCAACCGCGATGCGGCGCGCGCCCGGGTGGACCTGGCCAAGGTGAACCTCGAGCGCACCGAGATCCAGGCGCCGTTCGGCGGGACGCTCGGGCCGCGGCTGGTATCGCCCGGCGACCGCATCACGACCGACACGCCGCTCGTGCAGCTCGACGCCACCGCCCGCTTGAAGGTAACCTTCACCGTGCCCGAGCACGCCGTGCCCCAGGTGCACGTCGGGCAGCCGGTCGAGGTGCGGGTGGCACCATTCCCCGACCGTAGCTTCGCCGGGGAAGTGTTCTTCGTGGCGCCCTCGCTCGACCCGCGCAACCGCCGCCTCACCGTGAAGGCGGTGGCCGACAACGCCGACCGGGCGCTCCGGCCGGGGCTCTTCGCCAGCGTGCGGCTCGAGACCAGCCGGCGCGAGGGTGCGCTGGTCGTCCCCGAGTCGGCGGTGGTCTACGACACCGACGGCCCGTTCGTCTGGCGTGTGGGCGCGGACGCGCTGCCTGAGCGCGTCGGTGTCGTGCTCGGCATCCGCCGCGACGGCCGCGTGGAAGTGACGCGCGGGCTCGCCGCCGGCGACCGCATCGTGGCGAGCGGCACCAACAAGGTGGTGCCCGGCCGCCCGCTCACCACCCCCCCGGCGGCGTCGTGAACCTCCCGCGCCTCTGCATCGAGCGGCCGGTCCTTGCCGTCGTCCTGTCGCTGGTGATCATGCTGGTGGGGACGATCTCGGCGTTCCGGCTGCCGAACCGGGAGTACCCGGACGTCGACCCGCCGATCGTCGGCGTCAGCACTGCGCTGCCCGGCGCGGCCCCCGAGGTGATCGAGACCTCGGTCACCGCGCCGCTCGAGGACCAGCTGATCGGCATCGAGGGCGTGCGGCACGTGATGTCGACCAGCCTCGAGCAGGTCTCGCAGATCACGGTGGAGTTCGACGTGAGCCGCGACCTCGACGCCGCGGCCAACGACGTCCGCGATCGCGTCGCGCGGGTGCTCCGCGATCTGCCCGAGGAGGCGGAAGCGCCCATCGTCGCCAAGCAGGATGCCGACGCTGCGCCGATCATGTGGCTCGCGCTGTTCGGCGGCAACCTCGACCAGATCGCGCTCTCGACGCTCGCCGAGACCCGGGTGAAGGACCGGCTCGCCAAGCTGCCGGGCGTCTCGGACGTCTATCTCAACGGCGAGAAGCGGCACTCGATTCGCGTCTGGCTCGACAACGGGCGGCTCACCGCCCACAACCTCACGGTGGCCGACGTCGCGGCCGCGCTCTCCCGCGAGAACGTCGACCTGCCGTCCGGGCGCGTCGAAGGCCTCGACAGCGAGTTCACGGTCCGCACGCTCGGCGAGCTCACGACGCCCGAAGAGTACCAGCGCCTGATCGTCGCCTACACAGCCGGCGCCCCAGTACGGCTCGGCGACGTGGCGCGCATCGAGGTCGGCCCCGAGGACGAGCGCAAGATCGTGCGGTTCAACGGCCAGCCCGCCGTCGGGCTCGGCATCATCAAGCAGTCGAAGGCGAACACGCTCGACGTGGCGCTGGCGGTGAAGGCGGAGGTGCCGCGCATCCGCGAGACGCTCCCGCCGGGCGTCGAGCTCGCGCAGGGCTACGACTCGTCGATCTTCATCGAGCGCTCGCTGGCCGACGTCCGCGAGACGATCGCCGAGGCGATCGTGCTGGTAGTGATCGTCATCTATCTGTTCCTGCGCTCGCTGCGGGCGACGATCGTGCCGGCGCTCGCCATCCCGGTCTCGGTGGTGGGCACGTTTGCGGTCCTCGACCTGCTCGGCTTCAGCATCAACACGCTCACGCTGCTCGGCCTCACCCTCGCCGTCGGCGACATCGTGGACGACGCCATCGTCGTGCTCGAGAACGTGGTTCGCTGGATCGAGGCCGGCACGCCGCGCATGGAGGCGGCGCGACGCGGCATGGACCAGATCGTGTTCGCCGTGGTGGCCTCCACCATCTCGATCATGGCCGTGTTCGTGCCGCTCGTCTTCCTCACCGACACGACGGGGCGCATGTTCCGGGAGTTCGGCGTTACCGTCGCCGTGGCGGTCGGCATCTCGGGCTTCGTGGCGCTCACGCTCTCGCCCATGCTCTGCTCGCGGATCCTCCGCCCGCACCGGCCCGACCACGGGCTCAAGCGCGTGCTCGCGCTGGCGCTCGACCGCCTCACCAGCGGCTACGCCCGGCTGCTCGGGACTGCCCTCGCGCACCGGCGCGTCCTGCTCGCCGCCGGCGCGCTCTGGGTGCTGCTCGGCGTGTGGCTGCTCGGCCGCGTGCCGCGCGAGTTCATTCCGCCCGACGACCGCGGCTCGGTCCGCACGTTCTACCGGGCGCCCGAAGGCAGCACGCTCGAGTACATGGACCGCTACATGCGGCAGGCCGAGGCGATCGTGCTCGACACGCCCGAGGTGGCGAAGACGTTCTCCGTGCTGCCGCTCGGCCGCGGCCGGCCCGGGCAGGTCACCGAGGGCGGCATGTTCGCCACGCTGGTGCCCTGGGAGGAGCGCGCGCGCTCGCAGCAGACCATCGTCGACGAGCTCCGCCACCGGCTGGCGGACGTGCCGGGCATCCAGGCCTTCCCCCAGAATCCGTCGGCCATCGGCCAGCGCTTCAGCGCCGCGCCGATCACGCTGGTGATCCAGGGCCCGAACGTCCAGACGCTCGCCCGCATCGCGGACGAGGTCGTCGGCCGCGGCCGCGACGTGCCCGGCGTGGTGAACCTGCAGACGGACCTGCTGCTCACCAAGCCGCAGCTCGACGTGCGCATCGACCGCGACCGGGCGGCTGACCTCGGGGTGTCGGTGCGCGAGATCGCCACCACGCTGCAGATCCTGCTGGGGGGCGTGGACCTCTCCACCTTCAAGCTCGAGGGCGAGACCTACGACGTCATCGCGCGGCTCGACCGGCCGGCCCGCTCCTCGGCGAGCGACCTCCGCGGCATCTACGTCCACGGCCGCGACGGCCAGCTGATCTCGCTCGACGCGGTCGTCGACGCCCGCGAGACGGTGACCGCGCGCGGGCTGCCGCACCACGACCGCCAGCGGGCGGCCACGGTGACGGGCGCCCTGGCGCAGGGCGTGCCGCTCGGCACGGCGCTCGCCAGCATGACCGCACTCGCCGAGCAAGCGGCGGCCGCCGCGGGGCCGGAGTATCGCGTGACGTACGGCGGAGAGACCGAGGACTACCTGGTGTCGGGCCGCTCGCTGTTCTTCGCCTATCTCCTGGCGGTCGTGATCGTGTACCTGGTGCTGGCCGCGCAGTTCGACAGCCTGCTCCACCCGCTCACCGTGATGGTCGCCGTCGCGCTGTCGTTCACGGGCGGGCTAGTGACGCTGCTCGCGGCCGGCATGACGCTCAACCTCTACAGCGAGATCGGCCTCGTCATGCTGGTCGGGCTCGTCACCAAGAACTCCATCCTCATCGTGGAGTTCGCTAACCAGCTCCGCAACGAGGGTCGCAGCCTCCTCCAGGCCACGCTGGAGGCCTCGCAGGCGCGCTTCCGCCCGATCCTCATGACCGCGGCCTCGACGGTCGTGGGCCTGCTGCCGATCGTGCTCGGCACGGGCACCGGTGGCGAAGCCCGGGCGCCGCTCGGCGTGGCGGTCGCCGGCGGCATGTTCTTCTCGACGGTGCTCACCTTTTTCGTGGTCCCGTGCGTGCACGTGGCGCTGGGCACGCTGGGCGTCCGGCTGCGGGAGACGGTCCGCGTGGGACGCAGCGCGTCTCCCGCGATTGACCCGGGTCAGCCTCCATACTAAGGAACGCCGTTTCTCGCCGCTGGGCAAGCACATGGGACTCAAAGAGACTCTCGCCGAACTCGAGCGCCGCGACGCTGCCGCCCTGGAAGGCGGCGGCAAGGCGCGCATCGAAAAACAGCACGCCGAGGGCAAGCTCACCGCCCGCGAGCGCATCGACCACCTGCTGGACCCCGGCAGCTTCGTCGAGATGGACCGCTTCAAGACCCACCGCTGCTCCGACTTCGGCATGGCGGAGCGAAAGGTCGCAGGTGACGGCGTGGTGACCGGCTACGGCACGATCGACGGGCGCCAGGTCTTCGTCTTCTCGCAAGACTTCACGGTCTTCGGCGGCAGCCTCTCGGGCGCCTTCGCCGAGAAGGTCTGCAAGGTGATGGACCACGCGATGAAGACCGGCTGCCCCGTGATCGGCCTCAACGACTCGGGCGGCGCGCGCATCCAGGAAGGCGTGGTGAGCCTCGCCGGCTACGCCGACATCTTCCAGCGCAACGTCATGTCGAGCGGCGTCATCCCGCAGATCTCCGTGATCCTCGGGCCCTGCGCCGGCGGCGCTGTCTACTCGCCCGCCATGACCGACTTCATCCTCATGTCGAAGTCGAGCGGGTACATGTTCATCACCGGCCCGGACGTCATCAAGACGGTGACGCACGAGGAGGTCACCAAGGACGAGCTCGGCGGCGCCGACACGCACACGCAGCGCAGCGGTGTCGCGCACCTCGAGGGCGAGGACGACCGCGCCACCCTCGACCTCGTGCGCGAGCTGCTCTCGTTCCTCCCGAGCAACAACCTCGACGATCCGCCGTTCGTGCCGACCGACGATCCGGTCGACCGCCGCGACCCCTCGCTGAACGAGCTGGTGCCCGACAACCCGAACAAGCCGTACGACATGCACGACGTCATCAAGGCAGTCGTCGACGACGGCTACTTCTTCGAGATCCAGCCCGCCTACGCGCGCAACATCCTCACCGGCTTCGCGCGGCTCGGCGGCTACTCCGTCGGCATCGTCGCCAACCAGCCCGCCTTCCTCGCCGGCTGCCTCGACATCGACGCCTCGGTGAAGGCGGGGCGCTTCGTGCGGCTCTGCGACAGTTTCAACGTGCCGATCATCACCTTCGTCGACGTGCCGGGCTTTCTGCCGGGCACCGCGCAGGAGTTCGGCGGCATCATCCGCCACGGGGCCAAGCTGCTCTACGCGTTCTGCGAGGCCACCGTGCCGAAGATCACGCTGATCACCCGCAAGGCCTACGGCGGCGCCTACGTCGTCATGTCGTCCAAGCACATCCGCGGCGACGTGAACCTCGCCTACCCCACCGCCGAGATCGCGGTGATGGGCCCCGACGGCGCGGTGAACATCATCTTCCGCAACGAGCTGGACAAGGCGAAGGACCCCGTGAAGGAGAAGGAGCGGCTGGTCGACGACTACCGGCGCACCTTCGCCAACCCGTTCAAGGCCGCCGAGCTCGGCTACATCGACGCGGTCATCATGCCGGCCGACACGCGCCCGCAGCTGATCGGCGCGCTCAACATGCTGCGCAACAAGCGCGACAAGAACCCGCCCAAGAAGCACGGTAACATCCCGCTCTGACGAGGTGGCGCCGACGCCGCCGAGCGACGCCACACCGCTGCCCACCGAGCCGGGCGCCTGCGCGTTCTGCGGCGCGCGCACCGGCACGCCGCTCGCCGCCGGCTGGGACTTCGAGTACGGCACGACGCGCGAGGCGCTGACGCTTTACCGCTGCGCCTGCGGCGGCGTCTATCTCGACCCGCGGCCGGCGCCCGCGGCGCTCGGCCGCATCTATCCGGCCGACTACTACGCGTACGATTTCGAGGCGAAGCTGCCGCCGCTCGTGGCGCGCGTGAAGGGCACCACCGAGCGCGCCAAGGCCCGCTCGTATCTGCCGTACCTCCGGCCCGGCGCACGCGTGCTCGACGTCGGCTGCGGCGACGGCCATTCGCTGGCGCTCGTCGCCGGCGAGGCCGGCTTCCCGCTCGAGCTCGAAGGCGTCGAGTTCGCCGGCGAGGCCGCGGCCGCGGCGGCCGCGCGCGGCATCCGCGTCCACGAGGGACGGATCGAGACGATCACGCTCGAGCCCGCGGCGTACCATCTGGTCGTCATGAACCAGCTGATCGAGCACGTCCCCGATCCGGCGGGCCTGCTGCGGCGCATCGCCGCCGCGCTCCGCCCGGGCGGCCATCTCTTCCTCGAGACGCCGAACCTGGATTCGTGGGACGCGCGGCTTTTTCGCCGCCGCTACTGGGGCGGCTACCACCTGCCCCGCCACTTCCATCTCTTCGACCGCCGCACGCTGCCGCGCCTGGTGGCGGCCGCCGGGCTCGAGACCGTGGCCATGCGCCCGCTCGTCTGCCCGCAGTTCTGGATCATCTCGATCGGCAACTGGCTGCGCGCGCATGGGCGCGGCGCGCTGGCGCTCCGCATCGCGAACCCGTTCAGCCCGCTCTGTCTCGCGCCGGCCACCGCCATCGAGCTGCTGCAGGTGCGGCTCTGGTGGACGTCGAACCTGCAGCTGGTGGCGCGCCGGCCGGCTTAGCCGGTGGCCAGCCGCCGCCAGGTTTCGAGATAGGTCGTGCGGGCGGCGTCGATCTCGGGGGCGAGCGAGGTGGTCATGAGGAACCGCTCCAGGTCATCGAAGCGGGTGTACGAGATCGACGGGTCCCAATGGTGCAGCAGGTGGCGGTCGAAGCCGACCGATCCGAAGGCGCGCGCAAAGAGACTCCGCCGGAACATCCGGTTCACCGTGCCGTGCGGCACCTTCGTGTAGTCGACGTCCGAGCGCGCCGTGAGCGAGCGGTGCTCGAGCTGGTTGCGGAGCGCCGAGAAGTACGGGAATCCCACGGTCACGCCGAGCACCCAGGCCGCGACGGCGGGCCACCAGCCCGCCCAGAGCGGGCCCGCGAGGAGGGCGCCATGGACGACGAGCCCGCGCAGCAGCGGGACGCCGCGGGCGTGCCGCCGGGGCTCGTCGGCGCCGTCCGCGGGCGTGCTCTGGTGGCTCCGCAGCACGCGCCAGGCGTGGACGAACAGCAGCGTCTCCAGGGCGTACCGCAGCGTCGGCGCGTGATGGTACGACACCTCCGTGTCCTCGGGGTCGCCGAGGTGCAGGTGATGCTGCCAGTGGAGCGCGCGATAGGAGCGCACGTCGTCGCCGGTCATCCAGCAGACCAGCAAGTTGGCGAGCCGGTCGTTGGTCGCCTTGTCGCGATGGAGCTGGAAGTGCGCCGCCTCGTGCATGAAGAGCACGATCGAGGCGAACCAGAAGCCGATCCACACCGCGGCCGGGAGCACGAGCCAGGCCGCGGCGGCCCCGAGCCGCGCCGAGGCAAGGCACATGCCGGCGAACCCGCCGCCGAGCAGCAGCCAGCGGCCGGCGAGATCGAGCCAGGCGTGGGCGTAGCGGGGCGTGAGCGTGCGGCGGAACTCCGCGAACGAGGTACCGTCCGGAGCGCACACACCGTCGAAGGACGGCGTGCCCGGCAACACCGGCGGCCGCGCGGGCTCGCGCGCCACCGTGGGCGTCTTGGCGGAGGCGGACACGGCGTTGCTTCGTGGGGTACCACCATCGTCCTGCACCGGCAACGCCGGTATCGCCAGCGCGCACGTCGGCGCCGGCACCGTGCCGCTCAGCCGGACGATGCGTCCGGCGGCACGGCCGCGAGCGCGGCCTCGCGCGGCCGCTCGCCGATCTGCCGGGCCGGCACCCCGCCCACGATCGTGTACGGCGCCGTGTCCTGCGTCACCACGGCGCCGGCGCTGACGATCGTGCCGTCGGCGACGCGCACGCCGGGCAGAATTACCGCGTTGGCGCCGATCCACACGTCGGAGCCGATGGTCACCGGCGCGGTCTGGTGGCCGAGCAGCGCCATCGGCAGCCGCGGATCGTCGAAGCGGTGCTGCGAGCTCACGATCACGGCGTTCGGGCCGATCATGACGTGGTCGCCGATGGTGAGCCCGCCGCGCCCGTAGAGAAACGCGCCCGCGTTCACGTGGAAGTTGCGGCCGATCGAGATGCCGTAGACGTGGGACAGCCGCGCGCCCGGGTAGATGTAGCAGAAGCCGCCGAGGTGCCGGCAGAGCATCTTGTAGAGCAGCCAGCGCAGCGCGAAGCCCTCGAGGCCCGGCAGCGGGCGGAGCAGCGTGCCGAGGTACTCCTCGGCGGCCACGCCGAGCAGCCGCCCGACGGACACGTTGCGGAGGTAGTTCCGCAGCATGGGACGGAACGTCGAACGCACGGGCGGCGGCATGGCCCGCGAGGGTGTCATGGGCCGGGCGGGCTCTTCAACCGGCGACGGCATAGATGCGGATGCGCGGCCCGGTGCGCTCGACCGCCGAGAAGCCGGCGAGCGGGACGTAGTAGGCGTCGAATTCCTCGAAGCGCGCCGCATCCCGCGGCCCGACGAAGGGATCGAGGTCGAGCACCAGCCGGAGCCGATCGCCGAGCGCGCCGAGCGCCGCCGGGTCGAAGCGGGACGCGAAGGTCGGATGGTCGTGGCCCACCACGAAGCGGACGCCGGGCGGCAGCGCCGTCATGCCGGGCTCGGGCCGCAGCTTCTCCACGCCGGGCGGCATGAGCGGCTCGCCGTAGCCCCAGAACACCGTGCCCGCGACCAGCACGCGCGTGCCCGGCTCCGCGTGCGCCGCGAGCCACTCGGTGGCGAGCACGCGGGTGTCCGTGCGCGCCATCACGCGGTCGTACGCCAGCGACTGCACGAGCGGCGGTCCGACGAGCGCGAGCGTCGCGGCCGTCGCGGCCAACGCCCGCCAGCGCGTCGCCCGCGCGAGCACGGCGGCCGCCAGCCCTGCCTCCAGCAGGAACAGCGCCGGCAGCAGCGGCGTCATGTAGCGCGACAGCAGCATGGGCGAGAGCCCGTGCACGACGAAGTAGACGGCGATCCACGCGACCGCGACGCGTGCCATGGGGCGCGGCGAGCGCCAGCCCCAGACGAGCGCCGGCACAGCGAGCAGCAGCGGCAGCCAGCCGATGCCGTACCGCAGCGACACGCCGACGTGATACGCGAAGCCCGACCACCAGGCGCGCTCCGGCGTCATCTCGAACAGCGCCGGCGGCAGCGCGGCCGGCACGAGGCTCGGAAAGAGGCTCGGGAAGATCGACCCGAAGACGCCGAGCACCGCGCGCCGGGTCTCGGGATTGAGGAGCAGGTACGGCGACGTGGCGACGAACGCGAGCGCGGCGGCGCCGCCCACGGCCGCGAGCCGCACATCGAGCCAGCGCCGCCATCCCCGGCGGTCGGACCCCGCGGCCACCGCCACCCAGGCCGGCGCCAGGAGCAGCAACGCCGGGTACTTGATGCCGGTGGCGAGCCCGATCGCGGCGCCGCACGCGAGCACACCCGCCACCGTCGCGCCCGCCGCCACGCGCGCCATCACCAGCAGCGCCACCGCCACGCCGAGGGTGAGCAGCGCGTCGGGCTTGGCGGCGTGGGCGTCGCGCACGTGCAGCAGGTTGGTGGCGAGCAAGGCTCCGGCGAGCAGGGCCGCGCCCCGCCCCATCGTCGTGCGCGTGAGCCGCAGCATCACCGCCACGGTGAGCGTCCCGACCAGCGCGGACAGCGCGCGGGCGACGAGCAGCACGTGCTCGGGACGGTCGGCCAGCACGACGGCGAGCGGCTGCGGGGTGACCAGCCCCGCGAGCGCGCCGGCGCGCAGCACGAGCGCGCACCAGGCCCACATGACGTAGAAGTACAGGCTCGGGTAGACGGCGTAGCGAAGGTCGAAGTCGCCGCGCGCCGGCCCGACGAGATGGTGCAGCAGCACCTCCTCGTCGGGCCGCGTGAGCGGATGCGGGAGCCCGTTGCCGAGCCCCCAGAAGCGGAGCGCCGCGGCCAGCAGCACCACCGCCCACGCCGCGCGCCGATACGTCACCGGTTCACCCAGCGAAAGCGCGTCCAGCCCGCCAGATCGCCGTCGCCGGCGGGCCGCGCCGGACCCCGGACCGCGAAGCCGAGGCGCACTGCGCGGCCCGCGAACGCCGCGACGTCGACCGCGCCGCGCGCCCAGCGGCGATCGGCGAGCACGTGCGCCGGGTC
>DATMAZ010000020.1:0-28801 GCA_035559675.1 Candidatus Limnocylindria bacterium
TGAGCCCGCCGGTGGCGGCGGCGCTGGACGCGTTCGGCTGGGGCACGCGCTTTAGCCGCGTCTACAACCGCGTCTTCGAGGTGCTGCTGGTGATCTGGCTCGTCGCGCGGCGCCGGCAGCTCGGGCTCGGCGCAGCGCAGGCGATCGGGCTCAGGCGCCGCCACTGGGCTCGCGACCTGGTGGCCGGCGTCGGCATCGGGTTCGGCGGGCTGGCCTCTGCGCTGCTCTTCTGCTGGTCGTTCGGCGGGCTCGTGCCCGGCTTTCGCTATCCCGAGACGAGCCGCGTGGTCGGCAACACGATCGAGGGCTTCGCGTCGGCTGCGGTGGTCGGGACGTTCGAGGAAGTGGTCTTTCGCGGTGTGCTGCTCCGCCGGCTGTCCCTGGACTTCGGCCCGCGGGCCGGGCTGCTGGTCACCACCGCCATCTACGCGGCGGTGCATCTGCTGCACCCGCGCAGCTCCACGGCCGCCGACGCCTGGGCGGGCGTGCGGCGGACCCTCGAAATCCTCGCACCGCTCGCCGACCCGGCGAATCTCCCCACCTTCGTCGGACTGTTCGCCTTCGGGCTGATCCTGGCCGCGGCCCGGCGCTCTAGTGGCTCGCTCTGGCTGCCGATCGGCATCCACGCCGCGTGGGTGGTGCTCTTCCGGGTCGGTCGGGTCTACTTCCGCGTTCGCCAACGTCCGGTGTGGCTGGTGGGCGACGGCTGGCCGCCGCTCATCGGCAGCGCCACCGGTGCGGTGGCGCTGGCAGTGACGGCGCTGCTTTTCGCGCGCTGGCGCGCGACGCACGCCCGGTCGTAGCCCACGGGCCCGCGCGCGCCGGATGCAGTCTTTGCCCCGCCGCCTGCCTTACGCTAAACGCTCAGCGTCCGGCGCTGGGAGCGGGACGAGGGGGTGGCTGTGGGAAGCAGAGGCCGGGGACCACGAACACTCGGGCTCGTGCTGTCGGGTGGCGGTGCCCGCGGAGCCTTCCAGGTGGGCGTCTACGAGCGCATGCTCGAGGACGAGCGTTTTGCGCGCGGACCGGCGGTTCTCTCGGGCACGTCCGCCGGCGCCATCAACGCCGCGCTGATCGCCGCCGGGCGGACGCCGAGCGAGATGCTCGACTTCTGGCTCGGCATCGCCGCCGACCCCCCGGTGAGGGCGAGCGCCGCGTTCTTCGACGGGGTGATGCGGGCGGTGGCCCGGCTGGCCGTCGAGGAGGGCATTCGCTGGCTCACCTCACCCGAGGCGGTGCTGGGCCTGCTGAGGCGGCTTCGCCACCACCTGCGGCCCCGGCGCGGCACGGCGCTGGCGCTCCTGGTGGAGTACGTGCTCACCGAGCGCTTCGAGCTGGTGAGCCGGTTTCTGGAGATGATCCGCGAGCCGTACCTGGCAGAGACCGCGCGGCTGCGCGCGCGTCTCGTCGACGCGCTCGGCGGCGAGCGCGTGCCGTCGCGGGGGCACCGGCTGGCGATCAACACGGTCGACGCACGCACGGGCCAGGTCGTGCGCTTCATCACGGCGCCGGCGCCCGTGGCGCGGACACCCGACTACGTGGTGGTCGACGCGGTCACGGTGGACATGGTGCTGGCGAGCGCCAGCATCCCGCTGCTGTTCCCGGCGGTCCCGATCGGCGAGCGGCTCCTGTGGGACGGGGGGCTCCTCGTGAACACGCCGCTTGCGCCCGTGATCGCGCTCGGCGCCGACGAGATCGTCACCGTGCTGGTGACCGAGCCGCCGGACCGGGACCTCGGGCCGCTGCCCCACTTCGGGCGTGCCGTCGAGCGCTCGGTCGACAGCTTCCTCGAGAACGCCTACAACGTCGATCGTAAGCTTCTCCACGAGCGCAATCGGGTGGCGCGGCTTCGGGGGGCGACGTATCGCGACGTCCGGCTGTACGAGGCCGTCCGTCCGGCGCGCGGCTCGGTCTTCAGCTCGGGATCGTATCTGTACTTCGAGCGCAGCGTGATTCGTGGCATGTACCAGGCGGGACGGCAGGCCGGCGCGGCGTGGCTCGCCGCCGGCCCGTGCCTCGACCACCTGGAGGAGCCGGCCTTCGCGGCCGTCCTTCCAGGAGGGTGAGTGGAGGCCGAGCCCCACGTCCGACTGCGGCACGTCCGCATGGCGTTCGGCAGCCGTCGCGTCTTCGACGACCTGTCGTGCGCCTTCGCGCCCGGCAAGGTCTCCGTCGTGCTGGGGGGCAGCGGATCGGGCAAGAGCACGATGCTGCGTTTGATCGCGGGCCTCGTGCGCCCGACGGCGGGTGAGATCTGGGTCTGCGGCGAGGACGTCACCCGGCTGAGCGAGCGCGCGCTCGGCCGCGTGCGCCGCAAGCTCGGCATGATGTTCCAAAACGGGGCGCTCCTCGACTCGCTCACCGTGTTCGACAACCTGGCCTTTCCGCTCCGCGAGCACCGGGCGCTTCCCCCGCAGGCCATCGCGGACGCCGTCCACCGGCGCCTCCACGACGTGGGCCTCGAGGGGGTGGACGCGCTGTTGCCGCGCCAGCTCTCGGGCGGCATGACGAAGCGCGCGGCGCTCGCGCGCGCGCTCATGATGGACCCGGTGGTGCTGCTGTGCGACGAGCCCTTCTCGGGGCTCGACCCCATCTCGCTGCGGCGGGTGGAGGATCTGCTCCTGCGCGTCAACCGCGAGCAAGGCATCACCATGATCGTGGTCTCGCACCACATCGCCTCCACGGTCCGCATGGCCGACAACGTCGTGCTGCTGCTGCCCGACCGGGCCGTCGAGGGCCCGCCGGCCGCGCTGCTCGACAGCGACGACGCCCTCGTGCGCGCGTTCATGCGCGAGGAGGACGTCGCGGCGGACACGCCGTTCGAGGGCACGGCGTGATCGCGGCCATCGCACGGCTCGGCGCCCTGGTGATCGCGGGCCTCGAGGACATGGGGCGGCTGGCGCTCTTCGCCGGGCGCGTCGGGGTGGCCGTCGTCATGCCGCCACCGCGGGTGCGGGCGTTTCTCGACGAGGTCTACAAGCTCGGCGTGCTGTCGCTGGTGATTATCGGCGTGAGCGGCTTCGCCGTGGGCATGGTGCTCGGGCTGCAGGGCTACAACACGCTCGTGCGCTTCGGCGCCACCAATTCGCTCGGCGCGGTGGTGGGACTCTCGCTCATCCGCGAGCTGGGCCCGGTGCTGACGGCGCTGCTCGCCACCGGACGGGCGGGATCGGCCACGGCGGCCGAGATCGGCACCATGGTGGCGACCGAGCAGCTCGACGGGCTGCGCATGATGGCCGTCGATCCCGTGCACCTGGTCGTGATGCCGCGAGCCGTGGCCATGGTGGTGGTGATGCCGCTGCTCACCGCGCTCTTCATCGTGCTCGGGCTGGCGGGCGGGTGGGTGGTCGGCGTGCCGCTCATGGGGGTCGACGCCGGCGCCTACATGGCGAGCCTCGAGAGCGCCGTCGACTTCCGGGACGACGTGCTGGGCTGCGGGCTGAAGGCCGTGGTGTTCGGCGTGCTCGTGGGCCTCATCGCCACGTTTCGGGGCTACACGAGCGAGCCCACGTCCGCGGGCGTCAGCACGGCGACGACCACCACGGTGGTGGTCGCCTCGGTCTCGATTCTGATCTGCGACTACTTCATCACGGCGCTGTGGGGAGTATGAGCATGGGACAGAGCTCGGGTCGCGATCTGGCGGTAGGGTGCTTCGTGCTGCTCGGACTCGCCGCCATCGCGTACCTGTCGGTCACGATCGGCGGGCTCGGCAGCAACGGGCCCACCGGCCTGCGGCTGGTGGCTCACTTCGACGAGATCGGCGGGCTCAAGCCGCGGGCCGCCGTGGTAATCTCCGGCGTGAAGGTGGGGCAGGTGGAGTCGATCACGCTCGGCGAGGACTACCGGGCGCGTGTCGTCCTCAACGTCGATCCGTCGCTCGCGCTGCCGGTCGACTCGACCGCGTCGATCATGACGGCCGGCGTGCTGGGCGACCGCTACGTCTCGCTGCAGCTCGGTGGCGAGACCGAGATCCTGAAGGACGGCGACGCGATCGACTTCACGGAGTCGGCCGTGGTGCTCGAGCGCGTGCTCGGCAAGATCGTGCACAACGTCGGCGGCGGCGACGACGGCGACAGCAGCAGCGGAAACGGGAAGCAGGACGAGTCCTCGAAGGAGGGTGGGGAATGACGCTAGGGGGGAAACTGGGCGCGCTCGCGCTCGGGGGCATGCTGGTGGCGGGTGCCGCCTGGGCGGACCAGCCTCCGCTCGAATCGGAGGTGCGCCCCGGGGCGGAGACCGGCGATTCGCACGCTCCCTGGGACCCGCTGCAGGGCTTCAACCGGAAGATGTTCTGGTTCAACGAAAAGGTCGACCAGTGGGTGCTCACCCCGGCGGCTACGGGGCTCACGTACGTGGCGCCCGAGCCCGTTCGGCGTTCGATCTCGCGCTTCTTCGACAACACGCAGCTGCCGCTGGTGGTGCTGCACGACCTGCTGCAGGGCAAGCCGAAGACGGCGGCGAGCGATCTCGGCCGGTTCTTGACCAACACCACGATCGGTCTCGTCGGGTTTCTCGACCCGGCGAGCGTGTGGGGCCTCGAGGACCACGACGAGGATTTTGGCCAGACGCTGGCGGTCTGGGGTGTCCCGGCGGGCCCCTATCTCGTGGTGCCGTTCTGGGGACCGACCAACTTCCGTGACGGCACGGGTTCCCTCGTCGACAACGCGTGGGTATGGTTTACGCCAGGGTACTGGGTGACGATCGGCCGTGTCGTCTGGGCGGTGAACGACCGCTCGCTCGTGCTGCGCGAGGTCGACGAGGCGCGCAAGGCCTCGCTCGATTTCTACGCGGCCGTGCGGGACGCCTACGGACAGCGCCGGCGGCGGCTGATCACCGATGCGACGGATACGAGGGTGCAGGATGAAACGGACCTCTACTTCCCTGGTGTGGACGAGTAGCCGGACGGCCGCGCTGGCGCTCGTGCTCGCGGCGAGCGCCGTGGCGGGCGCCGCCCAGAGCCCGCGCGACGTGGTGACCAGCACCAGCGAGGCCGTGATCGCGGTGCTGAAGCAGCCCGGGGTGTCCAAGGCGGAGAAACGCAGCCGCATCGAGGACATCGTGCTGAAGAGCATGGACTTCGAGACGCTCGCCCGGCTCACGATGGCCCGCAACTGGACGAAGCTCACGCCCGCGCAGCAGGAGGAGTTCCGGCAGGAGTTTCGCCGCCACCTCTCCGCGACGTACGGCCGGCGGATCGACGACTACCGCAACGAGACGGTGACCGTGCTCGGCACCCGCGAGGAGGCGCGCGGTGACCAGACGGTGAAGACCCGCATCAACCGCGGCGGCGGCACGGCCGACGTGCTGGTCGACTATCGGCTGCGGCAGCGCGACGGCGAGTGGAAGATCATCGACGTGGTAATCGAGGGGGTGAGCCTGGTCGCCAACTTCCGCTCGCAGTTCCAGGAGCTGATGGCCCAGGGCGGGGCCGAGAACCTGCTCGCGGCCTTGCGCCGCAAGACCGCCGAGGAGCAGCGGCAGGACGCGGCCGAAGGCCAGTCGTAGCCGGGCACCTCAGGCGCGCAGCGGGCGGCGGCGCTCGAACACGAAGCGGGCGCCCGAGCTGAGCTTGGCGAGCTGCACGGGGCCCGGCTCGGGCGCGGGCATGGCGGCGGGGTCGATGATGACGTTCCACGCGAGCCCGCGCGCGGCGTCAGTCGGCAGACAGCGGGCGCGCGGATTGCCGAGGCGCGCGATGGCGTCGAGGGCCGGATGCGGCGCCGTGGTGAGCCCGGCAAACCAGGAGTAGGCGTCACCTTCTTGCAGCGCCGGGCAGTCGCCGATCTCCAGCCGGGCGGTGCGCGGCCCCGTCACCTCGACGCGCAGATCGACGTACGTGCGGGGGTGGAAGGCGGGATGCACCTGGAAGAGCTTGGCCACCGCCTCGATGTCGTCGCTCGCAATCGCGAGCGCGGCGCGCAGCCGCTCGGCGGTGAGGCCCGCGATGCCCGTCCACTGCTCGGCGGCGAGCGCCGGGATGCAGGCGTCGCCGAAGCGCTCGGCGGTGCAGAGCAGAAACGCCCGCGCCAGCAGATGGCTCTGCACGGCGAACTCCTGCAGCGCCGTCACCAGCGCGCGGTGTGAGAGGTCTTCGAGCTGGAAGTCCGGATCGAAGGCGCCCCCGTAGTCGGCCCAGCCGCCGGGTTGGGCGTCGCCGTCGGGCACGACGATCGGCACCGAGGCGATGCGTGCGCGACGGACGCGCTCGAGCGCCGGATGCTCGACGGCGGGCACGCTCTCGCCGTCGATGAACACCTTCCAGTGGCAGTGGGGCACGCGGTCGGCGGGCTCGCGGGGCGGGCGGTGGATGGAGCGCACCTTGGCGCACGGATGCGCGGCCGCGGCGGTGGCGTCGAACGTCGGGTCCTCGATGTCGTGGCACATGCTGCGCACGCGCGCCTCGCCGAAGGGCTCGACGTCGACCAGCGCGCCGCAGCGCGCGAGCCAGAATTCCCCGTAGGTGGGCGAGTCGAGGCGATAGCGGAAGTCCATGAACTGATGGGCCGCGCCGATGTCGAGCTGGATGTTCTTGAAGATCGTGCCGACGTCGCTGCCGGAGAACCCGAGCGCTCGCTGCATCCGCTTGGAATAGATCGGGCTCGCCGCCATCCACTCGTCGATGGCGATGCGGGTCATGGCGTCGTCGCCGAAGCGGGCCATGATGCCGGGAAGCCCCACGCGGTCCTGCAGGTGCCCGTGCAGCAGATACTCGCGGCCGAGGGTGGCCAGCGCCTGGCGCGAGAAGCTCGCGAGCGTGAGCGCGGGGTCGAAGCCGCCGAAGTAGTCGTGCCGCAGCGTCGAGGTCATTCGGCGAGCTTCGTGCGGAGCAGCTCCTGCACCACCTGCGGGGCCGCCTTGCCGCCCGAGGCCTTCATCACCTGGCCCACGAGGAAGCCCAAAACCTTCTCCTTGCCGGCCTTGAACTGGGCGACCTGCTCGGGGCAGCGGGCGATGACGTCCGCCACCACGGCTTCGAGCGCACCCCGGTCGCTTACCTGGCCGAGCCCCTCGGCGGCGACGAGCGCCGCCGGATCCTGGCTCGTGCCGCGGAGCTTCGGGAGCAGCGCCTTGGCGGTATTGCGGTTGATCGTGCCGTCGGCGACCAGGCGGATGAGGCCTGCAAGCTGCGCCGCGGAGACCGGCCAGTCGCGGATCACGAGCGCGTGGTCGAGCTTCTCCTCGCGCACGATGCGCAGCACCTCGGTGAGCGTCCAGTTCGCCATGTCCTTCGGCGGCGCACCGGCCGCCACGCCGGCCTCGAAGTAGTCGGCGACGTCCTTGCGCTGGGTGAGCACGTCGGCGTCGTAGGCCGAGAGCCCGAGCGAGCGCTCGAAGCGGGCCCGGCGCTCGGCGGGCAGCTCCGGCATGCGCGCGCGGATGTCGGCCACCCAGGCGGCGTCGACCACGAGCGGCGGCAGGTCGGGCTCGGGGAAGTAGCGGTAGTCGTGCGCGTACTCCTTGCTACGCATCGAGCGCGTCTCTTCGCGGTCGGCGTCCCAGAGCCGCGTCTCCTGCACGATGGGCTCGCCGTCGGCGAGCGCGCGCTCCTGGCGGCGGATCTCGTAGGCGATGGCTCGCTCGACGGCGCGGAACGAGTTCATGTTCTTGATCTCGACCTTGGTCCCGAGCGTGCTCGACCCGACGGGCCGGACCGACACGTTGGCGTCGCAGCGGAAGCTGCCTTCCTCCATGTTGCCGTCGCAGATCTCGAGGAACTGGAGGATCGAGCGCAGCGTGCGGAGGTACGCGCCGGCCTCCTCGGGCGAGCGGATGTCGGGCTCACTCACGATCTCGAGCAGCGGCACGCCGGAGCGGTTGAAGTCGACCAGGCTGCCGGCCACCGCGGCGTCGTGGGTGTTCTTGCCGGTGTCCTCCTCCATGTGGATGCGGGTGAGGCCGATCCGGCGCGTGGTCCCGTCGACCACGATCTCGATGGCGCCGCCCGTACAGAGCGGCAGCTCGTACTGGCTGATCTGATAGCCCTTCGGGAGATCGGGGTAGAAGTAGTTCTTGCGCGCGAACACCGAGCGCGGGGCGATGGTGCAGCCGGTGGCAAGGCCGGCGCGGATCGCGAACTCGACGGCGCGGCGGTTCAGTACCGGCAGCACGCCGGGCATCCCGAGGCACACGGGGCAGACGTTGGTGTTGGGCTCGGCGCCGAAGGCCGCCGAGCAGGCGCAGAAGATCTTCGACGCCGTCAGCAGCTCGGCGTGCACCTCGAGGCCGATCACCGGCTCTACGGCGGGACGGCTCATAGCGGCGGGCGGCGCCCCCGCATCCCGCTCGCCGCTTCGTGGACGGCGGCGATGCGCAGCAGCGTGGCCTCGTCGAAGCGGCGGCCGATCAGCTGCAGCCCGATCGGCAGCCCGGCGTTGTCGAATCCGCACGGGACGACGACTGCCGGCAGGCCGGCGAGGTTCACCGAGGTGGTGAGCACGTCCGAGAGGTACATCGTCAGCGGATCGGCCGTGCGGGCGCCGAGCGGGAACGCCGTGGTCGGCGCCACGGCCGTCACCAGCGCATCGCAGGCGGCGAAGGCGGCCTCGAAGTCGCGTGCGATGAGCGCCCGCGCCCGCTGGGCCTTCAAGTAGTAGGCGTCGTAGTAGCCCGCCGAGAGGGCGTAGGTGCCGAGCATGATCCGGCGCTTTACCTCGGGCCCGAAGCCGGCCGCGCGCGAGCGTTGGTACATCTCGAGCACGCCGTCGCCCGCATCGGCGACGCGCTCGCCGTAGCGGACGCCGTCGTAGCGGGCCAGGTTGGACGACGCCTCCGCGGTGGCGACCAGGTAGTAGGTGGCGATCGCGTAGGGCGTGTGCGGCAGGGAGACCGACTGTACGCGGGCGCCGAGGTGCTCGAGCTCCGCCACGGCGCGGCGGACGGCGGTGTCGACCTCGGCCTGCATGCCGTCCACGAAGTATTCCCGCGGCAGCCCGAGGCGGAGCCCGCGCAGGTCGGCCCCGTGCCCCGGCACGTAGGCGGGCACCGGACGCGTCGAGGTGGTGGCGTCGAGCGGATCGTGCCCGGCGATGCACGCGAGCAGCAGCGCGGCGTCGTCCACGGTGCGTGCGAGCACGCCCACTTGATCGAGCGACGAGGCGTAGGCGATCACGCCGAAGCGCGAGACGCGTCCGTAGGTGGGCTTCACGCCGACCACGCCGCAAAACGACGCCGGAAGCCGGATCGAGCCGCCCGTGTCGGTGCCGAGCGCGCCCCAGCACTCGCCGGCCGCCACCGCGGCGCCGGAGCCGCCGGACGACCCGCCGGGAACGCGGCTCGTGTCCCACGGGTTGCGCGTCGGATGAAAGCCCGAGTTCTCGTTGGACGATCCCATGCCGAACTCGTCCAGGTTCGTCTTGCCGAGCACCACGGCGTCTGCCGCACGCAGCCGTGCCACCACGGTGGCGTCGTAGGCCGGCACGAAGCGCTCGAGCAGCCGGGAGGCCGCGGTGGTGCGCAGCCCGCGCGTGCAGATGTTGTCCTTCACGCCGATCGGCACGCCGGCGAGCGGGCCCAGCGGCTCCCCCGCGGCTTGCCGGCGATCGATGGCGTCGGCGGCGGCGCGCGCGCCCTCGGCATCGACCGTGAGCATCGCGCCGAGGCGCGCGTCGACGGCGTCGATGCGGGCCAGCGCCGCGTCCACCAGCTCGCGGGCGGAGTGCGCGCCGGAGCGTACGCCCGCGGCCGCGGCCTGCAGCGTCGAATCGATCAGGGGCGTCACGGCCGCTACTCGATGATCTTCGGGACGTGGAACAGGCGCCCGTGGAGATCGGGCGCGCCGGCCAGCAGCGCGTCGGCGGCGGGGGGATTGGTGACGACGTCGTCGCGCAGCGGGGCGAGCTCGGAGTCGAGCGGGCGCATCACCTCGACGTCCTCGGTGGGCAACGCCTGCAGCGTCGTGAACGCGTCGAGGATGTGGCTCAGATCGGCGGTGAAGCGCTCCTCTTCCGCCGGCGTGAGGGAGAGGCGCGCCAGGAGGGCGCTCCGGCGCACGTCGTCGCGGGTGATCGGCACCCCGGAGGTCCTAGCTCACGGCGTGCGCGGCCGCAACGACGGGCGCCGCGCATACGCTGCCTCCAGCGCGCTCAGGTAGGGCACGCACGGACGCCGGGCCTTCACCAGGCGGACCGCGTCGGGCAGCGCGAGCGCGTGATGCACGTGCAGGTAGGCGATGGCGACCGTCGGGGCGCGGTTGACCCCGGCGTTGCAGTGCAAATAGGTGGGGCCGTGCGCCTCGATCGAGGCGGCGAGCGCCGCCACCAGCTCGGGCAGGCGGCGGGCGAGTCCGGCTGCATCGCCGTCGGCGACCGGCATGCGGGTGAACGCGAGCCCGCTGGCCGAAGCCGCCGCTTCGAGCGTCGCCACGCGCAGCCGCTTCGCGGCGAGATCGAAGTCGTCTTGCAGGCTGAGCACGGCGCGCGCGCCGTGCTCGGCGGCGAGCCACGCGAAGTCGTGCGGCTCGGGGTATGCACCGACCCAGAGCCCGGGCGCGACCAGGGCGCAGCTCGGCCGGCCGGTGCGGCTGGTGAAGTAGGGCGGCACGGGTCTCCAGCTACGTGCCCGTGGCGCGCGGCGCAAGCGATTTCTTGCGAGGGCGAGAGGGCGCCGCTAAGCTCGCGCGCGTGGACGCGCGGGGCGAGCTGGGCAGACGCGGCGAGGACGTCGCGGAGCAGTTTCTGGTGGCCCAGCGCTTCGAGATCGTGGCCCGCAACTTCCGCTGTCGGGCCGGCGAGATCGACCTGGTGGCACTCGACGGCCCGGCGCTGGTGTTCGTCGAGGTGCGGAGCCGGCGGGGCGAGCGGCTGGGCACCGGGCTCGAATCGGTGACGGCCCGCAAGCGGGCGCAGGTGGCGCGCGTGGCGCAGTACTTCCTCGCCGGCCGCGGCTGGAGCGAGCGGGACGCGCGCTTCGACGTGATCGGCATCGACTTCGCCAGCGAGCCGCCGGCGATCGAGCACGTGCGCGGCGCCTTCGAGGTGGGAGCGTAGCATGCTCGACATCCGCATGCTGCGGCAGGAGACCGCGCGGGTGAAGGCCGCGCTCGCCACGGTGGGCGTCACCGAGGCGGAGGTCGATGCCGTGCTGGAGGCCGATCGCCGCCGGCGCGAGGCGATCCAGGCCGTCGAGACGCTGCGGGCAGAACGCACGGCGGCGTCGAAGGCCATCCGCGACGAGAAGGACCCAGCGGCCCGCGAGGCGGCGATCGCCGCGCAGCGCGCCGCGGGCGAGCGCATCGCGGCGGCCGAGGCGGCGGTCGCCGAGGCGGAGGAAGCGTTCCGCGCCCTCATGCTGACGCTGCCCAACCTGCCGCATCCCGACGTCCCAGTCGGCCCCGACGAATCCGCCAATCGGATCGTGCGGGTGGAGGGCGCGCCGCCCGCCTTCGACTTCACGCCGCGGCCCCACTGGGAGATCGGCCCCGCGCTCGGCATCATCGACTTCGAGCGGGGCGTGAAGATCTCCGGCTCGCGCTTCTACGTGCTGCGCGGCATGGGGGCGCGGCTGCAGCGGGCGCTCATCACCTGGATGCTCGACCTGCACACGCGCGAGCACGGCTACGTCGAGGTCTACCCGCCCGCGATGGTGAAGGGCGAGTGTCTCGTCGGCACCGGCAACCTCCCGAAGTTCGCCGATACCGTCTATCGCGACATCGAGGAGGACCTCTGGTGGGTGCCCACCGCCGAGGTGCCGGTGACGAACCTCTATCGCGACGAGATCCTGCCCGGCGAGCTGCTGCCCATCCGGCACGTGGCGTACTCGCCGTGCTTCCGCCGCGAGAAGATGTCCGCGGGGCGTGACGTCCGGGGCATCAAGCGCGGCCACCAGTTCGACAAGGTGGAGCTGGTGAAGTTCGTGCACCCCGACACCTCGGACGAGGCGCTGGTCACGCTGCTGGCCGACGCGGAGGACGTGTGTCGCCAGCTCGGCTTCCAGTACCGCGTGGTGCAGATGTGCACCGGCGACCTGTCGTTCACCGCTGCCATGAAGTTCGACCTCGAGATCTGGGCCCCCGGCTGCGGCGAGTGGCTCGAGGTGAGCTCCTGCTCGAACTTCCGCGATTTCCAGGCGCGGCGCGCGAACATCCGCTTCCGCAACGAGAAGGGCAAGCCGGAGCTGGTGCACACGCTGAACGGTTCGGGGCTGGCGTTGCCGCGCGTGCTGATCGGCGTGCTCGAGAACTACCAGCGCCCCGACGGCAGCGTGGAGATTCCCGAGGTGCTGCGCCCGTACGTCGGCTGCGACGTGCTGGCGGCCGGCGCGCCGCGCTGAGCGGCGCTCAGAAGAGGTACGGGAACCAGGGCGCGCGCGCCCCTTCGATGTGCTCGACAGCGATCGCGTCGTAGACCACGCGATCCCCCACGCGCAGCTCGGCGGTGAAGACGCCACGCACCTCCACCCACTCCTCGAGCGGCGGCGCGTCGGCGGCGGGGACGCGAGCCAGGATGCGGCGCTCGCGCGCATCGGCCAGCTCGAGCAACGCGTGCTCGCCGAGGATCTCCTTGCGGGAGACGCGCCCTCTGATCTTCACCTGCTCCTCGTAATGGAGCTGCGGGCGCTCGGTCAGCTGGACGATCCCGGGACCGCAAGCGGTGGTGGCGAGCGTCATGCAGAGCGCGAGCGCCGGGCGCCACATGGGCAGCCGCGGGTATCATGGGGGGGTGGGGATTGCAAAACGCGCCGATGTGGCGTGCTTGTGAGCCGTGTGGGAGTCGGTCATAAGGGACGCTCACACCAAAGGGGGTTTCATGCGAGCATTCATCGTCGCCGTCGTCGCGGGCCTGGGAGTTGGACTGGTTCCCGCGGGTTGTGGGAGCGAGCCGACCGCGTCCGGACCGGCTGCGGCGTCGCAAGGAGCGGTGTCGGGCGCCGGCGGGAGCGAGGTCGTGGCCACCGTCGACGGCACACCGATCACGCGGGCGGCGCTGGAGGCGGAGGTGAAGCCGCAGCTGATCGAGATCGACAACCAGCGCTACGAGGTGCTGGCCGAGGGCCTCGAGGGCATGATCGCCGAGGCGCTGGTCGAGAAGGAAGCCAAAACGCGCGGCGTGAGCGCCGACCAGCTGATCCAGCAGGAGGTCACCGCCAAGCTCTCGGCGCCGAGCGACGCGGACATCCAGAAGGTCTACGACGCCAACAAGGCGCAGCTCGGCGGTGCCACGCTCGAGCAGGTGAAGGACCGCATCGTGCAGTACCTGCAGGGCCAGCAGGAGGCCGAGCTGCAGCAGCAGTTCATCACGGGCCTGCGTGACAAGTACAAGACGACGGTGGCGTTGAAGCCGCCGAAGGTGGAGGTCGCCGACGGCGGCGCGCCGTCCCGCGGTCCGGCCAACGCGCCCGTCACGATCATCGAGTTCTCGGACTACGAGTGCCCGTTCTGCAAGCGGGCCGAGCCGACAGTGGAGCAGGTGGTGGCCGCCTATCCGGACAAGGTCCGCCTGGTCTACCGCCACTACCCGCTGCCCTTCCACAAGAACGCGCGCCCGGCCGCGGAGGCCGCGATGTGCGCCAACGCGCAGGGCAAGTTCTGGGAGTACCACGAGAAGCTGTGGGAGGCGCCGGCCCTCGACGAAGCCACGCTGAAGAAGGTCGCCGGCGAGATCGGCCTCGATCAGGCGAAGTTCGACGCGTGCCTCGCCAACAAGGAAGGTGCGGCGCAGGTCGACAAGGACATGGCCGACGCCAGCGCCGTCGGCGTGCGCGGCACGCCGGCCTTCTTCATCAACGGACGCATGCTCTCAGGCGCGCAGCCGTTCGATAAGTTCAAGGTCATCATCGAAGAGGAGCTCGCCAGCTAGGCGGGCTCCTCGGTTCGCCCGGAGGGGTGGCCGAGCGGTCGAAGGCAGCGGTCTTGAAAACCGCCAGGGCCCGCAAGGGCCCTCGGGAGTTCGAATCTCCCCCCCTCCGCTCGCAAGCAGCAGGACTGGCAATTTGCGACGGGAAACGGGCGTCCCAAGGGCAGGGAGGGGGGACGCGCCGCGCCGTGCCCGAGGCGCTCTGCGAGGAGGGTGTCGGTACTCAGCCGCTCGAAGCCGCTGCGAGGATGGCCATCACCTCGGCGACGCGCTCACCGTGCACGGTCTCCTCGCGGCCGTTGAGCCGCAGCAGGCGCTGGACCTCGGCGTCGGTTTCGCGCTGGGCCCAGCCCTCGTAGCCCGCGTCGCCGTCGCGCTCGGCCTGCACGATCACGGCGAGCATCTCGGAGGTGACGGCGTCGGGCAGAGCGATGGCGTACGGCGCCTGGTCGGCCGCCGTCGGCTCGTACGGCGCGCCGAGCTTGATGCCGATGGCGCGCCGAATGCGTTCGGCGTGGCCGCGTTCTTCCCGGCCGTTGCGACGCAGCAGCTCGGCCGCCCGCGGATCGCCGATGCGATCGGCCAGCTGGCTGTAGAACTGCTCGCCGGCGCGCTCGACGCGATAGAGGAGCCGCATGCCGTCGACGTCGAGCCGCTCGAGCGCGTTCAGTGCGGCCACCGCCGAGAAGAAGTCGTCGCTCTGGCCCATGGTGGGGCCACAGTAGGACGCGGGACGGCTCGCTGTCGAGCGGCTAGAACGGCTTGGCGCGCCGACCGGGCGGATCTACTCGCGGCCGCACAGGGGACAGCAGGCCGCGAGCGCCCTCTCGTGCACCGCCTCGGCGTCGCCGGCGGTCGGGCACGCGCGGCCCGCGTCGAGCGCGCGCGTCTCGGCACGCGCGAAGGCCTCGCGCAGCTCGTCCCCGCAGGCATCGACGTCGGATGCGATGTCCTCCGCCGACAGGCCCTTGTATATGCCCTGAACGGTGGCGTGGCTCACGCAGGCGGAATGGGCTGTGAAGGCCCCCCGGCTGCTCAGCCAGCAGGTTGGCGGCGAAGTACCCGTCGAAGAGCGTGCCCGCCGGCCCGAAGACGAAGCGCATTGTTCGCTTGGCCGAGGCGGCCCCCGATGTAGAGCGTCGCGCCGTCCGGCGCGAAGATGATGCCGCCGAGATCGAGGGGAATGCCCAGGCTGGAGCCCGTCTACTCGCGCTCCACGAAAGACGACGGATCGGTGAAGGTGATCGGGAGCGTCGTCGACGTCGTGGTCGTCAGCTGCGCGCGCGGTAGCAAGGTTGCCAGCCCGGGGAGGCTCCCGAGGAGGTGCCGCATAACCGCCGCTCCGCTATCGCGCGGGCTCGAGACGGAGGAGCTGGCCGTCGGGATGGTCGGTGAGCAGGTAGAGCAGCCCGTCCGGTCCCTGGCGCACGTTGCGGATCCGCCGCCCGAGCTCGCCGAGGTAGCGTTCCTCCGTGGTCACGCGCCCGTTCTCGATCACGAGCCGGACGAGCAGGCCGGGCGTGAGCGACCCGACAAAGAGCGAGCCCTTCCACTCGGGAAACGCGTCGCCGGTGTAGAAGACGGCGCCCGAGGGCGCGATCACTGGGTCCCAGTAGTAGACCGGCTGCTCCATGCCGGGCTTGGCCGTGCCCTCGCCGATGCGCGCGCCAGAGTAATCGATGCCGTAGGTGATGATCGGCCAGCCGTAGTTCTTGCCGGCCTCGGGATGATTCAGCTCGTCGCCGCCCCGTGGCCCGTGCTCGACGGTCCAGAGCGCGCCCGTCGCCGGATGGAGCGCGGCGGCCTGGACGTTGCGGTGGCCGTAGGACCAGATCTCGGGACGGACGCCGGCGCGGCCGACGAACGGGTTGCGCTCGGGCACGCCGCCGTCGGGCGTGATACGCACGATCTTGCCGAGCG
Source organism: Candidatus Limnocylindria bacterium (assembly GCA_035559675.1). Classification (GTDB taxonomy): domain Bacteria; phylum Desulfobacterota; class Binatia; order DP-6; family DP-6; genus DATMAZ01. The sequence goes on from DATMAZ010000020.1 coordinate 15,711, forward strand.
TGGTCGAGAGATCCTGGGTTTTCTCGCGGTACGCGTAGCGGTCGCCCAGCGTAACGAACAGCAAGCCGTCGCGGGTGAACACCAGGCGCGAGCCGAAGTGGTTCCCCCCCGAAACCTTCGGCGTCTGCCGCCAGATCACCTGCACGTCCTCGAGCGCGCTCGCGCCGAGGCGGCCGCGCGCCACCGCCGTGCCGGCCCCGCCGTCGCCCGGCTCGGCGTACGACAGGTACACACGCCGGTCCTCGGCGAAGCGCGGGCTGAGCGCCACGTCGAGCAGCCCTCCCTGGCCGGCCGCCAGCACCTTCGGGGCGCCGCCGAGCGGCCGGGACACCGTGCCGTCCTTCTCGACGATCCGCAGCCGCCCCGGGCGCTCCGTCACCAGCATGCGGCCGTCGGGGAGGAATGCGAGTCCCCACGGATGCTCGAGGTCGCGGGCCACGGTGACCGTGCGGAACGGCGCCGCGATCGACGCCGGCGTGGGCGAGCGCGGAGCGTCGGCGCGACCCGCGGACGTGGCGGCGGCGGCGAGCAGCACGGCGGAGCGCAGCAGGGCGAAAGGCGTCACGCGTCTGCGGCCTCTCGATTCCGTCTACCTGCGATCGAAGCGAACGGCGAGAGGAAAGCTCGGCGGGCCGCGGCTTCGAGGGTCGCCGACGAATATGGTAGAGATCGATCGCGTGGAAGGCGTTGTTCGTCCAGAGTTCGCGCCCGTCGCGCGCGCGCTCCGCCGCCAGATTCGGAATCGTCCCGGCGGCGCCGCGGTCTGCGTGTATTACCGCGGCGAGTGCGTGGTGGATCTCTGGGGCGGCGTGCGCGACGGGCAGGGACGCCCCTGGGAGCGCGACACCATGGCGCCGAGCTTCTCCACCACCAAGGGCGTCGCGTCCACCTTGCTCCATATCCTCGCCGACCGCGGGCTGGTCGACTACGACGCCCCGGTCGCGCGCTACTGGCCCGAGTTCGGCCAGGCCGGCAAGGAGTCCATCACCGTGCGCCACGTGCTGACGCACCGGGCGGGCCTCTATCACGTCCGGCAGATGGTCGACCGCGCGGAGCGGCTCCTCGACTGGGACTACATGATCCGCGTCCTCGAGCGCACGGCGCCGCTGCACCCGCCTGGGACGCACACCGGGTACCACGGGTTCACGTACGGGTACCTGGTGGGCGAGATCATCCAGCGCGTGACGGGCCGGCGGCTCGCCGAGGTCATCCGCAGCGAGCTGGTCGAGCCGCTCGGTCTCGACGGCCTCTACATCGGTGCGCCGCCGGAGGCCTGCGAGCGGGCGGCGCGGCTCATCTGGCCGCGGCGCGGGCTCATCCGTTTCGTCGAGGCCTACGAGCAGCGGGAGGGCTCCGGATCCGTGGCGCGCATGGACGGTCTCCTGCGCGCGCTTGGGGTTCCCGTCGACCTGCCGAGCATCATCGACTCGCTCGCCCCGCGCGGCATCGCGGCCTTCGACTTCAGCGACGCCGCCACGCTCGCCGCCTGCATCCCCGCCGCGAACGGGCTCTTCACTGCCCGCTCGCTCGCGCGCATCTACGCGGCGCTGGCGGCCGGTGGCACGCTCGACGGCGTGCGGCTTCTCTCGCCCGAGACGCTGGCGCACGCGACGCAGGTGCAGCCGCGCGCCGAGGCCAACACCGTCATCCCGTTCGACATGCGTTGGCGGCTCGGCTTCCACGCCGTGTTCACCACGCGCGGCATCCCGCGGGCGGCGTTCGGCCACTTCGGGTTCGGCGGCTCGGGCGCCTGGGCATGTCCACGGCGCCAGCTCGCGGTGGCCCTGGTGGTGAACAGCGGCATGGGCACGCCCTTCGGCGACCTCCGCATCGCTCGCATCAGCGGGGCGGCGCTGGCGAGCGTCGACCGGCTGCGTCGAGCCGCCTGAGGCGCCGGGCCGTGCGCTTCGCATCTGCCGTGGCGCACGCGCGAAAGTCTGGCAGCGATGCGCGAGCGGGCGATCCTGCGCGCCGGCTGCTCGGGCGCCGCGCCGAATCAGGCCGAATTCACTGATTTCCGACGCCCCGCGCCATGGAACGACGGTTGCTCGGCGCGGCATGGACATGGCGGCGGCACACGTCACGTTGCTGCTCGCGACCGCGCTGGTAGCCACAGGCACCGGCGCCCGGGCGGCCGACCGGGAGGCCGCAGAGGCCGCACGCCTGGCCGACACCGCCATCAGTTTCTGCACGCGTGCCGACCGGCTAGAGCCGCGCGAGCGGGCTGCCACGCTCGAGCGCGCGCTCGAGCTGGCCGCGCGCGCCACCGAGCGCGACGACACGCTGGCGCGGGCGCACTTTGCGGTCTTCTGCTCGCTCGGGCGCCTCGTCGAGCTGCGCGGGCTCGGCTGGCGGACGCTCGGCGCCGTCCGCCGGGTGCGTGCCGCGATCGATCGGGCGGCCGAGCTGGCGCCTGACGACGTCGACGTGCTGGTGGGGCGGGGGGCGCTGCTGCTGCGGCTGCCGCGTTTTCTGGGTGGCGACCCCGAGGAAGGCGAGCGTTGCCTTCGCCGGGCGCTGACGCTCGATCCGTGGCACGCGAGCGGGCGCCAGCTGCTGACGCAGCTCACGGGCGCCGCACCGGCTGCGGCGGCGGACGCGGACCTGTCGTCCGCGGCGCTGCAGACGCCCTGAGCGGAATAGCCCGATTCAGCGAGCCGGCGCCGCGCGGTCCGCTGCGAACACGGGGCTCGACCAGGCGAGCGCGCCGTCGCGCTGGACGACGCGCGCGTAGACGTACTCACCGGGCTCGAGCCGTGGAATCCGGGTGGCGAACGTCACGTCGGTGTCGTTCTGCTCGGCCGTGAGGATGACGCGGCCGCTGCGCACCAGGTCGATGCGGGCGATGGGCCCCGTGCCGATGGCGCGGAGCACGAGCGCGTGCAGCGTATCGTCTTCGGCCGGCGGCAGCGTGCCGCCCATCGGCGTGGAGTCCACCGAGAAGCGCAGCACGATGCGCGGGCCGCTGGTGGCGTAGGTGCGGCGCGCACGCAGGGCGGCCAGCACGCCGGCGCGCGTCGGTTCGTCGGTGAGGATGGCGGCGACGCCGCCGACGCCGGTGGCGAGATGCCCGAGGCCCGGGTGCCCGTCGTGGGTGTCGCCGCTGCCGACGAAGCCGAGCCGATAGCCGCGATCGAGCGCGTCGCGCACGTAGTGGCCGGGCACGGCGGCGTAGATGCGCGCGGGACTGTCGGCCGCTTCGCTGCTGCCGTGCACCGACGACACCTCGGTCACGGGCTCGAAGCGCGGGTCGGGCGGGATCGACCAGTCGATCGCGATCGGTCCGCCTGCGGGATGGTGCGCCACGGTGAGCGCGTCGTGCCCATCGAGCGCCGCCCACAGCTCGTCGGGACGATCGGTGGCGGGCGCAAGCGAGCTCACTAGCGGGCCGTCGTCGGCGAAGTAGAGCACGTGGCGATGCCCGTACGCCCAGTTGGTCCACTCGAAGGCGAGCAGCGTGACGAAGCGGCCCGGCTCGTGAAAGGCGCGGGTGACGCGCACGATGTCCGCCCAGAGGGTTGGGTGGGCGTCGAGGAATTCCATGCCCCAGTGGTCGTGGTCGGAGAGCGCCGCGACATTGAGCCCGGCCACGTCGCGCGCGTAGCGGAAGTAGTCTTCCGGGAGCCCCGTTCCGTCGGAGTAGTTGGAATGGCCGTGGAGGTCGGCCCACAGGATGCGCGGCGCGCTCGGCGAGACGTCGAGCGGATTCGTCTCGGCCTCGAGGCCGCCCGTGGTTCGAAGCCGGAGCCGGTGCACTCCGGCGTCCGGCACGCCGACCATGACGCGCGCCGTGCCGTCCGCCCCGAGTGTGATCTCGGGAGGGGCAGCGAGACCCGGCGGCGCCTCCACGAACACCGGATCCGGCAGTGCCGTGCCCGCATTGCCGGCGGCGTCGAGCGCGGCCACCACGAGCGGGACCTGCTCGCCGGGACGCGCCACCGACGGCCAGTGCGCCACGAGCCGCGCGGGCGGGCCGGGCAGGATGGTGATGCGCGGCGGGTCGGCGACGAGCTTGCGCACGCCGTCCCCGTCGCCGTCGACCGCGAACCAGAAGGGCGAGCCGCGCTCGGCATAGCGGTCGGCGAGCGCGCCGGCCGGACCCGCGCCGTAGACGAGCGTCACGGTTTCGCCCGCGGCGAGCCCGCGCCCGCCCACGGTGGCGGCCAGCAGCCCCTCGGTCACGGCTCGCGTGTCGAGCGTCACGCCGGGAGCGGCGGTCTCGACGGTGGTGAAGCCGGGGCGCTCGGGCTCGTCGGTCTGCGGCGGGCTCCAGCTCCAGAACGGCGGCGGCTGGAAGAAGAGCATGCCGCCGACGGCGATGCCGAGCGGTCCGGCGGTGTACTCGAACGTCCAGCGCCCCGGACGTTGGGCCATCGCCGGATCCGGGCCATCGGTCAGCACGACCCGCCCGCCACCGTCGGCGGGGTTGCGAAGAAGCGTCTGGTCCTCGCGCAGACTGTCGAGCAGCTCCCGGCGTGCGGTGGGCGGCAGCGCGCTCGTGGCGAGCGTGGTCGAGATGGTGGACGCGGGCGGCGTCTCGGACGCGCGTTCCCGCTCGCAGGCGAGCAGCGCGGCGGCGAGCAAGAGGACGAGGCGCCCGCGCGTGCCGCTCACGGCGCAGAACCGAGCATCTTCGCTCCACGCCTGCAAGCCGCGGCCGGTTGTGCGCCTCCGATGCCCGCCCTAGAGTCGGCCGGCCGATGCCCGTCGTGCCCACCGTCCTCGACGAGTCCGTGTCGCCGGCTGCGAGCATGGCGCGTGACCGGGCGATGCTCGAGCGGGCGGTCGACGAGCGGCGTCCGTGGCTGCGGCTCCATGCCTGGCCGGGCGACGTGCTGCTGCTCGGGCGCCACCATCCGTCGCTCGGCGCGCAGGGCGCCGTTCGCCGGCGCTCGGGCGGCCGTGCCATGCCCGCGGGCGCAGGCTTCGTGCAGCTCACGCTGGCGCTGCCGCATCGCTCGGCGCTCGAGTCCGACGAGCCGTACGCGCTGCGCCCCGAGCAGGTGCTGAACCGGGCCGTGCGCGGCATCATGGGCGGCCTCGAGACGCTCGGGCTCGAGCCGTACTATCCCGGACGCGATCTCGTGACCGTCGGGAGCAAGCCGATCGGCTGGATCTCGCTCGCCGTGGAGGCGGGCGGCGGCACGCTGGTCGAGGCCGGCATCGCGGTCGGGCGCGGCTTCGACGTGCTCCCCGGGCTCGCCGATCGGCTCGATCCAGGCGGTGCGGTGCCGGTCACGCTGTGGCACGCGGACGATGTCACGACCGTGGCGGCCAGCCGACCGGGATCCGCGCCGACGGCCGGCGAGGTCGCGCTCGCGATCGTCGAAGGGTACCGGCGCCGCCTCGGCTTCGAGCTGGCGGCGGCGCAGCTCGACGAGCGGGCCGGGGAGAGCTGCGTCGACGACCTCCGAGAAACGCCAGGGCGGCCGCGCGGCCGGCGTGCCAGTCAGCTCGGCGCCGTGCTGGCCAGCGCGCGCATCGAGGCGCGCGGGCTCCTCGCCGACGTGTGGCTGGGCGGTGACGTCATCGCGCCGGCGGCCACCATGGAAGCGCTGGCGCGAGCGTTCGAGGGGCAGCCGGCATCCGCGCCCGCGTTGCGCGTCGCGGCCGAGCCGGTCCTCGCCCAACCCGACGCCTTTCTTCTCGGCGCCACGGTGGACGACCTGGTGGCCGCCGTGCTCGCGGCGGTGGCGCCATGAGCGCGATCGAGCCGCTGCTCGCCGCACTCGAGCATCCGGCGAAGCGCCAGCGCCGGCAGGCGGCCGAGGCGCTGGGCGAGCTCGGGGCGAGCGACCCCGCGCTGCGCACGCGTCTGCTGGGTGAGCTCGACACCGGCACGCTCGACCGCCGCTGGACGGTGGCATACGCCCTCTTTCTGGCGGGCGAGCGCTCGGCGCGGCTCTGGCCGGTGCTGCTGGAGGCGCTCGGCTCGGCCGACGGCGACCTCCGCTGGGCGGCGAGCCGCCTGGTGGTGGCGCTGGACGTTCCCGACCTCACCGGCCGGCTGCTGGACGCGCTCGCGGCCGGGCCGGCCGCGCAGCGCAAGATGGCGCTCTACTGCCTGCGCGAGCACGGCGTGCAGACGCCGCGCATCCAAGCCGCGGTGATCGCGGCCCTCGACGACGGCGATCCGGGCATCCGGCTAGCCGCGATGTCGAGTCTGGTGGTGATTGCGACCGACGCCGCTGCGGCGGCCGAGGCACTGCGCCGGCGGCTCGACGACGTCGATCCCGGCGTGCGGCGCGCCGCCGCGGCGGCGCTCGGCCGGCTCGGCGTTGGCACCCCGGAGGTGCTGGCGCAGCTCGCGCGCGCGGCGGACGCGGACGACGAGGCGCTGGCGCGTGCTGCGCGCGGGGCGCTGGAGCGCCTGCGGAACGGCCGGCCGGAGTAGGGACGGTCGCTTAGGCGGTAGCCCGCGCCGGTTCGGCCGTGAGCGGCGTGAAGACAAGGTTGCCGTCGATGCCGACGTCGACCCGCAGCCGGCTGCCGTCCGCGATCGCCCCCGAGATCAGCTGGCGAGCGAGCGGCGTCTCGACCTCGTTCTGGATGACGCGCTTCAAGGGACGCGCGCCGTAGACCGGGTCGTAGCCGCGCTCGGCCAGGTGGTCTTTGGCGCGGTCCGTGAACTCCAGCACGAGCTGGCGATCGGCGAGCCGCTTGGCGAAGCGGGCGAGCTGGATGTCGACGATCTTGCGCACCTGCGCGCGGTCGAGCGCGTGGAACACGACGACCTCGTCGACCCGGTTCAAGAACTCCGGCCGGAAGTGCGCGCGCAGCGCCTCCAGCACTTGCTCGCGCATGGCCTCGTGCGCGCCGACGAACCCGGTGATGTGCTGGCTGCCGATGTTGGACGTCATGATGACGACCGTGTTCTTGAAGTCGACGGTGCGGCCCTGGCCGTCGGTGAGGCGGCCGTCGTCGAGCAGCTGCAGCAGCACGTTGAAGACGTCGTGGTGCGCCTTCTCGATCTCGTCGAAAAGGATCACGCAGTACGGCCGGCGCCGGACGGCTTCGGTGAGCTGCCCGCCCTCTTCGTAGCCCACGTAACCGGGCGGCGCGCCGATCAGGCGAGCGACGGTGTGCTTCTCCATGTACTCGGACATGTCGATGCGGACGATCGCCTGCTCGCTGTCGAACAGGAACTCGGCCAGCGCCCGGGCGAGCTCGGTCTTTCCGACGCCCGTCGGGCCGAGGAAGATGAAGGAGCCGATCGGGCGGTTGGGGTCCTTGATGCCGGCGCGGGCGCGAAGCACCGCGTTGGCGACCGCCTCGACGCCGTCGTCCTGGCCCACCACCCGCTGATGGAGGTGCTCGGCGAGATGTACCAGCTTCTCGCGCTCGCCCTCGACCAGCTTGGCGACCGGGATGCCGGTCCAGCGGGCGACGACCTCGGCGATGTCCTCCTCGTCGACCTCTTCCTTCAGCAGGCGCTTGCCGCCCGCTTCGTGCTGCTCGGCGGCGGCGAGCTGGCGCTCGAGGTCGGCGAGCTTGCCGTACTTCAGCTCGGCGACCTTGTTGAGGTCGTACTCGCGCTCGGCCTTCTCGATGGCGCGGCGCGTCTCTTCGATCTGCTGCTTCAGCTCGCGAACCTTGCCGATGCCGCCCTTCTCGGCCTCCCACTGGGCGCGCAGCCGGTCGGCCGTCTCGCGAAGACCGGACAGCTCCTCCTCGAGCTTCGCGAGCCGGTCGCGCGACACCTGATCGGATTCCTTCTTCAGCGCCTCGCGCTCGATCTCGAGCTGGAGGACCTTGCGGTCGACCTCGTCCAGCTCCTCGGGCTTGGAGTCGATCTCCGTGCGGAGCCGCGCCGCGGCCTCGTCGACCAGGTCGATCGCCTTGTCGGGGAGGAAGCGGTCGGTGATGTAGCGGTTGGAGAGCACGGCGGCGGACACCAGCGCGGCGTCCTTGATGCGCACGCCGTGGTGCACCTCGTAGCGCTCGCGAAGCCCGCGCAGGATCGAGATCGTGTCCTCGACCGACGGCTGGGGCACCATGACGGGCTGGAAGCGCCGCTCGAGTGCCGCGTCCTTCTCGATGTGCTTGCGGTACTCGTTCAGCGTGGTGGCCCCGATGCAGTGGAGCTCGCCGCGCGCGAGCATGGGCTTCAGCAGGTTCGAGGCGTCCATCGCGCCCTCGGCCGCGCCCGCGCCGACAACCGTGTGCAGCTCGTCGATGAAGAGGATGATCTCGCCTTCGGACGCCTGCACCTCCTTCAGGACGGCCTTGAGGCGCTCCTCGAACTCGCCGCGGAACTTGGCGCCGGCGACCAGCGCGCCGAGATCGAGCGTGATCAGCCGCTTGTTGCGGAGCCCCTCGGGCACGTCGCCGTTGACGATGCGCTGCGCCAGACCTTCGACGATCGCCGTCTTGCCGACGCCGGGCTCGCCGATCAGCACCGGATTGTTCTTGGTGCGGCGGGAGAGCACCTGCACGACGCGACGGATCTCGTCGTCGCGGCCGATCACGGGGTCGAGCTTGCCCTGCCGGGCGAGCTGGGTGAGGTCGCGACCGTACTTGGCGAGCGCCTCGTAGGTGGCTTCCGGATCGGGCGAGGTCACGCGCTGGCTGCCGCGCACCCGCTGGAGCCCGGCCATCAGCCGCTCGCGAGTGAGTCCGAGGTTGCGGACGATGGGACCGGCTTCTGCGACCCAGGCGAGCAGCACGTGCTCGACGCTCAGGTACTCGTCCTTGAGCGTCTTCATCTCGTCCTCGGCCTTGCCGAGGAACTGGGCCAGGCGCTGCGTGAGATAGGCCTGGGACGGGGCGCCGCTCCCCGCCTGGACCTGTGGCCGTTTCTTCAGCTCGGCCTCGAGCGCGTCGCGGACGGCGCGAGGTGCGATACCGGCCACCTCGAGAAGGTTCGGTGCGATGCCGCCCTCCTGCTCGAGGAGGGCAAGCAGCAGATGCTCGACGTCGATACCCTGGTGGTTGCGCCGCGTGGCGATGGTGCTGGCCCCCTGCAGCGCCTCCTGCAGCTTGTGGGTCATGCGGTTCACGTCGACCATCGGCCGGGAACCTGCACACGATACAGCAATGCGTCAACCCGCGGGCGCGGGAAGACCTCGGGACCCCGTGAACGACTGCGTGGGACCCGGTGCGCTACTGCTTGGGCGTGCCCGCGGAATCCTTCGGGCCGGCGAGCAAAAGCGGCGCGATCCCCCGGATGGCGTCGACCAGCTTGGCGACGAGCAGGGTGAGCTCTTCGAGGGCCGCACGAGCGATCTCGCGGAGCGTGTCGATCAAGCTCGGCCGCGGGTCCTGCAGCTTCACGGTACGCCCGCAGCCACCCATCTGCAGCGCCAGGTGCGCCGCGACGGCGTCGTTCTCGCGCACGCAGAGCTTGTAGTAGGTGCCCGACGGTCGCCGCTCGGCTTCGACCCCGTGGGGGATGCCGGCCAGCTTGAGGCAGCGCTCGCGCCTCCGCAGCGCTGCGCCCGCCCGGTTGCTGACGAACACGACCGCCTGCGCCTCTTCCACCGCCAGGTTGCTCATCGCGTCCCCTCCGCCCGAGTACTTCCCGGCTCCCTTGTAGCGAGTCGGACACGGGTGCGCAACTGCGATGGCGATGCTAGAAGCGTGACATCATGCAGCGCCAGGTCGGCGACGGCGCGCTGGAGCTCGTTCGCGGCAACATCGTGGAGCAGGCGACCGACGCGATCGTTAACGCGGCGAACAGCACGCTGCTCGGTGGCGGCGGCGTCGACGGTGCCATCCACCGCGCGGGCGGCCCGACCATCCTCGAGGAGTGCCGGCGGCTCGGCGGCTGCGCCACCGGCGACGCCAAGATCACCTCCGGCGGGCGGCTGCCCGCGCGCTGGGTGATCCACGCCGTCGGGCCGGTGTATCGGGACGGACGGCACGGCGAGCCCGAGCTGCTCGCCAGCGCGTACCGCCGGAGCCTCGAGGTAGCCGCGGCCCACGACATCCGTATCCGTTCGGTGGCCTTTCCGTCGATCTCGACCGGCGCCTACCGCTTCCCGATCGACCTGGCCGCGCCGATCGCCCTCGAGACCGTCGTCGCGTTCCTCGAGCGGCCGGGATCGCCGATCGCCCTGGTGCGGTTCGTGCTGTTCTCGGACCCGGACCTGGCAGCCTACACGGCGGCGCTGGCGCGCCTGCGATGAGGCAAAATCCCGATTGCCAGCCAGACGGGGCCGTGGCACGGTACCGCCCATGCGTACCCTCGCCGTTGCCGCGCTGAGTCTCGCTCTCACCGTTCGGGCCTTCGCCGCCGAGCCGGTGTATTCGACCACGCCGCCGCTCACCACCGACGAGTTGGCCCCCGCCAATCAGGGATTGGAGGCCGGCAGCTCGATCTCGGCGTCGTACCTCAACCTGGTCTACACGCCGGTGAAGGTCGTCGTGGCGGTGATCGGCGGTGTCACGGGCGGGGTGGCTGGGTTGCTCACCGGCGGCGACCAGCGCGCGGCGTACGCACTCTGGGTGCCGCTCATGGGCGGGGACTACTTCGTGCGGCCCGAGAACCTGAACGGCGAGCGGCCGCTCGCGTTCTTCGGCAGCGACTACACCGATCGGCCGTCGACCTGGAACAGCACGAACGACGCGACCTACGCGTACGACGCGCTCTACAACTGAGCGAGCTGTAGCCGGTCGAAGTGGGCCTGCGCGAGCGCCGCGCTCCAGGGCGCGAGCGAGCAGGTCGCGTAGACGGCGGCGATGATCACGAGCGCCGGTAGAGCCAGCCGCGCGTGCCGAATGCGCCAGACACCGAGCAGGCAGCCGCAGGCGTAGAGCTTCGTCAGAATGAGCGCGGCGGCGGGGCCGAGCGACGTCATCGCGTGCACCAGAAGCGGGTTGCCTTCCCCGAAGCCGAGCCCGAGCCCGTGGTAGGTAGCGACCCCATCGAAGACCTGGAGCGCCACGTTCAGGATGAGGAGAGCGAAGAGCCCACGTTCGGTACGCGTGTTCATGGGATCCCAGGTCTCGGCGAAGCGAGATTCCCAGAGATGGCACACGTGGGTCAAGCGCGTTTGCCATGCGGTCTGCCGCACCCGGTAGCGGCATGGGAGCCGACGTGCTAGAGCCCGGGTCCGACCACGGAGAGGTGACCGAGTGGTCGAAGGTGCACGCCTGCTAAGCGTGTGTAGGGCCAAAAGCCCTACCGAGGGTTCGAATCCCTCCCTCTCCGCTTCGTCCACGGCCGGCCCGCCGGAGGGCCGGCCGTGGACGGGTCGTTCGCCGCGCTACTGCAGGCCCTTGGTAGTGCGAGCGCGCTCGGCCGCGGCTCCCACGAACAGACAGAAGCGACCCGGCGAGTCTTCGACGAGATAGGGCTGGATGTTGGTCGAGCCGTTCACGCGACCCATCCAGGCGCGCAGCGTTCGCACCTCGGCGGGCGACAGCGCGTCCAGCTCGAGACACTCGTCGGTGATCCGCACGCGCGCAGAGACCCCCGAATCGTCCTGCCCATCCTCATTCATCACCGCTCGCGGCGTGGCCATATGACGAAGGAAGATAGCACACGGCATGCCGTTGCCGAAGCGGAAAATCACCGACTTCGAGGTCACGAAACGTCGCAAATATGCGCGGACTTGCGGCCAGGCACGGTCGGAAGGGGGCCGCGTTGACGGCGGCGCCGGGGCGAGCCATAGCTCCGGCTGGAGGTGGCCATGGCCGAGGTGCGCATTCGCCCGCTCGAGAACGGACCCGTCGAGGTCGCCGGCCCCGTGCTGATGGTGGACCCGAGCGGCCAGGCGGCGCCGCCGAGCGAATCGCCCATCTATCTTTGTCGCTGCGGGCAGTCCAGCGACAAGCCATTTTGTGACGGTACGCACAAGAAGATCGGCTTCTGCGCCCCCGGGTGGAGGCGGCCGAGCAGCAAGGGTTGAGGGCCGCCGGCGTCCTTACCGTCTATCCCACCGCGCTGGCGGCGCGTGCCGCCCGCCGGGCGGCAGTGCCGGCCTCCGGCGTCCTACTGGGTAGCGGGGCGCTCACCTTTCCGGAGCTCACCGACGCGCTCGCCGGCCAGCTCGGGGTGACCGGCCGGGTGCTGGCCCCGGAGCTGGCGGCCCAGGTGCTCGAGGTCGCCGTCCGGGATCTCCCCGACCTCTCGGGCCCGCTCGCGGGACGCGGACGCGGGCTGCTCCGCGAGCTGCAAAGCGCCATCGACGAGCTGAAGGCCGCGCGCATCGGACCGGACGAGCTACGCGACGCCGCGGCCGCGGTCCCCGGGTTCGAGGCGGCGCTGCGGATCGCGGAGCTGGCCCGGGTCTATCGGGCGTACGAGCGGCGGCTGAACGCGCTGGGTGCGCTCGACCGGCACGGGCGTGAATGGGCGGTGGCCGAGCGGTTGGCCGAGTGTGTGGCGCGCGGCGAGCGGCCGCCGCTGGTCGCCGCCACTCGGCGGCTGGTGTTCGCCGAGGTCTACGACTTCTCCGTGCTCCAGTTCCTGATCGCCACCGCGCTCATCCACCTGGTCGGCGACGCCGAGCTCGTGACCTTCGCACATCCCGAGAACGTCGACGCGACGCGGTTTCTCGACCGTACCTGGAACCGCTTCGTGGCCTCCGAGACGATCGCCGAGCAGGTGCTGCCGTCGTTCGTGGTGCGCGGAGGCCGCCACGGCAGCCTGGCGGTGGCGCTACGCGGCCTGTTCAGCCAGCCCGCAGCGCCGGCCGCGGCGGGCGACGGCTCGATCCGGCTGCTCGTGGCGCCGCACCGCTACGGCGAGGTGGAGGCGGTGATGCGCGACGTCCGCCGCCGGCTCGAGGCGGGCGCCGACCCAGAGCGCATGGCGATCCTGGCGCGCGACCTCGGGCCCTACGCCGAGCTGCTCGACGACGTGGCCGGGCGGTTCCGCGTCCCGCTGTCGTTCCGGCGCGGCATTGCGCCGCTGGCGAGCGGGGCGGTGCGCGAGGCGCTCGGGCTCGTGCGCTGCGCGCTCGACGCGCTGCCCCGCGTCCGGCTCGGCGCCGTCGTCGACAGCGACTACTTCCGGCTCCGACAGCTGCGCGCGGCGCGGCTGCTCGAGGAGGCGGGCTTCGTGTCCGACGCGGTGAGCCCGCTGGAAGTGTGCCTCGAGCGCGCGGCGACCCGCGGCGGCCGCGACGGGGAGCGGCTCGCCCGGG
>DATMAZ010000021.1:0-9943 GCA_035559675.1 Candidatus Limnocylindria bacterium
GAGCTCACCAAGCGGCACGAGGAGGTGCTGCGCGGCTCCCTGCCCGAGCTGGCGGATCGGATCCGCAGCCGCGAGGCGGTGCGCGGCGAGGTCACCGTGCTGATCGCCGCCCGCGGCGGCGACGCCGATGCAGCCGACGCGACCGACGGCACGATCGAGGAGCGGCTTCGCCGGTTGCTGGCCGCCGGCGTGAGCGTCCGCGACGCGTCGACGGCCGTGGCGGGCGAGACCGGGCGGGGGCGGCGCGAGGTCTACCAGCGCGCGCTGGCCCTGGCACGCTCGCTGCGGGCGTGATCGGGCGGCGCGCCGGTTGCCCGGCGCGGGCCGCCCATGCGAATCGTCAGCGCTGTCGCGTCACCAGCCGAGCAGGTAGGCGAAGATGAGCGGCGCCACGATGGTGGCGTCGGACTCGATGATGAACTTCGGCGTCTTGGCCTCGAGCTTGCCCCAGGTGATCTTCTCGTTCGGCACGGCGCCCGAGTACGAGCCGTAGCTCGTGGTGGAATCGCTGATCTGGCAGAAGTACGCCCAGCGGGCGACGCCCTCCAGCCTGAGGTCCTGCTCGAGCATGGGCACGATGCAGATCGGAAAGTCGCCGGCGATGCCGCCGCCGATCTGGAAGAAGCCGATGCCGGGCGGCTCGGACGACTTCAAGTACCAGTCGGCGAGCGCTATGAAGTACTCGATGCCGGTCTTCACCGTGTGGACGCGCTTGATCTCGCCGCGAATGCAGTGCGCGGCGTACATGTTGCCGAGCGTCGAATCCTCCCAGCCCGGGACGAACAGCGGCAGGTTGCGCTCCGCGGCGGCCAGCATCCAGCTGTGCGCCGGGTCGATCTCGTAGTACTTGGAGAGGCGCCCGTCGCGCAAAATCATGTAGAGGAACTCGTGCGGGAAGGCGCGGCCGCCGCTCTTGTCGGCCTTGAACCACTCCTCGCCGACGGCGCGCTCGATGCGGCGCATCGCCTCCTCCTCGGGGATGCAGGTGTCGGTGACGCGGTTCAAGTGCTGCGCGAGCAGCTGCTCCTCGTCCTCGGGCGTGAGATGACGGTAATGCGGCACGCGCACGTAGTGGGAGTGCGCCACCAAGTTGAAGAGGTCCTCCTCCAGGTTGGCGCCCGTGCAGCAGATGGCGTGCACCTTCTCCTGTCGGATCATCTCGGCCAGCGAGCGTCCCAGCTCCGCCGTGCTCATCGCCCCGGCGAGCGTCATGAACATGCGGCCGCCGGCCGCCAGGTGGCGCTCGTAGGCCTCTGCGGCGTCGACCAACGTCGCCGCGTTGAAGTGCCGGAAGTGCTCGGAGATGAAATCTCGGACTGCCCGCTCGGCCATCGCCTGTGTCCCCTTCCCGGCGTGCTCCTTAGCGGTTCTCGCCGTCGGGACCAAGCGCACGGGTCAGCGGCGCACGGCGAAGTCGGGCTCGCCTCCCGTCGGCTCGAGCGGCACAACACTCACGCGCTCGACCCGGGCGCCCGACGGGCCGGTCTGCGCCCACAGGATGAGCCCGGCCACGGCGTCGCTGTCTCCCTCGGCTTCGGCCTCGACGGCGCCGTCCTCGCGGTTGCGCACCCAGCCGCACAGGCCGAGCCGCCGGGCTTCGCGCTGCATGGACGCCCGGAACCAGACCCCCTGCACGAGGCCCGTCACCACCAACCGCACGCGCCGGATCACGACCGCTCCAGCATCCGGAGAAACTCGGCCTCGTCCAGCACCGGTACGCCGAGCTTTTTCGCGCGCGCGAGCTTCGCACCCGGCTCGGCGCCCGCAACCACGTGCGAGGTTTGCTTGCTCACCGCGGACGTCACGCGGCCGCCGAGCAGCTCGATCCGCCGCTGGGCCTCGGCGCGACTCATGGAGGCCAGCGTGCCGGTGAGCACGAACGACGTCCCACGGAGCGGACCCTCCCGCCGCTCGACCGGCGCGGGTCTCACGCCGGCGGCCACCAGCCGCTCGATCACGGCGCGGTTGCGGGGCTCGGCGAAGAACTCGGCGGTCGCCCGTGCCACCGTCGGGCCGACGTCCCGCACGGCTTGCAGCTCCGCCACCGACGCGTTCATCAGCCGCTCGAGCGTGCCGAAGTGCTCGGCCAGCGCCTTGGCGGTGGCCTCGCCGACCTGGGGGATGCCGAGCCCGACCAGGAGCCGGGGCAGCGTGGTGTGCTTCGACCGCTCGATCGCCGCCAGCAGGTTGCGCGCCGACTTCTGGCCCATGCGCTCGAGGTCGGCGAGCGTCGCCTCGTCGAGCCGGTAGAGGTCGGCGAAGTCCCGCACCAGCCCGCGCTCGACCAGCTGCGCGACCAGCTTCTCGCCGAGGCCTTCGATGTCGAGCGCGGCGCGCGAGCCGAAGAACTGCACGGCCTGCGCGAGCTTGGCCGGACAGGCGAGACCGGTGCAGCGGTAGGCGACCTCGCCCTCGGCGCGCGTCACGTGCGCGCCGCAGACGGGGCAGTGGCTGGGCATCTCGAAGCGCTGCTCGGCGCCCGTCCGCGCTTCGGGCTTCACGCCGACGACGTAGGGGATGACGTCGCCGGCGCGCTCGAGCACGACCAAGTCCCCGATGCGGATGTCCTTGCGCTCGATCTCGTCCATGTTGTGCAGCGAGACGTTGCGCACGGTGACGCCGCCCACGCGGGTGGGCTCGACCTCCGCGGCGGGTGTCAGCACGCCCGTGCGCCCGACGGAGGGGAAGATGCGCAGGATCCGCGTGGTCGCCTGCAGCGGCTTGAACTTCCAGGCGACCGCCCAGCGCGGCGCCCGCGACACCTGGCCGAGCAGCCGCTGCAGCTCGAGGTCGTCGACCTTCACCACCAGCCCGTCGATCTCGAAGGCGAGGCCGTCGCGCTCGCGCTCGAGCCGCTCGAAGGCGGCGATCACCTCCTCGGCGGTCTCGGCGCGGCTCACGAGCGGCGTGACGCGCAGCCCCCAGCGGCGCAAGGCCGCCAGCAGCTCGCTGTGGGTGCTGAGCTGCACGCCCTCGGTCTCGCCCACGCCGTGCGCCGCGAACTCGAGCGGACGCGCCGCGGTGATCTTCGGGTCGAGCTGCTTGAGCGACCCGGCGGCGGCGTTGCGCGGATTGGCGAACGGGGCGAGCCCGGCCTCCTCGCGCTCCGCGTTCAGCCGGCGGAACGCGGCGATCGGCAGATAGACCTCGCCGCGCACCTCGAGCAGCGCCGGCGGCGGCCCGTCGTCGGCGCGGAGCGTCAGCGGCACGCTGCGGACGGTGCGCATGCCGGCCGTCACGTTCTCGCCGGTGACGCCGTCGCCCCGGGTGGCGCCGACGACCAGCCGGCCGTGCTCGTAGACCAGCGAGGCGGCGACGCCGTCGAGCTTGGGCTCGCAGACGTACGCCACGCGCTCGCGGCCGAGCAGCCGGCGCACCCGGGCGTCGAACTCGAGGAACTCCTCGGCCGAGGTGACGTTGGCCAGCGACAGCATCGGCCGGCGGTGCGTGACCGGCTCGAACTGCGCCAGCGGCGCCGCGCCCACCCGCTGCGTGGGCGAGTCCGGCGTGACCAGCTCGGGATACTGGGCCTCGAGCTGCTCGAGCCGCCGGAAGAGCGCGTCGTACTCGGCGTCGGTGATCTCGGGCCGATCCTCGGCGTAGTAGAGCCGGTTGTGGCGCTCGATCTCGCGGCGGAGCCGCGCCACCTCGTCCTGCACCTCGCTCGGCGCGCCGCCCATCGGCACGTCGTCTAGCAGCTTGATTCAGTGGCGTCATCCGCTACAAGCGGAAGCCCGTGCGCGGTCTTCGAGGAGTGGTGGCGGCGGTCGTGCTGTCGGCGGCGGCCGCGCCCGCGGCCGCCCTCACGCTCGCGGTGGAGCGGCACGAGCTGGCCAACGGCATGCGCGTGCTGCTGCACGAGGACCACTCCGCGCCGGTGATCTCGTCGTACCTCTTCTACCGGGTGGGCTCGTCGTACGAGAACTACGGTCACACGGGGCTCGCCCACCTCTTCGAGCACATGATGTTCAACGGCTCGCGCAAGTTCGGGCCGGGCGCGTTCGACGACGTGATCGAGGGCAGCGGCGGCGCCACCAACGGCTACACGACGCGCGACTTCACCGCCTATCTGAACGACTTCCCGCGCGACGCGCTGCCGGTGGTGCTCGACCTCGAGAGCGACCGCATGGCCAACCTGCTGATCACGCCCCAGAACCTGGCGCAGGAGCGCGGTATCGTCATGGAGGAGCGGCGGCTGCGGGTCGAGAACACCGTCGGGGGCGCGATGTACGAGGCGCTCTATCTGCACGCCTTCGTGGAGAGCGCCTACCGCTGGCACCCCATCGGCTTCATGGCCGACCTGCAGCGCATCACGCTGGCGTCGGCGACCAACTTCTTTCGCACCTACTACGTCCCGAACAACGCCACGCTGGTGCTGGCCGGCGACTTCGAGTCCGCCAAGGCGCTGGCGCTCGTGCGCTCGTACTTCGAGCGCATCCCGCGCGGGCGGCCGGTGGCGGCGCCGGTCCTGGCCGAGCCGCCGCAGGCGGGCGAGCGGCGCGTGGTGCTGCAGAAGCCCGCCGAGCTGCCCGCGCTGCTGATCGGCTACGAGGCCGTGCCCGTGCGCCATCCCGATCGCCCGGCGCTGGACGTGGTGGCCCAGCTGCTCACCGGTGGGCGGAGCGCGCTGCTCACCGAGCGGCTGGTGCGCGACGAGGAGATCGCCACCAGCGTCGAGGCCGACCTCACCTGGAGCAAGGCCCGGGACGTCTTCGTGATCGATGCGCAGGCCCGGCCGGGCCGCAGCGCCGCCGAGCTCAGGCGGGCGCTCACGACGGCGCTGCGGGACTTCGCCGCGCGGCCGGTCGGGGAGCGCGAGCTCGCGCGGGCCAAGCGGCAGCTGCGGGCCGACTACGTGCGCGGCCTCCAGCGCGTGAGCGGCAAGGCCAATCAGCTCGGCTTCTTCGAGGTCGTGTTCGGCGACTACCAGGCGATGTCCGGCCTCGAGGAGCAGTGGAACGCAGTCACGGCCGCCGACGTGCAGCGGGTCGCGCGCACCTATCTCGTCCCCGAGAAGCGCACGGTGGTGGAGGTCGACCCGACCGCAGGAGCCCCGCAGTGAGGCGCTGGCTTGCGGCCTGCCTGCTGCTCGTCCCGGCTCTCGGCCTCGCCGCGCCCGAGGTGCGGCTGCCACCGGTGTACCGCACCACGCTCGCCAACGGCATGCGGCTGGTCGTGGCCGAGCACCACGAGCTGCCGCTGTTCGCGGTGACCGTGTTCGTCGGCGCCGGCACGGCGCAGGATCCGCCCGAGCTGCTCGGTCTGGCGCAGCTCACCGCCGAGACCTTGCTGCGGGGCGCCGGCGCGTGGGACGCGCCGGCGCTGGCGCGCGCCGTCGAAGACCTCGGCGGCACGCTCGACGCCGTCGCCGGCTACGACGCCACCATCCTCTCCGGCGACTTCCTCGCGGAAGATCTCGACGCGGGCATCGCCATCCTCCGGGCCGTGCTGCGCGAGCCGCGGCTCGCGCGCGGCGAGGTGCGGCGGGCTCGGGACGAGCTGCTCGGCCAGCTCTCGGCCGACCTCGAGGACCCGAGCACCGTGGCCAACCAGTGCCTCGGCGCGCTGCTGTACGGCGCCCATCCCTACGGCCGGCCGCCGCGCGGCACGCCGGAGACGCTCGCCGAGGCCGGCGCACGCGACGTCAGCCGCTTCTACTCGCGCTGGTATCACCCGAACAACATCGTGATCTCGCTGGTGGGCGACGTTCGTGCCGACCGGGCGATCGAGCGCCTGCGGGCCGCCTTCGTCGACTGGCCGCAGCGGCCCGACGCCGTGCCGGTGCGCAGCGGGCCGCCCGCGCCGCTCACCGGCCGCCGGGTGCTGCTCGTCGACAAGCCCGACGCCAGCCAGAGCCAGATCCGCCTCGGCGGGGTGGCGCTGCGCCGCGCCGACCCCGATCTGCTGGCGGCGCAGGTGACCAACACCATCCTCGGCGGGGGCTTCAGCTCGATCTTGATCGACGAGCTGCGCGTGCAGCGGAGCCTCACCTACGGCGCGTACAGCGGCTATTCGGCGCGGCTCACGGGCGGCGACTTCCGCGTGACCACCTCCACCAAGACCGACACCACGCTGGCGGCGCTCGATTTGGCGCTCACGCTGACCGACCGCTTCCGCACCGCGGCGCCGGCGCCGGCGGCGCTCACCAAGGCCAAGGCGTTCGTCGGCGGGCAGTTCGCGCGCCAGGTCGAGACAGCCGGCGCGCTCGCCCAGCGGCTCGCCGAGATCGAGTTCTTCGGCCTGCCGCAGGACGAGCTGTCGACCTATCTGACGCGCGTGGAGGCGCTCGACGCCGCGCGCGCCCACCAGGTCGTGGCGCGCGTGCAGCCGCCCACCGACGCGATGGCGATCGTCGTGCTCGGCAAGGCCGCCGCGCTGCGCGCTCCGCTCGAGGCGAAGTTCGGCCCCGTGCGCGTGGTCGAACCGGAGGCGTGCGGCCGGCTCGCCGCCGCGCGCTGAGCCGCCGGGACGCTCAGGGCTCCGCGGTGGCGCAGATGGCGTAGACGCGCGCGCTCGTGGGTCAGTGCCCGGGCCCGTCGTTCGGGGTGGTCGCGAGCGGCGCCAGCGCGAAGACCGCGGCCATCAGCAGGTAGCCCGCGACCCATGGCCACGCGGGCTCGAGCGCGATCGCCGTGTCGCCCGTGGTCCAGCGGTAGGCGTGGATCAGGCCGGCCGCCGCGAGCGCGGCGCCGAGCGCGCACCAGGCGGCTGCCGTCCGAAACCGGCGCTCGATCACCGCCACGGTGGCCGCCGCCAGGATCATCGAGGTGAAGATGAATCCTTGCTCGAGCGCGAAGGCGCCGGCGATCCAGGTGTCGGTCGCGAGGAAGGCGGGGACGAGCGCGGGCGTGAACGGCGCCGCGGGCGTGCCGAGGCCGGCGGCCCGCAGCCCGTTCTTCGCCATGAGCGCGCCCCAGGCGCCGACGCCGGGGAGCAGCCCCACCACCACCGCGGGCGCATGGGCGGCGGGCGTCGCCTGGAACGCCTGCGCCGTGATCACGATGCCGATCCAGAGCACGATCGCGATGCCGACGTCGACCGGCACGGCCCAGGCGATGTGCGCCACCGTGCCGGTGAGGCAGACGACGGTGGCGAACACCGCGTTCAGCACCGAGTAGCCGGCGCGGGCGCCCATCGCCTTCCAGCCAGGATGCCCGATGTAGATCGTGGTCGGAAAGCACGAGCCAAAGGCGGCGGCGGCGAGCGTGCCGAGGCCGTTGGCGGCGAGCGACGGCGCGGTGGCGAAGCCGTCGCCGGCCGCCTCGGCGCTCTCGATGTTTTGCAGCGAGCCGACGAGCGTGAAGAGACTCATCGGGATGATGACGGAAGCGTAGGCGAGCAGATGCCCGGCCCCGAGTCCGGTCGCGAGGTCGCCGAGCGCGAGCTGCGGGAGCAGGAGTTCGGCCGCGCGCGGCGGATCCATCCCCGGCGCGATGCCGATCGTCCAGGCGAGCAGCGTGCCGAGCAGCACGGCCACCAGGCCGCCCGGGAGCCCGCCGCGGAAGCGCACGCCGCCGAAGTAGGTCAGCAGCACGACCGCGAGCGTCGCGAGCCCGACCACCGGCCGCGCGAAGGTGCGGTAGAAGAAGCCGAGCGCGATGAACGTGAGCGCGATGCCGGCCAGCGTCGAGAGCAGCGCGGCCCGCGGCGTGGCCCGGCGCACGCGCTCCGCCACGAGCGAGCCGCAGAGCTCCACCGCGCCGGTGCCCGCGCAGGCGACGAGCCCGGCCTGCCACGCCACGCGCGCCGGATCGGGCGCGCCGGCCGCCTCGGCGGCGAGCTTCGCCGGCAGCATGACGAGGAAGACATAGCCGAACAGCGAGACGGTGTTGATGCCGTAGGGCAGGGCGCACACGTCGGTGCGGCCGGTGCGCCGGGCGAGCTCGCGGGCCTGCCAGGCGTAGAACAGGTTGCCCGCCACCAGCGAGACCGCGGCCCCGGGCAGCACGCGCCCGTAGATCAGCTCGGGCGAAAAGCCCAGCACGACACGGCAGAGGTTCTCGATCAGCAGGAGCTGGACGAGGTTGTCGAGCGCCAGCCCGAAGAAGCCGTCGAGGTCGCCGCGGACGAACCAGCGCACGGGTCGCTCGCTCAGGTGCGCTCGAAGGGGACGGTAACGACGTACGCGAACGACCCGCGGCCGATGGTGAGCAGCACGTTGGCCGCATGCCGCACGGGGTAGAGGGCCTGCCGGAGCTCGGCGATCGAGGCGACCTGGCGCCCGGCGACGGCCAGGAGCCGGTCCCCCGGCCGGATGCCGATGCGCGCGGCCGGGCTGCCGCGCCGCACCGACTCGATGACGAGCCCGCCGCGGCTTTCCTCCACCTCGATGCCGAGCCCGTCCTCGAGCAGCGCGTCGAGCGCGCGCAGGGGGTAGCTGCCGATCGTGAGCCGAAGCTGCCGCTCGCGGCCGTCGTCGACGACCGTGAGCGTCACGCGGTCGCCCGGGGCGCGGCCGGCGACCAGGCGGTCCCAGTCGGCGAGCGAGCGGACCGCGCGGCCGTCGGCGGCGGTCACCACCATGCCGCGGTTGAGGCCCGCCCGGTCGGCCGGACTGTCCGCCTCCACCCCGACCACCACCACACCCGCCGTCACGCCGAAGTGCCGGGCGAGCGGGGGGGTGAGGTTCTGCACGGCGAGGCCGAGCCAGCCCTCGCGCACGGCGCCGTAGGACACGAGATCGCGCATGATGCGGCGGGCGCGGTCGACGGGGATGGCGAAGCCGATGCCCTCGGCCTTGCCGTAGATCGCGGTGGTGACGCCGATCAGCTCGCCGCGGATGTTGAGCAGCGGACCGCCCGAGTTCCCGGGGTTGATGGCCGCGTCGGTCTGGATGAAGTCGCTGAACACGCGCTCCTCGCTGCGCAGCGAGCGGCCCAGAGCGCTCACCACGCCCGTGGTGACGGTATGCGAGAGCCCGAACGGATTGCCGATCGCGATCACCGTCTCGCCGATCATGAGATCGTCGGCGGAGCCGAGCGTCACGGTGGGGAGCCGGCCGTCGGCATCGATGCGGAGCACGGCCAGGTCGGAGTCGGCATCGGCGCCGACCAGGCGGGCGTCGAACTCGCGGCCGTCGACCAGCGTCACCCGGATGCGGTTGGCGCGCTGGATCACGTGGGCGTTGGTGAGAATGGTGCCCGAGGGTTCCACGATCACGCCCGAGCCGAGGCTGGTGAGCTCCGAGCGGCGCGGGCGGGGGTCGAAGAAGTCGCGGAAGAACTGGTCGAAGAAGGGATCGACGGGCCCGGGAAACGGCGTGCGCTCGACCACCTGGCTGGTCGCGATGTTCACCACCGCGGGGCTCGCGCGCTCGACCGCCTCGACCACCTTCGTGCGGCGCAGCGGATCGTCGACGGCGCCGACGGCGCCGCTCCAGACGACCAGCACCAGCGCGGCGAGCAGGCGGCGCGTCATGGCAGCGCCGTCAATCGTCGATGACCGCGAGCAGCTCGCCGGCCTCGACGGCCTGACCGGGCTTCACGCGCAGCTCCCGCACGGTGCCCGTGCGCGCCGCCTTGACCTCGTTCTCCATCTTCATGGCTTCGATGACGAGCACGCCGTGACCCTGCTCCACCTGCTGGCCCACCTCGACCAGCACCGCCGTCACCTTGCCGGGCATGATGGCGCGGATCTCCTTGTCGCCGGGCCCCTGGGCGGAGCGTCCGGTCCGCCGGGCGCGCTCGTCGAGCAGGGTCACGCGGTGCGTGCGGCCGCCGGCGAGCACGGTCCAGGTGTCGGCCTTGGCCGCCAGGTGCACCTCGTGGTGCACGCCGTCGAACAGCAGCGAGAACGTTCGGGGACCCGTGCCGCGCGCGTCGACGATGCGGGTCGTGCCGTCGATCGTCACCTCGTAGCGGCCGCCCTCGAGCGGCACCACGACCACCGTCCGCATCGCGGCGCCGGCGGTGCTCTGGTAGGTGTACGGGCGCCGGAGCTCAGC